>CAVCON010000066.1:1038-12148 GCA_963603805.1 Oscillospiraceae bacterium
TTTCCCTGAACGTTTTCGTTTTCAACTGACAAAAGAGGAAATGAAGGAACTGGTCACAAATTGTGACCGGTTCAACAGTTTGAAACATTCTTCGGTATGTCCGTATGCTTTTACGGAGCAGGGAGTGGCAATGCTTTCAACTGTTCTTAGGAGTGAAACTGCAATTAATGTAAGCATCCGTATTATGGATGCGTTTGTTGCCATGAGGCATTTCATGACAACTAACGCAGAGGTGTTTCAGCGTCTCTCAACAATGGAGTATCATCAGTTGGAAATGCAGCAGCACCAAAAGGAGGCGGACAAACGCATAGATGAGGTTTTTCGCAGACTGGACTCTGGGAGTGCCAAACCCAAGCAGGGTGTGTTCTATAACGGTCAGGTATATGATGCCTATGCTTTTGTGTCAGATTTGATAAAGAGCGCGAAAAACGGCATCATTCTTATAGACAACTATGTGGATGAAACCGTGCTGACGTTGTTGGACAAACGTATGGCTGATGTTTCCGCCACAATTTACACCCAACAAATCAGCCGGCAATTACAACTTGATATTGACAGGCACAATGCCCAATACACACCGATTGAAGTGAAAATGTTCCGTTTGTCGCATGACCGTTTTCTTTGCATTGACGATGCCGTGTATCATATAGGAGCATCCATCAAGGACTTGGGGAAAAAGTGGTTCGGGTTCTCAAAGATGGAGATATTGACACCGGAGGAGTTGGTGGAGAGAATCAACAGAGCGTGATAAAGTTTCTTCTTCCAATGTAAAGCGGTTTTCCGCCTTTGCGAGTGTGTCCATCCGCTGTTTGGCATTCGTTGGACAAACAAAATAGCCCCTACGGCGGTGCAATTTGTTTAATGGAAAAGTTTTGTGGAAATTGTAGGGGCGTATTGCATACGCCCTGTACACCACCGCACGAACTGCACCGCAACCCTCCGCCACGGCATTGCATAACCGGCGCAATTCAGGGCGTATGCAATACGCCCCTACAAACGCGCAATTCCGCTCGTGCTACTGCAAAAATAATGTAATCCGTTTAATCAGGCTTATTCCTGCTTGTCGTTGGTGTCGCTGCCGAAGTTGGCGGATGCTATTTCCCTTGCCGTGAGTTCGGCGGGCGGTATGTATTCGGGTTCTGCATCTTCAGGTTCTGGCATTTCCGGGGTGGGGGATGCTGCAAGCGCGGCTGCCTTGTGCTTGCGTTCCTGCTTTTTGGCAAGGCGGCTAACGCTGAGTATCATGCCTATGTATGCGCAGTTGACGAGGGTTGACGTGCCGCCGCTTGAAATCAGCGGCAGCGGCTGTCCGGTTACAAACGGTCCTGTGGCAACAAACATGTTTGCCAAAGCCTGTACCACGATGAGCAGCGCAAGCCCCATTGCGAGAAAAGGCGGGAAGCTGCTTTCCTTGAAATTGCGGGCGATGTAGCCCACGCGCAGCAGAAGAAGCATATACAGCAGCACCACGCCCACAGCCCCCACAAAGCCGAGCTCCTCGACGATTATGGCATATATGAAGTCGCTGTAGGCATGGGGGATGAAGTCGCGCTGCACCGAGTTGCCCGGTCCTTTGCCTATGATGTTGCTTGTGGCTATGGCTATGTTGGAGTGTCCCTTTTGCGCATCGGTGTCGATATCGAAATCCTTGGGCGAAAGTTTTTTCGTCTTGCCGCCTATCACGCTTTCAATGCGGTTTTTCCATGTGGGCACTCGCTTTCCGATTTTCGTCTTTGCGATGCCCGCCGCCTGTTCCTTGCTTATGGCAAGCAGCGAGCCTATGAGTATGGAGGCTATTATAGCCAGCACACCGAACATTTTGCCCATAGTAATGATTGGTATGCGCCCGATGAACATCATCAGCGTTATGACAAGAAACAGCAGTATGGCAGTTGAGAGGTTTTCGGGAGCAATCAAGCCGCAGACCACCACGGTAGGGACGAAAATAAGTTTGAACGTTCCCGGGGCTGCGCCCTTTTCGGTTTGGTTCCACGACAGTACGAGGGCGGTGTAGATAATCATTGTGCCCTTGGCTATCTCGGAGGGTTGCAGGGGTATTCCGAAAAAGTTGAACCATCTTGAAGCTCCGTTGAGCGTTATTCCGAAGCCCATGAGCAGCAGGACGAGCAGCACAATGGAGAACAGCGCGGCAAAGGGCAGCACTATCCTGAAAGCCCTGCACGGCAAACGGTGGACTATAAGCACCACGACCAGTCCCATTAGCAGGAACGCAGCGTGGTGGGCAATGGGATTGATAAAGCTGCCACTTTCGTAGGTGAGGCGGCTTAGTGCGCTGAACACCTCGACCACCGAAATTACGCAGAGCGCGAAAAACACGAACCATATAACGCGGTCGCCCAAAAACAGTCCTGAAAGTTTCTTCATTATATATATTGTCCCCCTTGTGTGGTTATTTGTTTCAGAGTGCCCTGACGGCTTTCTTGAAAAGTTCGCCGCGCTCCTCCATGTTGTGGAAAAGGTCGAAGCTCGCGCAGCAGGGGCTTAGCAACACGGTGTCGCCCGGCTGCGCCAGCTTGTAGCATTCGCTCACACAGGTGTTCATGTCGTGGGTGTCAACAACCGGCACGCCGAGAGCGTCGAACTCCTTGTGGAGCTTGGCGTTGTCTGCACCGAGATAAACGAGCGCACGGCACTTTTTCTTGACCATATCCTTTATCGGGGTGTAGTCGTTGCCCTTGTCCTTGCCGCCGAGTATTAGCACCACGGGCGTTGTCATGCTTTCGAGCGCGTACCAGCAGGCATCCACGTTGGTGGCCTTGGAGTCATTTATATATTGCACGCCGCGCACCTTGGCAACCTTTTCCAGACGGTGTTCCACTCCGGGGAAGTCTGACAGGCTCTTGCGCAGGTCATCGTTGCTCACCCCTGCGAGTTTGGCGGTTATGCCCGCCGCAAGGGAGTTGTAGAGGTTGTGTGTGCCTGTGAGCGACAGCGACTCAAGCTCCATGTTGAACGGCGTGGGCTGCTCTATAATGTATTCGCCCTTTTCGGCGTATGCTATCGCGCCGTTTTTCTTTATGGCAGAGAATGGACACAGGCGGCTCTTGATGTCGTATTTCTTCAGTTCCTCGGCAATGATGGGCGAGTCCATCCAATATACAAAAGCGTCGTCTTCGGTCTGGTTCTGTATCACGCGCATCTTGGCGTCGGCGTAGTTTTGGAAATTGAAATCGTAGCGGTCGAGATGGTCGGGGGTGATGTTGAGCAGCACCGCAACGTTGGCTCGGAAGTCGTACATATTGTCGAGCTGGAACGAGGAAAGCTCTATGACGTAATACTCGAAGTTTTCCTCTGCCACCTGGAGCGCGAGGCTGCGCCCTATGTTGCCGGCAAGCCCCACGTTGTAGCCCGCCGACTTGAGTATGTGGTAAACAAGCGACGTGGTGGTGGTTTTGCCGTTGCTGCCTGTGATGCAAATCATCTTGGCGTTAGTGTAGCGTCCAGCAAGCTCTATTTCGGAAATAATGTTTATGCCCTTGGCTTCGATTTTCCTGACAATTGGGGCTTCTTTGGGTATTCCAGGACTTTTCACAACTTCTGCCGAGGAAAGTATGAGTTCCTCGTTGTGTTTGCCCTCGTCGTATCTCAATCCGTAACGTTCGAGCATTTCCTTGTATTTGGGTTTTATTGTCCCGGAGTCGGAAACATAGACATCGTAGCCCTTTTTCTGCGCCAGCACGGCGGCACCCACGCCGCTTTCGGCGGCTCCCAGCACGGAAATAAGTTTTTTAGCAGCCATATATATTGTTTGTTATAAGTCGTTTTATCTTATTTTAAGAGTGATGATTGTCAGCGCAGCGAGGAGCAGCGTTGCAATCCAGAACCTCACCGTTATTTTGCTTTCGTGGCTCGGGGTCTTGGGCCAGCCTTTCAGCAAGTAGCTGCATGAGGGGTCGAGCTGTGAGGGAAGCACGCGGAAGTTGTCGTGAATAGGTGTGCGCTTGAACAGACGTTGCTTCACGCCGCGCTGCTTGCCCAACTTGAAATATTCCACTTGCAGTATCACGCTAAGGCTTTCAACGAGGAAAACTCCGCAGAGAATGGGAAGCAGCAGCTCCTTGTGGATTATTATTGCAAACACGCCGATAATCCCGCCTATGGTGAGGCTTCCTGTGTCGCCCATGAAAATCTGGGCAGGGTAGGCGTTATACCATAGGAAGCCTATGAGTGCGCCGACAAATGCCGATGCGAAAATAACGAGTTCCTGCGACCCCGGCACGTACATGATGTTTAGGTATGAGGCAAACTGTATGTGGCTTGATACGTATGCCAAAAGTCCGAGGGCTATTCCTATTATGGCGGAATTGCCCGCCGCCATTCCGTCCATGCCGTCGTTGAGGTTTGCACCGTTCGACACCGCCGTTATGACAAGCACGGTTACGATGACAAAAAGAATCCATCCGGCTGCGCCCTTGTATTTTCCGCAGAACGACATGATGTTTGTGTAGCTGAGGTTGTTGTTCTTGAAAAACGGTATGGTGGTTATGGTTGACTTCACCGGCTCGCTTTTGTGCACAATGACCTCCGTGTTGTTGGCACTGCGCTGCGTGGTGATGTTTTCGCGGATTACGGCATCGGGGCTGAGGTAGAGCGTAAGTCCCACGGCGAGTCCCAGAACCACCTGCCCGAGTATTTTAGCTTTGGCGTGAAGTCCGTCCTTGTTGTGCCTGAATATCTTTATGTAGTCATCGGCAAAGCCGAGAACGCCAAACCAAACCGTTGTGAGAAGCATTAGGAGCATATAGATGTTCCTTAGCCTGCCGAGCAGGAGGCACGGCACGAGTATGGAAACAATTATGATTATCCCGCCCATTGACGGCACGCCCTGCTTCTGCACCCCGAATGGGTCGATGCTTGCATCGCGCTGGGTTTCGCTTATGTTCTTGCGCCGCATATAACTTATGAAATGCTGTCCGAACCATGCGGAAACCAGCAGGGCTATTATAAATGCCAGCAGCGAGCGGAAGGAAATGTATGACCACATTCCCGAACCGGGAACGCCAAATTCTGACAGAAATCTGAACAGATAGTATAGCATATTTCGTTACTTTGGTGTTATGGAAACTTTTGCCGCATGGCTTATTTTTCGGTCTCAAACACTTTTTTGACCTCCTCGCGGTCGTCAAAGTGATGCTTCACGCCTTTTATCTCCTGATAGTCCTCGTGTCCCTTGCCGGCGATAAGGATTACATCGCCCTTTTCGGCAATCATGCAGGCTGCCTTTATGGCCTCGCGCCTGTCGGCAACGGTCAGCACTTTGCCCTTTTGGGCTGGCGAAAGTCCTGCAAGCATATCGTTGATAATCTCCTGCGGATCTTCAAAGCGCGGATTGTCGCTCGTTATCACTACGCGGTCGCTGCGGTTTGCAGCCTCGCACGCCATAATGGGGCGTTTGCCTTTGTCGCGGTTTCCGCCGGCACCGCAAACGGTGATTACCTTGCTTGCGGTGCTGTGGCTTTCTTTCAGCACTTCGTGGATTGCCGCCAAAACGTTTATAAGCGCGTCGGGAGTGTGGGCGTAGTCAACTATTGCCGTGTATCCGCGAGGGGAACGGAATGTTTCAAACCTTCCTGCAACGCTGTGAAGCTTGCTCAAGACGGTGAGTATTTCCATGGGCTGTCGCCCCAGCATTCTTGCCGCCCCGTAAACGGCAAGCAAGTTTGAGACGTTGAACTTGCCTACAAACGAAACGCTTATTTCATGTCCGTCAATGTCGAGCAGCATCCCCTCGAACGACATTTCCATAATCTTGGCACGGAAGTCGGCCATGCTGCGTACCGAGTAAGTCTTTATTGTAGCGACGGTGTTCTGCACCATCACCATGCCGTTTTTGTCATCAGCGTTGGTAATGGCAAAGGCTTTCTTGGGCAGACTGTCGAAAAAGGCTTTCTTGGCATCGCGGTAGTTCTCGAAAGTCTTGTGATAGTCCAAATGGTCGCGGGTGAGGTTTGTGAAAATGCCCCCCGCAAACGTAAGTCCGCCTATCCGCTTTTGTGCTATGCTGTGGCTGCTGCATTCCATAAAGGCATACTGGCAGCCGCGCTCCACCATTTGCGAAAGAAGCCTGTTGAGCGTAACAGGGTCGGGGGTTGTCTGGTGGGCAGGAATGGCTTCCCCTTCGATGTAGTTGCACACGGTGGAACACAGTCCGCACTTGTAGCCCATCTCCCTGAACATATTGTAGAGCAGGGTTGCTATGGTGGTCTTGCCGTTTGTGCCGGTAACTCCTACGAGCTTCAGGTGCTTGGAAGGGTTGCCGTAGAATTGCGTGCAGACAGGTCCTGCCGCATCTTCGGAACTCTCAACCTTCACAAAGGTTACTCCTTCGGAGCATTCGGCGGGAAACTCTTCGCACACCACGGCTGCAGCACCGTTTTCTATTGCGGCGGGAATGAATTTGTGCCCGTCAACCTGCGTGCCGCGCTCAGCTATGAACAGGCTGCCTTTGGTTATTTGGCGCGAGTCTATCTGAACGTCAGAAATGTCAATGTCGCAAGTGCCTTTTATTTCCTTGGGCTCTACCTTTTGCAATACATCCTGTAGTTTCATATCCTAATTCTTTTTGCTGTTTTCCTTTGGGGTTTCGGTGGTGGCGGGTTTGGGCAGCTTGCCGCTGTCGCCCGCGCTTTCGGGTTGCGGAACTTCGGCTTGCGGCTGTGTTGCCGCCTCTTCCTTGTTGCGGGTTTCGTCGCCGTGTTTGAGGGATATGCGTATGCGCATCCCTTTTCTGATGCGTGTGCCGGCGGGCAGACTTTGCTCCGCCACTTTGCCCTTGCCTTCAACCGAAACTTTCATTCCGAGGCTTTCGAGCAGGAAAAGCGCATCGCGCAGCCCCATGTTTTTTACATCGGGAACAACACTTTTGTCCATTTTGCTGCCCGAAAGGATTATTTCGTTTGTGTCGGGGCGCACAACTCCCCATGTCTTGTTACCGAGGTTGTTTGATGAATACGGCACATGGAGTTCGCTCAGCACGTTTTTAGCCGCAGTCATGTCGCCGTTGTGCACGAAAGGTTGGGGCGAATGAAGCGCATCGCGGGCGGACGACAAGTCTCTGTTCTTTTCCCGCGCCATTACGCCTTCCGCAATTCTGCGGAACACAGGCCCGCAATGTCCGCCGCCCGAAGCGGGGTATGGTTTCTGAATGCAGACAATGCAGCTGTATTTGGGCGCGTTTGCAGGAAAATACCCCACAAAGCTCACGAGATAGTTTGACGTTCTTCCGCTTTTTGTCCATATTTGTGCAGTGCCGGTTTTTCCCGACACGGGGAAGAACTTTGACGAGGCTTTGTGTCCCGAACCTTTTGGCTGGGTTACAAGGCTGAGACAATATTGTATGTCTTTCAGTGTGGTTGCCGAGCACATACGCTCACGCACCACCTCGACAGGGTATTCCTTTATAAGTTCGCCGTTGCGCTTCTTTGCTTTCACAAATCGCGGTCGCAGCATTTTCCCGCCGTTGGCTATGCCGTTGTAGAAGGCGAGTGTGCGTATTGGCGGGATTTGTGTCTCGTAGCCGATGCTCATCCACGCCAGGGCTGTTTTTGACCAGTTGCTGCGGTCTTTCTTTGGGCGGCGTATGTTCGGCTTTGCCCATCCGGGAATGTCAATGGGGTAAGGGTCGGCAATGCCTATTCGGTAAAGACCGTTGACAAACTTTTCGGGCTGGTTGAAATAGTATTTGTCAATAAGTTCGCTCACTCCCACGTTCGAGGAATGCTTTATGCACTCCGCCGCGCTGATTACCCCATAGCCGCCTTTGGTGTTCCACGAGGCGTCCCTCATTTCGCGTCCGTGCATATTCACACGTCCGCACCCGGTGTTCACCATGTCGTCGGGATGAATGTAGCCATCGTCGAAAGCCACCATGAAGGAAGCCGTCTTGAACACCGAACCGGGTTCCAAAAGGTTGCTCACGGCATAGTTCTTCGTTTCGCGGTATTTGCCGTCCTTGCAGCGTTCCATGTTGACTATAGCCTTTACGTCGCCGGTCTTTACTTCCATCAGCACAGCCATGCCGATAGGCGCGTCAATGCTTTTCAGTTGGTCAACGAGCGATTTTTCGGCAAGGTCCTGCATCCTCACGTCTATGGTTGACACTATGTCGCAGCCGTCCTCCTGCGGGCGGTCGATGATGTTTATGTATTTGTTGAGCACCTTTTGGCGGTGGCTCACACCCGGCTTTCCGCGAAGCACAGAGTCGTATGCAAGCTCCAGTCCGAAGCGTGCCGAGTCCTTGCCTGCATACAGTGCGCCTATGGTGCGGCATGCCAGCGAGCCGAACGGGTTTGTGCGCTGCTCGAACTTGTTGGTGTAAAATCCGCCACGGTAGGACGGTTGGTTGAATATGGGCAGCTTGCGCACTTCCTTGTATTTGGCATAGGATACCCGCTTGGGGTATATTGGCCAGTTGTGCCTTTGGCTTTCCCTGCCTTTGATGAGGTTTTTGCGGAATTCCTTAGCCGACATATCGGGGAATATCTTGTGCAGTCCGTCGCACATACTGTCCAACTTATCATCAAACACGGAGTCCCTGCGGTGTTGTTCCTTTATGCGGCGCAGACTGTCCTTTTCCACCACCACATAGTCCATAAGCAGTTTGAACTCTGGGAGCGAAGAGGCGAGAACCTCCCCATCCGAGGAATAAATAGTTCCGCGCACAGGCTCAATCTCTACATTGCGCTTTATGAAACGCTTGCCCACCTCTTCCCAATAGCTGCGCTCCACGAACATCAGTTTCGCGGTCATGCCAAGTATGGCAAGACCTGAAAGCACAAGCACCGCCGCCACGCAGAAATACCGCGTCATCACCTTCTTTTCCGGGAATTTGCTTTTCATTCTGTCGTGTCAACTTTTATTACGTATGGCGATGTTGTGGCTGTCTGGAGCATTGTGTCGCCAATTGATTTCAGGTGTTCCTCTATGTGGCTTTGGCGGCTTTTCTCAAGAAGCTCGCTCGAGCGTATGAGTGCGTTGTATTTTATGTCCTCAACTTCGCCTTTCAGCTTGTTCAGCTCCAAAAGCTCCTGCTGGCTCGAATATCCGTTGCCTATGTACAAAAGCATGCAGAAAGCCACAAGGGAAATGAAGCCTATGTTTTTCCTTAGCACTTCGGCTGTAAGGAAGTTTCCGAACATAAAGCTCGTGAATGTCCGTTCGCGCTGTTTTTTTGTGCGTGCCTCTCCCTTTGCCCCGGGGTTCTTGTTCCCGGTGCGGGTGTCCGCGCCTTGTGGTGCGTTCTGCTTTACAGTTTTATCAGACTTGCCGGACATGGTTGTTACAGTTTTTCTGCCACGCGCAGTTTCGCGCTGCGGCTGCGTGGGTTTTCGGCTATTTCTTCGGCGGTGGGGACAATCACCTTGTTGTTCACTGCACGCATTGGTACGTTGCGGTTGCCATAGAAGTCCTGCTCCACCTTTCCATCCGCGTTTCCGCTTTTCATGAAATTCTTCACCATGCGGTCCTCAAGCGAGTGGTATGTAAGCACAACGAGCCTTCCGCCTTTTGCAAGAAGCGATATTGCCGACCCGAGCATTTCGCGCAGTGCCGCCATTTCGTCGTTTATCTCTATGCGCAGAGCTTGAAAGGCGCACGCAAGGTCTCTTTTCTCCTTGTCCCTGCCCATGAACGGTTCGAGGGTCTTCACAAATTCCGCCGTTGTCTCTATGGGTTTTGCCGCCCTGGCTTTCACTATGGCTGCGGCTATGCGGCGTGAGTTGCGCAGCTCACCGTAATTGTAGAGTACGGAGGCGATGCGCTCCTCTTCGGCGGTGTTGAGGAATTGCGCCGCCGTAAGTTTGGCACGCTGGTTCATCCTCATGTCGAGCGGCGCGTCGGCGCGGAACGTGAACCCTCTTTCTGCGGCGTCGAAATGATGGCTCGAAACCCCGAGGTCTGCTATTATGCCGTCGAGCTTCCCTATGCCGTAGTAGTTCATCCAGTTTTCCAGATACCTGAAGTTTGAAAGAATGAATGTGAACCTGTCGTCGTGGGGCGCGTTGGCAATGGCGTCGCTGTCCTGGTCGAAGCCGAACAGTCGGGCTTCGGGCTTCATGCGCCTCAGTATCTCACGCGAATGCCCGCCGCCGCCAAAGGTAATGTCAACATAGTTGCCGCCGCCTATGTTCATCGCGTCAACGCTCTGCGCGAGCATCACGGGTATATGATATTTGGGACTGTCCTCGCTCATTGCCGTGCTGCCATTAGTGTTTCAAGTTCTTTCGCGAAATCTTCGGCGGGTATGCGCTGCCGCTCCAAGAGCTGGGGCGACCATATCTCCACGGTGTCGTCCATGCCGAGGAAAACCACGTCCTGCCTTATTTCCGCCTTTGTGGCGTAGCGTTTGGGGATGAGAAACCTCCCTCCGCCGTCAAGCGTTACGGTTTCCACGCCGCACACAAATTCGCGCATTATCATCTGCTGGCGTGCGTTCCAGCGGCTTAGCCCGGCACGCAGGGTGTCGAGCTGCTCGTTCCACACGCTCCAAGGGTAGAGCACAAGGCACGGTTGGAAGGCATCGTGCGAAAGCACGAGCTGCTCCTCTCCCGCAGCCGCAAGAACCTTGCGGAATGCGGCGGGGAAAAACACCCTTCCTTTGGTGTCGGCCTTAGCTTCTATTGTGCCTGTGAAACGCATTGTATTCCAATTGTTAAGATACTGTATGTTTACAATAGTCCTACTTTAATTCGCCAAAGTTAGCAACTTTTCACCACTTTGCCCCACTTGTCCCCACTTTTTGTGAAAATAAATTTCAACAAAAACTTTTCCTTAGCGTGCAAACCGCCTAAAATGCAGGGTTGTATAAGGGGAAACAAATGCTGCTCACAGGTGGTGGGGAATTTTCAAACCGCGCTTAGCAGACGGTAAGGGATTGCGGCGGCGGTTTGCGATGTGGCTTGGACGGTGGTGTACAGGGGAAATGTAACGCGCCGTACAAACACGCAATGCACAATCAATAAAGGATTTGCACCAATTGTAGGGGCGTATTGCATACGCCCTGAATTGCGCCGATTTGCGATGTTGTTGCGACGGTTCGCGGTGCGGTTCATGCGGTGGCATACAGGGCGTATGCAATACGCCCCTACATATA
>CAVCON010000067.1:0-12120 GCA_963603805.1 Oscillospiraceae bacterium
TACAATGTGTTATGCAAAATTGGCGTTGTTTGCCGCTTGGGGAAGTATTTGGCTGTGGCGTGTTCCAATGAGCGGTTGAAATTAACGGCAGGTATGTTATGGCATTGGCGGTGCCGTTTCTATGGTGTTTTATGCCCATTTTAAGGGAATTTGTGCATTTTATGCGCAGCCCATTGTGCCGACCACGAAAACAATCACTAATTTTGCAGCCGAAAAAGAAATAAGATGATTGCCCCGCAAAATATAAGGATAGAGGATTACAACTATACTTTGCCCGAAGAGCGCATAGCCAAATACCCGGTGAAGGAGAGGGACACCTCAAAGCTTCTCGTGTATCGTCATGGCGAGATTGCCGATGACAAATTCTACGATTTGCCCAACTATATTGACAAGGGTGAATTGCTCGTGTTCAACAACACAAAGGTAATCCGGGCGCGGCTTCACTTTCACAAGGAGACGGGGGCGTTGATTGAGGTTTTCTGCCTTGAACCCCACGCGCCGCGTGATTATGAGCAGATGTTCCAGACAGTGAGCAGTTGCGAGTGGGTTTGCCTTGTGGGCAACCGCAAGAAGTGGAAGGAGGGCAGCCTTTGCCGCACATTGAACGTGAAGGGCGAGGATGTGGTGCTGAAAGCTACAATCAAGGACGCGGAGCATGACGTAATTGAATTTTCGTGGGGCGGAGACGGCATTTCGTTCGCGGAAATACTTGACGCGGCAGGCGAACTGCCCATACCGCCGTACCTTAACAGGAAAACCGAGCAGAGCGACTTGCAGACATACCAGACTGTGTATTCCAAGATAAAAGGCTCGGTTGCCGCACCGACTGCTGGACTTCATTTCACGCCTCGTGTGCTTGAAGCCCTTGACGCAAAGGGAGTGGAGCGCAACGAGATTACGCTCCATGTGGGCGCAGGTACTTTCAAGCCGGTGAAAACGGAGACAATGGCGGGTCATGTGATGCACCACGAGTTCATAAGCGTGAAGCGCAGCAGCATAGAAAGGCTGATTGCCCACGGCGGACAGTGTGTGGCGGTCGGCACTACGTCGGTGCGCACCCTCGAAAGCCTATATTATATAGGTGTGCTGATTTCGCGAAATCCCGATGCCGACGAAAAGGACCTTGTGGTGGGGCAGTGGCTTCCCTACGAATATGCGGCAAGCGGAGAGAAACCGCTGACCACCATGGAGGCTCTCGAAACGATAGTGGCATACCTTGACCGCAACAACCTGCATACGCTCACAGCCAACACGCAGATAATAATTGCGCCGGGATATGAGTATCATGTGGTGAAAGCCATAATAACAAACTTCCACCAGCCCAAGAGCACCTTGCTTTTGCTTGTGTCGGCACTGGTGGGCGAGGATTGGCACAAGATTTACCGCCATGCCTTGGACAACGGTTTCCGCTTCCTGAGTTATGGCGACAGCTCGCTGCTCATTCCCTGACAACAAGCATAGTCCCGCTGGCGAATGCCGCCATGCGGGATTTTTTTTTAGAAACAGAATAAAGACAATACAAAAATGCGCGACAATCAAAACGAGCTGCTGCCCCTGGTAACGCCCGACGGAAAAGTTACCGGCAGCGCCACACGCGGGGAATGCCACGGCGGAAGCAGACTGCTGCACCCGGTGGTGCATCTTCACGTGTTTAACAGCAGCGGACAGCTTTATCTTCAGCTCCGCCCCAAGTGGAAGGACATCCAGCCGGGCAAGTGGGACACGGCTGTCGGGGGGCACGTGGATTATGGCGAGGAAACCGAAGACGCATTGAGGCGTGAGGTGAGGGAGGAACTCGGAATGGAGGATTTTTCCCCGAACTTCGAGATGCGCTACGTGTTCGAGTGCGAGCGCGAGCGCGAACTGGTGAACGTTTTCGCAACCGTGTATGACGGTGAAATAACTCCGAGCGGCGAAACCGACGGAGGGCGTTTTTTCGACCATGAGGAAATAAAAATGCTTTCGGGAAAAGGGCTGTTCACGCCCAATTTCGAGAGAGAGTACAAACGCCTGTGTGAAAACGGCGTATTGTCAAAATACTCAACAACCTATTGTCCGTAAAAGGAAAATGAGTAACTTTGCAAATTGTAAGTAAACGAAAATAATAAAATTAGTATTATGAGTTTGAAAATAGTAGTGCTTGCCAAGCAAGTGCCCGACACGCGAAATGTGGGCAAGGACGCCATGACTCCCGAAGGGACTGTCAACCGCGCCGCGCTGCCCGCAATCTTCAATCCCGAAGATCTCAACGCGCTCGAACAAGCCCTGCGCTTGAAAGACAAGAACCCCGGCTCAACGGTTACGGTGGTAACGATGGGACCTCCGCGTGCCACAGACGTAATTCGCGAAGCCCTCTATCGCGGGGCTGACGACGGAGTGCTTCTCACCGACAGGGCTTTTGCCGGTGCCGACACTCTGGCTACGTCATACGCTCTTTCAATGGCTATACGCAAGATTGGGAACTGCGACCTTATAATCGGCGGCCGCCAGGCTATTGACGGCGACACCGCACAGGTAGGTCCGCAGGTTGCTGAGAAGCTTGGTCTCAATCAGGTTACTTATGTGAACGACATCAACGAATGCGACGGCAAGGAAATCACAATCACGCGCCACATTGACGGCGGCACAGAGGTTGTGAAAGCACCCCTGCCAATAATGCTCACTGTAAACGGCGACGCAGCCCCCTGCCGCCCGCGCAACGCCAAGAGGGTTATGAAGTACAAACGCGCCATGACCCCCATAGAGCGTCCTGCAAACGGCGAACTGCCCTATGCGGAGGAATATGAAAAGAAACCCTATCTCAACATCACGCAGTGGACTGTGGCTGATGTGAACGGTGATTTGCAGCAATGCGGTCTTGCCGGCTCGCCAACAAAGGTGAAAGCCGTGCAGAACATCGTGTTCAAAACCAAAGAGAGCCATACTCTTGGTGCAAGCGACGATGAAATCAACGGACTTATTAAGGAATTACTCGCAAACCATACCATAGGATAAAGAAAGACCGATATGAACAACGTATTTGTATATTGCGAAATAGAAAAGACTACCGTAGAAGAGGTAAGTCTCGAACTTCTCACCAAAGGGCGCAAGCTTGCCAACCGTCTCGGAGTAAAACTCGAGGCTGTTTGTGCCGGCACTGGCATCAAGGGTCATGTTGAAAAGCAGGTGCTGCCTTACGGAGTGGATGTTCTTCATGTTTTCGACCACGAGGGACTTTATCCTTACACATCAAAGCCCCACACTTCGGTGCTTGTAAACCTGTTCAAGCGCGAGCAGCCGCAGATTTGCCTCATGGGAGCAACGGTAATCGGCCGCGACCTTGGACCGAGGGTTTCCTCAAGTCTTCACAGCGGTCTCACAGCCGATTGCACCGCTCTTGAAATCGGCGATTTCGATGACAAGAAGACGGGCAAATCATACAAGGATCTCCTTTTCCAAATCCGTCCTGCGTTCGGCGGCAACATTGTTGCCACGATTGTAAACCCCGAAAACCGTCCCCAGATGGCTACGGTGCGCAGCGGCGTTATGAAGGCCGAGGTGCTTGACGAGAACTACAAGGGCGAGGTGGTTTACGAAAACACCGACGACTTTGTTCCCGCGTCCGACTACGTGGTAAAGGTAATCGAGCGTCATGTTGAGAAAGCCAAGAACAATCTCAAGGGAGCTTCCATCATAGTAGCCGGCGGCTACGGTGTGGGAAGTGCCGACGGTTTCAAGCTTCTGTACGAGTTTGCAAACGAAATCCACGCAGAGGTCGGCGCAAGCCGTGCCGCTGTTGATGCCGGTTTCTGCGCTTCCGACCTTCAGATAGGCCAAACAGGCGTTACCGTGCGTCCGAAGGTTTATATCGCCTGCGGCATTTCGGGTGCAATCCAGCACGTGGCTGGCATGAAGGAGAGCGGCATAGTTATTTCAATCAACACCGACCCCGACGCGCCCATCAACAAGATAGCCGACTACGTTATCCTGGGTTCAGTAGAGGAAGTGCTGCCCAAGATGATCAAGTATTACAAAGAAAACAGCAAGTAAAAGGAACTTGACAAAATCATAAAAAGCAATGGCAAATTTCTATTCAGATAAGCCGGAACTGAAGTTCCATCTAAATAACGCCCTGATGAAAAAGATTGTCGCTCTTCGCGAAGGCGACTATTCTGATGCGGCAAAATACGATTATGCGCCCGTTGATTTCAACGACGCAATGGACAGCTACGACCGTGTGCTCGAAATCGTGGGCGATGTAACGGCAAATGTCGTGGCGCCCAATGCCGAGAGCGTTGATGCCGAAGGCCCGCACCTCAAGGACGGACGTGTGAGCTACGCCGAGGGCACAAAGCAGAACCTCGCCAACACCATAGCAGCGGGAATGAACGGAATGACCATGCCACGCAGGTATGGCGGTCTTAATTTCCCCATTACGGCATACACCCTTGCAAACGAAATAGTTTCTGCGGGCGACGCAGGGTTTGAAAATATATGGAGTCTTCAGGACTGCATCGAGACCCTTTACGAGTTCGGCAACGAGGAACAGAGGGAGAAATACATCCCGCGTGTTTGCGCTGGCGAAACAATGTCCATGGACCTCACCGAGCCTGATGCCGGCAGCGACTTGCAGAGCGTGATGCTCCGCGCAACATATTCCGAAAAGGATGGCTGCTGGCTGCTCAACGGCGTGAAGCGTTTCATAACCAACGGCGACTCGGACATTCACCTTGTGCTTGCACGTTCCGAGGAAGGCACACGCGACGGTCGCGGACTTTCTATGTTCATCTACGACAAGCGTCAGGGCGGGGTTGATGTGCGCCGCATTGAGAACAAGCTCGGCATCCACGGCTCGCCAACCTGCGAACTTGTTTACAAGAACGCCCATGCAGAGCTTTGCGGCGAACGCCGTTTGGGTCTTATCAAATATGTGATGGCCCTCATGAACGGTGCACGTCTTGGCATTGCGGCACAGAGCGTGGGCATCAGCCAGGCTGCATACGATGAGGCTCTTGCATATGCAAAAGACCGTTGCCAGTTCGGCAAGGCAATCGTTGATATGCCCCCTGTATATAATATGCTTGCTACAATCAAGGCGAAGCTTGATGCAGGCCGTGCGCTTCTTTACGAAACTTCGCGCTACGTTGACATATATAAGTCGTATGATGACATAGCACGCAGCCGCAAGCTCACTCCCGAGGAGCGCAAGGAGCAGAAGAAATACACCCGTCTTGCAGACTGCTTCACGCCGCTTGCAAAGGGCATGAACTCTGAGTATGCAAACCAGAACTCCTACGACTGCATCCAGGTTCATGGCGGTTCAGGTTTCATGCTCGAATACGCTTGCCAGCGTCTGTACCGCGATGCCCGCATCACGAGCATCTACGAGGGTACGACGCAGTTGCAGACAGTGGCTGCAATACGCTACGTAACCAACGGCACATACATGAACGTTATCCGCGAGTTCGAGGAAATCGAAGTTCCCGAGGCTTACGCCGGCATCAAGGCTCGCATCCACGCAATGGCTGACGCTTGCGAGGCTGCCGTGAACAAGGTGAAGGAAGCTGGAAGCCAAGACTACCACGACCTTGTGGCACGCAATCTTTACGAGATGACTGCCGACGTTATCATGTCCCAGCTCCTGCTGCGCGACACCGTGGAAGCTCCCGAACTCTTTGAAAAGAGCCTCCGTGTTTACGTTAATCTTGCAGAGGCTGAAATAGCAAAGCACGCTGCAATTGTAAACAACACCAACGTGGAGGACATCGCAAACTACGTTCAGGTTTCCGCAAAGGCAGAAGAGGAATAATCCGAGTTTCCGGCTGTGCCGGACAACACGACACCGCATAGGGGGTGCGCCAAAAGCCGAAAGGCAAAGGCGCACCCCTGTTTTGTTCGCAGCATTGCTTTTGCCAAAGGGGCGGAAACGTTTTGACGTGCTTTTGGAGCGTTTTGGTGAGGGCGTACAAGGTTTGCAAAGATACAAACAACAAACAATCAAGGAATTACGCCAATTGTAGGGGCGTATTGCATACGCCCAGAATTGCGTCGCTTTGCAATGTTGCGGCGGCGGTGTACGATGTGGTTCGAGCGGTGGAGTAAAGGGCGTATGCAATACGCCGCACTAACGTACAAACAATGATTATTCAACGAATTGCACCGCTTGTAGGGGCGTATTGCATACGCCCTGAATTGCGCGGCTTTGCAATGTTTTGGTGACGGTTTGCGGTGCGGTTCAAGCGGTGGAGTAAAGGGCGTATGCAATACGCCCCTACAAAAGGCGCAATATGAAAAATAATTTCCCTTTTCAAAACGCCCCGAAAATTATGTTTGATGTAGGAAAAACTATGTCCTATGTAGAAAAAATTATATCAGACATAATTCAAACTACATCAGACCTTTTTTCGTCCACTTTCAATGCGCTGAAAAACAAATCATTATATAGAAAAGGATTTATAAAAGCATCTTGCTGTAAATCAAATTGTTATGCGGTTTTGAAAAACGTGGCGGCTTTTGGTGTGTGCGGTCTTTTTTGTAACTTTACGCCGCGTTAGAAAATAAAACGTGCCAGGTGTGCGTTATGGAATAAAAACGCGGCGCGTTTGAGTGTGCAAACCATTATAAATAACTAAAATAAAAAGGTAATGAAGAATTTAAAGACTATCGTGGGCGCAGCCATGATGACAACGGCTCTTGTTTTTGCCGGCTGCACATCCGCCCCCACAGCAAAGACCACCCTTTCGGGTCTTGACCCGGTGAAGTTCGACTCAACCATTGACGGACAGAAAACCGCCCTCTACACGTTGAAGAATGCCAATGGCATGGAAGTTTGCATCACCAACTTCGGCGGACGCATCGTTTCCATTATGGTTCCCGACAAGAACGGCGACATGAAGGACGTGGTTCTCGGCTTTGACAATGTTTACAACTATGCCGATGCAGAGCATACCCCCAGCGACTTCGGAGCTGCAATCGGCCGTTACGCAAACCGCATAGACCAGGGCAAGTTCACGCTCGAGGGCAAGGAAATCCAGCTTCCGCAAAACGATGGCAAGAACTGTCTGCACGGTGGTCCCAAGGGCTGGCAGTATGCTGTTTATTCGGCAAACCTTGTTGACGACACCACTCTTGAACTTACGCTCAACTCTCCCGACGGCGACATGAATTTCCCCGGAAACGTAACAGCCAAGGTAACTTACAAACTCACTGACGACAATGCTATCGACATCAACTATGAGGCTACGAGCGACGCTCCCACGGTGATAAACATGACAAACCATGCTTACTTCAACCTTAACGGCGACCCCGCACAGCCCATCACCAACTGCAAGCTTTATGTGAACGCAGACAACTTCACCCCAATCAACGACACGTTCATCCCGCTCGGAACTATCGTTCCCGTGAAGGACAATCCCGAAGTTGATTTCACGACTCCCACGGAGGTTGGCAAGAATGTTGAGAATTTCGACAACGAGCAGATAAAGTTCGCCAATGGCTTCGACTTCAACTGGGTGCTCAACACCTACAAGGACGGCAAGGGCGACGACACGCAGGTGGCTGCGAGCGTTGTAAGCCCCGAAACCGGCATCAAGCTCGAAGTGTTCACAAACGAGCCGGGCATCCAGGTTTACAGCGGCAACTTCCTCAACGGCAAGATTACCGGCAAGAACGGCAAGGTTTACGAGAAGCACGCTGCAATATGCCTCGAGTCGCAGCACTTCCCCAACACCCCCAACCAGCCCGAATGGCCGTCGGCAGAGCTCAAGCCGGGCGAGACCTACAACAGCCACTGCGTGTTCAAGTTCTCGGTTGAGAAATAATCACGACAGGAAAAACAAAAATCCCCGCAATCGCGGGGATTTTTGTTTCATTGGTTTTCCTTTTTCAGCTTTTCCACGAAGCCCTCTATCTTCTCCAAAATCTGCCGGTATTGCGGCGCGTTGTAAAAACCTGTCTGTTTCCGCAGCGTGAAGTCGCTTGGCGCGGTGCTGTGGCGGTAGCCCGACAGTTCGTTTTGCAGCTGCCGGCTGTTCAGGGCGAGCTTGTGTATCTCGCGCTCCCTTTCGCGGCGCAGCATATCGCACACGCTCGAAACCAGCGGCGACACCACGGAGTCGAAAACGTCATGTCCGCGAATGTACATATACACATTTTCGGGGACAACGCCCAGTTCCTTCAGTTGTTCCTTTAGTTTCGGATAGTCAGCCTTTGCCTGCGGGAAAGTGTGCTGCAACGACGACACCGTGCGGTTCACCTTGCGGCGCAGGATGTCTATTGCGCGGTCGGGGTGCAGCAGGTTAACATCCCCCATTGCAATCACGGCGCACAGGTTTGCCATGGAAAAGTTTTTGTGGTAGCCTTTTCGGTAACACCATATATTCCACACGAAAAGAGGGTAAACCGTTTGCGAGAAGTCTTTCATGAACTTTTCAAAGTCAAACGCCTTTCGGTCGTTGAGCGTTGACATTACGCACACATTGTGCAGCGACGGCGCGTAACACTGGAAATTCTCTATTGCATAGGCGTAGGTGTGGAACACATACGGATTGCCGCAAACTATCCGCGAGCCTTCCGTCGCCCCTTGCATAAGGTAGTCATAATCTGCGTCAACGCAGGCAATCATGTTCTGTCCGAGTTTTTCCGACAATATGTTTGTAATCGCCACCTTCTTGCCTTTTGCGAGCGAGGTGCGCGAGGGCAGCATCACTTCAAAGTAAATTTTGTCGTCCTCGAAGCGTCCCAGCACGTTGCGCCAGAAAAAAATGTCGTCAAAGCTCTCCACGTAAGCCACGATGCGCTTTCTTGCCCCCTGGGCGCGGAGCCGTGTCGCCGCGCCAATGTAGTTTGAGTTCAGGTTGTCGGAGAGCCTCGTGCCCATAACGGTTTGTTATTCGGTAATGTCGCTCACTTCGGTAACGCTGTCCATCCAGCCCTCCATGATAACGGCTGGCGAGTGGGTGGTGAGTATTATCTGTGCGTTGGGGTTCATTTCGCGGATAAGCCCGATGAGTTTTTGCTGCCATTCAAAGTGAAGGCTCGCTTCCGGCTCGTCAAGAAAAAGCACGTAGGGGCGGTTGTCCTCCACAAGAGCCGTGAGCAGAATTATCAGCATCTGTTTCTCGCCCGACGACAGCTTGTATAGCGGCAGCTCCTCGTCAAACTGGATTATCTTCACCTCATTGCTGTTGCGCTCTATGCGCTTGCCGGTTTCGCCAAACAGACTGTCAACTGCGTCCTGAAACTTCTTTTTTGCCAGCATAGCCTCCTGCGCCTTTTGGCTTGCCTCTGGGTCGCCCGATGTCAGCAGCTTGATCATGCGGTTTCCGATGTTCACCTGATAGTCGAGGTATCTGCGTTGCAGGGTGTAGAGCTGAAAGTCGGTTTCGGTCTTTACCGTGCCGTCCGAAAGCTGGTTGAGCGCGTCGCCGTGTACAAGCGGGCGGTCGAATGTCCTCACCATGTCGTAGTGTATATAGGTGGCGTCGGAGGGGTGAAAGTCTATTTTCACCCCGAATACTGGCGAACTTCCCACGCTTCCCTCGTGCGTGGAGAGCCGTTGGGCAAGGCGGTTGAGGATGGTGCTTTTCCCTGCGCCGTTAATGCCGCTCAGTATGTTCACATCGGGTTTCAGGTTCCACACAATATGTTTCTGTCCGTTCCAAAGGCTGGTAATCTCAAAACGCCTTATGTATTCTGCCGCTTTTTCCATGTGGTGATTGTTTGCTTCAAAATTACGAATAATCCGTGAACTTGCAAACTAATCGCTAATTTTGCAGCATGAAGAAAAAAGCTTGTGCCTTTGTTTTGATTTTGCCGTTGCTTTTTGCGGCGGTGGCGTGTGTGTCGTGCGGCGGGCGTTCTGCGTCTGTTGGAGTGCAGGAAGATTCCGTTGTGTTCCGCCATTCGCGGCTCATCCATGTTTACCGCCACGACGGTTGGCTTTTGGCGAAAGTTGACAACCCTTGGAAGAGCGGCGAGACGCTGCATACATATATAATAGTGCCAAAGGGGAAGGATGTTCCCGAAAACATTCCCGAAGGTACGCTTGTGCGTACGCCATTGGAGCGTTCCGTGGTGTTCACTTCTGTGCATTGCGGTTTGCTCGACGCGCTCGGAAAGCTCGGTGCGGTAAAGGGCGTTTGCGATGCCCGATATGTGGTTTCCCCCACGGTGAGGCAATATGTTGAAAGCGGTGGCGCGGGCGACATGGGTTCTTCCATGCAGCCCAATGTTGAGAAGATAATGGCCCTGAACCCCGACGGACTTCTTGTTTCGCCTTTTGCGGGCAGCGGATATGGCAAACTCGCCACCGCCGGGCTTCCTCTCATAGAGTGTGCCGACTATATGGAGAAATCGCCCCTTGCGCGGGCGGAGTGGATGCGCTTCTTCGGGCTGCTGTATGGCTGCGGAGCGGAGGCGGATTCCCTTTTTGCGCAGGTGGAGCGCAACTACACCGATTTGTGCGGGCGCGTGGCAGTAACGTCCTCGCGTCCGTCGCTGATGTGCGACATGATGCAGGGTGGCGCATGGTATGTGCCGGGAGGAAAGAGCACGATAGGGAGTTTGTTCCGCGATGCCGGCGCACATTATATATTCGGCGGCAATGCCGAAAGCGGCAGTGTGAGGCTTTCGCCCGAGCAAATTCTGGCAAAAGCCCGCGATGCCGATGTTTGGATTATACGCTACGGTTCGGATGCCGCTTTGACTTATGACGGCTTGCGCCGTGAAAACGCCATGTATGCCGCCTTCAAGCCGTGGAAGGAGAAAAGAATTTTCGTGTGCAACACATTCAAAGTGCCGTTTTATGACGAAGAGCCTTTCCGCCCCGACTATATGCTGCGCGACCTTGTTGCAATTCTCCACCCCGAGCTTGCCGTTCAGGGCGGATTGCGCTATTTCTCACCGATGAAGTAAATTCCCGTGCCGATGCAAAACCGCCGCGTTGCCGTTTCCCTTGCCGTGTCCGCCGTTTTGGCTGTGGCTTTTATGGTGCTGAACGTTTTTTACGGTTCGGTGCATATCCCTGCGGCAGATGTGGTTAACGCCCTTTCGGGCGGCGATGTTTCGGGGGCGGTGCGCTTTATTGTTGTGGAGTCGCGCCTCCCACAGGCGGTAACTGCCGTTTTGTGCGGTGCGGCACTTTCCGCCGCCGGACTTATGATGCAGACGGTGTTCGCCAATCCCCTTGCCGACCCTTCCATTCTCGGCGTTAATGCAGGGGCGAGCCTTGGCGTGGCGGCGGTGATGCTTTTGATGGGCGGTTCTGCCGCTGTCTGTGGTGTCAGCCTGTCGGGATTTGCGCTCACGGTGGCTGCCGCCTTTGCCGGGTCGCTTCTCGTGCTGGCGTTGCTCACGCTGCTTGCCGCCGTGGTGCGCAGCGGTTTTGTGCTGCTCATTGCCGGAATAATGGTGGGCTATGTGGTGTCGGCTGTTATCGAGCTTTTCGGTACGCTGTCCTCCGCCGATGGACTTAGGGCGTATGTGTTTTGGGGAATGGGCGGCTTTGGCGGAGTGTCAACACAGGTGCTGCCGGCGTTTGCTGCGGTTATGGCGGTTGCGCTCATCATGGCTTTGGCTATGTCGAAACCATTGAACGCCATGCTGCTTGGCGAGAACTATGCCGCAAACCTCGGCGTGTCGGTTAGGCGCACACGCCTTTTGATATTCCTCATTACCGGGGTGCTGTCGGCTGTGCCTACATCGCTGTGCGGTCCGGTTGCCTTTGTGGGACTTGCCGTGCCGCACATGGCGCGGTTTGCCTCGCGCACATCCAACCATCTTGCGCTTCTCCCCCTCACCATGCTCATGGGTGCTGCCGTGGCTGGGGCTTGCAACCTTATGTGCAGTCTGCCACCCGACGGGACGCTCATTCCGCTTAACGTCATTACTTCGCTGTGGGGCGTGCCGGTGATACTCTACGTGTTGTTTTCGTCCACGCGCCACAAGGCGTTGGATTGATGCTTTTGATTTTTTCGGGTTTATGCGCAAAAATGCGTAAAGTGCTGACTTGCAAGAATTTGCCGCAATTTAAGAAAGACTTTGTAACTTATTGTTTTTCTGATGTTTGCGATTGGTGAAAAAAGGTCTGATGTAGTTTGAATTATGTCTGATATAATTTTTTCTACATAGGACATAGTTTTT
>CAVCON010000068.1:0-12114 GCA_963603805.1 Oscillospiraceae bacterium
CCAGGAGACTGTGTAAGCCGAAAGAATTTTGAGGTGCAAGAGGTTTTGGAGTCAGGCGATGCCATTGCATTGGAAATTAGGGAAATCTATTCGGGATATGTCTCCACGACTGATTTGGAAGTCTTGATATTAGCCCAAGAGGGCAGCAGTTTTTACAATAACCAAATATTGAAAGCTCCCCGAGGAAAATGCGCAAGGCAAATAGGAACATATAAATACCAAAAGTACGGAGATGCAAAAGTAATCCCAATCATTGCTTTCAAATAAACATTAAGGTTGTTGCAACATCTGCATTCAAACACTTTACAAAGTGTTGCATACGCTCGCATTGCGTGAATTTTGCGATTAATGTGGCGTTAGTTTGCGGATTTTTCGGAAATGGTTTCATGCGGTGGCGTAAAGGGCGTATGCCATACGCCCCTACAATTCGCCGAAAGCCTAAACTGACCGTTTTTCAAAATACCCCGAAAATTACATTTGATGTAGGGAAAACTACATAGGACCTAGGAAAAATTATGTCTGATATAATTCAAATTACATCAGACCTTTTTTCGCCGTCTTGCAGTGCGTTGGAAACCAGATGCTTACGGAATTTTGCTCCTTTGGGGCTACTTCTTGGTTTTCAGCACTTTGCAAAAATTATAGTAATTATCGGGGTGGGGGCGAGGCGGAGGGTGTAAAAAAGCCGGGAGACATAAAAACATCAATCTCCCGGCTTTGATTATATTGTTTGCCTTGGCTATTTCAGCCTTGCAAGAGCTTCGGCTATGCGCTGCATGGCCTTGCCTATGCTGTCTTCGTCGGTTGCGTAGCTCATGCGGAAATATCCGGGTGCGCCGAAAGCGTCGCCGCTTACGGTTGCCACGTGGGCTTTGTCGAGAAGGTAGAGTGCCATGTCGTTGGAGTCGTTGATTACGTTGTCGCCGTCCTTCTTGCCGAAGTAGCTGCTGCACTTGGGGAAGAGATAGAACGCGCCTTCGGGGTCGTTGACTTCGAGTCCGGGTATCTGGCGGGCGAGCGACACTATGAGGTTTTTCCTGCGCTCAAACGCCTGACGCATTTCCTCCACGCATTCCTGCGGTCCGTCAAACGCCGCTGCTGCGGCAATCTGGCTTACGGAACACGGTCCGCTGGTGTATTGTCCCTGAAGCTTGTTGCAGGCTTTCACAACCCACTCCTCTGCGGCGGCGAAGCCTATTCTCCAGCCTGTCATGGCGTATGCCTTTGACACGCCGTTTATTATCACGGTGCGCTCCTTCATGCCTGGCATCTGCGCCATGCTTGCGTGCTTGCCGACGTAGTTTATGTGTTCGTAAATCTCGTCGGAGATTACTATTACGCGGGGGTGCTTCTTCAGCACTTCGGCAAGGGCTTCGAGTTCGCCGTATGAGTAGATTGAACCTGTGGGATTGCTCGGCGAGCAGAGTATCAGTGCGCGTGTTTGCGGGGTTATAGCCTCCTCAAGCTGCGCGGGGGTCATCTTGAAGTCCTGCTCAAGCCCTGTGGGGACGGTTACAGGCTCTCCGTCGGCGAGTTTCACCATCTGGGTGTAGCTCACCCAATATGGCGCGGGCACTATCACTTCGTCGCCCTCGCCAACCAGCGACATTATGACGTTGCAAACGCTCTGTTTTGCGCCGTTTGAGCATATTATCTGCGAGGGCTTGTATTCAAGGCCGTTCTCGCGTTTCAGTTTCCCTGCTATCGCCTCGCGCAATGTGGGATAGCCCGGCACGGGGGAATAGCGCGAATAGTTGTCATCTATGGCTTTTTTGGCAGCCTCCTTTATGTGTTCCGGGGTGTTGAAGTCGGGTTCTCCGACGCTGAGGTTCACCACGTCAACGCCGGCAGCCTTCAGTTCGTTGCTCCGCTGCGACATCACCAGTGTGGCTGACGGGGCAAGGCGGTTTAAGCGTGCAGACAGTTCGTTCATTGCTTTATGTTTTTATGTTGTTTCCCTTATGGGTGAAAGTCAGTTGTCGTTGCGCCCGAAGAAGCGCAGGATGTATAGGAACAGGTTTATGAAGTCGAGGTAGAGCGAGAGGCTTCCCAAAAGGGCGAGCTTCTGCGTATTGTCGTTCACCTCGTCGCCGTATTCCATGAGCATATGCTTTATTTTCTGCGTGTCATACGCCGTAAGCCCCACGAAGAGCAGCACGCCCACGTATGTTATTACCCAGTAGAGCACGCTGTTCGCCCAGAATATGTTCACTACCGATGCGATGATAAGCCCCACCAGTGCCATGAAGAAGAACGAGCCGAAGGAGCTTAGGTCTTTCTTGAGCGCAAAGCCCACGAACGACATTACGGCAAACATCCCCGCCGTTACGAAAAACGCCCCGGCAATGGAGTTCATTGTGTAGGCTATGAAGATGAACGACATGGTTACGCCGTTAAGCACCGAATAGGCGGCGAACATTATGCCCGCCGTGGCGAACGACAGTTTGTTTATCCTTGCCGAAAGGATTAGTACAAGCGCAAGCTGCGCGATTATAAGAAACAGGAATATGCCTTTCGACATGAAGATGGTTTGCAGCATCCCAGGATTGGACGCGATGTAGAATGCCGTGAAGCCGGTTACGGCCAGGGCCAGGGCCATCCACATATATACCTTGCGCATAAGCACGCGGTAGGCACTTTGCACGCCCTCGAGCATCGGGGTTCCGAATTTGATTTCTTTTTCCATAGTTATAATGTTTGGTTTGTTACTTGTTGAAATGCAGCGTGTGTCCCATGCGCTCCTTTTTTGTGCGCAGGTAACGCTCGTTATATTCGTTGGGCTGTATCTCGATTGGCACGTTCTCCACAATTTCCAGCCCATACGCCTCCAGCCCCACGCGCTTCACGGGGTTGTTTGTCAGAAGCCGCATTTTGTGGACGCCGAGTTCCCTGAGAATTTGCGCACCCACACCATAGTCCCTCTCGTCGGGGTCGTAGCCAAGGTGTATGTTGGCGTCAACGGTGTCATATCCCTCCTCCTGCAACTTATAGGCGGCTATTTTCGCCATAAGGCCTATGCCGCGCCCCTCCTGGTTCAGGTAGAGCACAACGCCTTTGCCGGCCTCCTCAACCTTTTGCATGGAGCGGTGGAGCTGCTCGCCGCAGTCGCAGCGTTTGGAGCCGAAAATGTCGCCTGTGGCGCACGAGGAATGAACCCGCACAAGAATCGGCTCGTCGGCCTCCCACTCGCCCTTTATCAGGGCAACGTGTTCCTTGCCGTTGCTTTTCTGGCGGAAAGGTATAAGGTGGAAATGTCCGTAGTCGGTGGGCATATCAACCTCGTCGCCCTTTTCCACGAGCGAGTCGGTCTTCATTCTGTATTCTATCAGGTCTTTTATCGTCAGTATGCGCAATCCCCATTCCTTTGCCTTTTCCACGAGCTGCGGCATACGCGCCATTGTCCCGTCCTCATTGAGAATTTCTATAAGGGCTGCGGCAGGGCGCAGTCCGGCAAGGCGCGTAAGGTCAACGGCAGCCTCTGTGTGACCAGCGCGGCGCAACACGCCGTTGTCCTGGGCGTAGAGAGGGCATACGTGTCCCGGCTTGCCGAAAGTTTCGGGAGTGGAATTTGGATCGGCAAGGGCTTTTATGGTTTCGGCGCGGTCGTGCGTGCTTACGCCGGTGGTGCATCCCTCGAGCTTGTCAACCGCTACGGTGAACGGAGTGCCGAGAAGGCTCGTGTTGTCCTCAACCTGATGCTGCAGACCAAGCTCCCTGCACCGCGATATGGTTATCGGCGCACAAAGCACGCCCCTTCCGTTTTTCAGCATGAAGTTCACCTTCTCCTCGGTTATCATCTCGGCGGAAGTTATGAGGTCGCCCTCGTTTTCCCTGCCCGGATCGTCAACCACAATGACGAATTTCCCCTGCTTGAAATCGGCTACCGCCTCTTCCACAGTTGCCATTTTGAAGTTTTCGTTCTCTGTCATTATATTTTCTGCATATTGTTTTCGTTCAACATTCCCTTTCGGGCATCATTCCGCCTATGTATTCCCGCTCCTTCTGGCATGACGACACGATTTGCTTCATGTCGCGGAACAGGCGGAGGCGGAATTTCCACATTCTGAACCACAGGAAAAGCCCCACCGGGAGCAAAATTCCCGACACCCTGTTAAGCCATGCGTTTGCAAAGGGTGAAACGTGGGCGGAGGCGAATATCACCGGGAAGCGGTTAAGCTCGTCAAGCACCTTGAGGCTTTTCGTGTTCGACAGTTCCTCAACCACGCTCTCCATTTCCGCGTTTATTTCCTCCACCTCGTGGTCGGGTTTGGGATAGAAGAAGTGGCTGAGATAATTCGGCATTCTCCAAAGTTTTTCTCTTTCGTTGTACGCCCTGCAACGTTCGGCAAGAACGCCGAGGCGTTCGTAAATCGAAGCGTAGTCAGGGTCGTAAACAATAACCTCCTTGCGTGCCACATGGCGGCGGCTGCGAAGCCCGAGCACACGGCGGAGCAGCCTGTGGTAGGCCTCGGGGTTGAACACCACCGAGTCGTTGTTGGCCTTGTAGGTGAGGAACGCGCCGAGCGGCGCGAGTATCATAACGCTCATCCACATTCCGAAAGTAATCACCCACGTACCTTCCTTGGCAAGTTTCATGCCAGAAGTGCTTATTATGTAGTAAAGAATGAAAATCATTACCGAAAGCACCGTGGGCGCACCAAGTCCCCCTTTCTGTATTATCGAACCGAGCGGCGCACCGATGAAGAAGAATATCAGGCACGTGAGCGACACGATTATCTTCTCGTGCCAGGCGATGTTGTATTTCCTTATCATGAGGTCGTTGTCTGCCACCTCGTATTTCTCCCATTCAAGGTCGGTTACAATCTGCTGCGCCACATCGTGTCCGCGTGCCACCATGTCCGCCCTTGTTGCGGCGGGAAGCGACGCCACAAGGCTGTCGAAGTCTATCTTCCTTGCGGCGGCGATGATTTGCGGCTCTCTCGCCCTGTACGCCTTGATTGCCTTTTCCGCCTTAGCATTGCGCTCCCTCTGCGCCTTGGCCTCCTCTGCCTCTCGCGCAAGCCTGAAACTGTCGGGGTTGCTCGACTGGGTTGCCGCGCTGCCTATAGGCTCTGTGGGAACGCCCGCCAGCGAATTGCCGCGCATGGGGAAGTAACCGGTATAGTCGAGCGATGGCACAGGACCGAGACTGCCCTCGCGGGATATGAAGTCGTAGTTCACCTTGCCAAGGCTGTCGGCGTGCATCTCCATCGAGTCGATGCCAGCCACGAGCTGTTTCATGTTCTTCGACTCAGGGCGGTTGCCAATGGCGTTTGCGTCGAGCACATTGAAGTTGCTGTCGAAATCTATTATGAACTTTTTGTAACTGAAAGTCTCTCGGTCGTAAGGCACATACGCCCTCATCTTGTTCGAAGTGCCGGTCTGGAGGTTTTCGAACTGCTCTCCGTTGAACAGTTGCAGCACGAGGAACTTCTTGTCTGACGTTATTTCGAGCTTTGCCGAGTCGGAAAGCACAATCTGCGCCTTGTTGAAGCCCTGGTCGGTTTTGTAGATTATGACATCGTAGAGCATTCCCGTCTCGTTCTGCTTGTGCTTCACGTAGATGTTGATGTTAGGGATGCCGTTATAGAATGTGCCTTCGGGTATCTCCAACGCGGGCGCACTCTCGTGCATGCTCATGAGCAGCGTACGCAACTGTAGTTCGGCGTATGGGCCGGTGAAGTTCTGGAAATAGAACGAGGCGCACGAAATCCCCGACACCAAAATAATCAGCGGGCGCATAATCCTCAAAAGCGGCACGCCCACCGTTTTCATTGCCAGCAGCTCCAGTCTCTCGCCCATGTTGCCGAAGGTGATGAGCGATGCAAGCAGAATGGCGAGCGGCATGGCCTGGGGGACGAGCGAAAGGGCCATGTACCAAAAGAACTTGGCGAAAACGTCCAATGAAAGTCCCTTGCCGATAAGCTCGTCTATGTATCGCCATGTGAACTGCATCATCAGCACAAACAGGCATACAAAAAACGCCCCTGCCAAAAGTGTCAGGAAGTTCCTTATAATGAATATGTCGAGTTTCCTTATCAGCCTCATAAAGGGGATGCGCGGGCATTATACCGCTTAATCGGCAAATTTACGAAGAATAGGGCAATCCGTAAGCCACAAGGATTATAAATAATGTATAGCGGCGTTCAAAAAGAACCGCCCCCAGCAACCCGCGCCACAGTGTATGCCGAAACTATATGGGACATAGGAAAAACTACATAGGACGTAGGAAAAATTATGTCTGATATAATTCAAATTACATCAGACCTTTTTTCGCCACTTTCAAACCCTTGAAAAACAAAACGTTACAAAAGATGTTCTTTATAAGGGTATTCTTTTGTAACTCAACGCCTTACGCAATTTTGACGGCATTAGCAGTTTCGCGAAAAGCCCGGCTGCGGCACGATACGGCAAAAGACCACGCCGTGCAATCGGAAAAATTAATATCTTTGTAATCCGTAAAATAAATATATCCATGAAAAAGCTACTTATCGCCGCCCTGTGCCTATTGGCGGCAACTGGCGCAACACAGGCGCAGCCATTGAGTGTAATCTTCGAAACCGACTACGGAAACGATGCCGACGATGCGCTCGCACTCGAATTCATCTGCAAATACAACGACATGGGGAAACTCAAACTTCTTGGCGTTGGCACGCACAAGGAGGGCGCGAACGTATGCCCCGCCGTTGACGGCTCGCTCAACTGGTATGGCTACGGCAAAGTGCCTGTCGCCAAAAGCCCCACACCCGTATCGCGCCCCAACGATGGGAATCATTATGCCGACTCCGTGGCTCTTTGCCTCAACTCCAAGGGCAAACCCGCCTTCAAACAGACAAAGAAGGGGAAATTTGAGGATGCCGTGGAGTTCTACCGCCGCACGCTTGCCAAGCAGCCCGACAACAGCGTAACCATAATCTCCGTGGGGTTCGCCACAAATCTTGCCCTGCTGCTCGACTCCAAGCCCGACAAATTCTCTCCGCTCACCGGGCGCGAACTTGTGGCAAAAAAAGTGAGAATGCTGTCAACCATGATGGGCTGCTACCGCAAAAATCCGTTCAGCGAATACAACGTGAACTGCGACATCCCGGCAATGAAAAAAGTGATGAGCGAATGGCCTGGCGAAATTGTGCAAAATCCGTTTGAAATAGGGGAAAAGGTGAGATATCCGGTAAAACTGATGAGGGAAAAACTTACGTGGGCAACCCCGCATCCGCTTATCGTGGCTACAAGCACGAACAATCCCGACCCAAACTATATGCAGTGCGAATTTGACGTAATGTCGGTGATATGGCTTGTGCACCCGGAGCTTTTCAACCTCAGCGAGCGCGGCACAATAAGCATTGACGACAAAGGCTTCAACCATTTCACGCCATCGGCAAACGGCAAGCACCGTTATCTCACCACAACGCCGGAACAGGACAAGAAGCTACTGGATCTTTTGGTGGAAGTAACCACGGCAAAGCATAAAAAGTTCAGGAAATAATATGATTGACAAGGAAAAACTTCTTGAAACCGCGCTCGCCACAAGTAATGACGCAAAAACGTCAAACGCCCTGCTTGCGCTGCGCATTGTGTTTGGCGCGATGATGTTCATACACGGCTTGGGGAAACTTGTGAACTTCTCCATGCTGATGCCGCAGTTTCCTGACCCGCTTGGAATAGGCGACGGTATGTCGCTCGCCCTTTCAATGCTTGCCGAAACGCTCGGCAGCATAGCCATTGTTGCAGGGTTTCTAACGCGCCCCGCAGCGGCGGTGCTGCTTGTGAACCTCGCGGTGGCACTTGTAGCCGTGCACGGATGCGACATATTCGGTGCAGGGGAGCTTGCCTTTGTTTACCTTGCCGTTATCGCCGTGCTTTTCTACATGGGAGCCGGCGGCAAGTCGGTTGACGCGTCAATAATGCGGCGCAAAATTAAGGCGTAAAGGCACAGCGCAAAACAAACAGGCGGGGCGTATGCATCGGCATACGTTCCGCCTTGTCTTTGTCCGCACAAAAATGCGGACACGAAAAAGGGAGCTTTTTCAAGCCCCCTTGTATCGCAAATAATCAATATTGGTTGTTTTACTTTTGAGAGAATTGAAACTTTTCGGTTTCGTTTTGGTTTTAAGATTGCCGCGTTTCGCAACGTGGCGGTTGGTTGTTTTACTATTTATTTCAGTCGTATTCTTTCCTGTAATATTCCGCCTTCAGTCTTCCTCGGGCCTCATAATGTTTTCGACAAATCCGTCGCTTATCCTGCCTGTGAAGTCCATCACCATGAAGCCTTTCTCGGAATGCGGCGCCACATATACAAGCTCCACGGTCTTGCCCTTGACTTTCCTCACCCAAAGACAGTCGCCGTAATCGGCATTGTCTTTCGTGCGGTAGGGCGAGTATCTTTTGCGGTTTGCCTTCAGCATTGCTACGGCGTCCTTTCGCAACTCATCGGAATCGCTTTGGGAAGTTACAATCCTTATGCTCTTCACTCCGTCAGTCCATTCCTTCAGTCCGTTGCGGCTTTCCGCGTCCGCTATGTCTGCAAGCGTGTTGAGCATTTTCGGACCTACCGTTACGCATTTCACTTCGTCGTTGTCCGAAAGGCTTTCCATGAAACGTGCCGCGAAGTCCTGCGCACTTTGTGCCCATGAGCACAAAGCCAACACCGTAGCCGCGAAAAAAGTCAACAGTCTTTTCATTGAACGCTCTTTGTCTTGTCAACGCGCAATGCCGAATCTGCCTCCATTTGCTGGCGCAAGCCTTTCGACATATCCTTTAGCGCGGACGAAACTTTGTCGTATGCCACCTGCGGGTCTTCGTAAGTGTCCTTGTATGTGGCATAATTATAGTCGGGAGCCTTTGTCTCGCTGTTCTTGAACGAATGCTGGGCGGCGTTTCCCAACGTGAGAACTATGGCAACAGCGGCGGCAGCCTTGAGGAAAGGCCTGAAACGCACGGCAAACGGTATGCGGCGCGCACGAACCACCGGCTGTTCCACCATGCGCAACATCTTTTCGTCGAAATCAGCCCCCAGGCGTTCCGAAGCGGCAAGGTCCTCATAGTTGAACAGGCTGCGGTATTGCTCAAAGCGTTGCGGTATCTCCTTTTGGCGGAAGAAAGCCCTGAGCATCTCCTCCTCTTCAAGGGAAGTGGCGCATTGCCAATAGCGTTCCAGCAGTTTGTCGATATAACTATAGTCCATAATTCTCTATCTTCTCCATTTGTTTGCGTATGTACTGACGTGCGCGGAAAATGTTCACCTTCACCTGTTCCTCTGTCTGGCCTGTAATCAGGGATATCTCCTTATAGCTTTTCCCCTCCACGTCGCGCAGCTGCATTGCCGCCCTCTGCGGGATTGGAAGCCTGTTGAAGAGCCTTTTTATGTTGTCGAGCCGCTCGCTGCGCACCATCCGCTCGTCGGGCGTGTCGTCATCGGCTTCGGTTGGCGGCGCATCGTCAAGGCTGGCATTGGAGTTTTCCTTGCGCTGCAGGCGGTCGAGCGACAGGTTTCTGCAAACCGTCAGGCTGTAAGCCTCTATCGAAGCCACCTCTGCGAGTTCGCCGCGCCTGTCCCACACTCTCATCAGTACGTCTTGAACGATGTCCTCGGCCTCTGCCCTGTTGAGCGTTACGCGGAGCGCAAGCCTGAAGATTTTGTCCTTCAGCGGCAGCACATCATCGCGGAAACTGAGCTTTTTCATCGTTCTCTACTTAAAAGACGGTTGAGTTGGGGAAAAGTTACAGGGGTTGCAAAAAAATATTTGTTTTTTTTGCCGCCCCTGCCTTTTGTCCTGTTCTGTTGCGGATATTCAAAAAATCATGCCATACAGTTCTTCGGAGGTCGATGCCACTTTCAGCCGCTCCCCCCATTGGCTGTCCATCATTTTTTCCGCGTCGATTTTCTGCAAGGCCTCAATCAGCGGCTGCCAGAATCCGCACACATTATACAATATGGTGGTCTTGTTGTGATAGCCGAGGGTGTTTGCCGCCACAACGGTGAACACTTCGTCGAGTGTGCCTATCCCTCCCGGCAGTGCCACGAACACGTCGGCCTCGCGCAGCATGGTGGCTTTGCGGTCGTCAAGGTTGGCGGTGTAGAACACCAAGTCGGCATCCGCCTCAAGCCCCCTGTCGAGCAGCACCTGCGGCATTACGCCCACTGTGCGTCCACCGGCAGAGCGCACTGCCTGCGCCGTAACGTCCATAAGTCCGCACTTCGAGCCGCCGTAAACCATTTCGGCCCCGCGCCTGCCTATTTCGGTGCCAAGTTCGCGCCCAGCGTCGAGGAACTCCTTTCTTATGTCCCCACGCGATGAGCAGAAAACGCCTATCCTTCTCATTTTGCAGCAACCGCCTCTATTTCCAGCCGCGCCCCCTTGGGCAAAGCCTTCACCTCAACAGCCGAACGCGCCGGGGCGGCATCCTCAAAATACGACGCATACGCCTCGTTCATCTCGGCAAAGTCCTTCATGTCGGTCAGAAACACCGTAGTCTTCACCACATCGCGCATCGTCAGTCCTGCCTCATAAAGAATTGCACTGATATTGTCGAGCGACTGCCGGGTGAGTGCAGCCACTCCGCCGTCGGGGAACTCACCGCTTATCGGGTCTATAGGCAGCTGTCCCGACACATACACAAAACCGTTGGCCTCAATTCCCTGGCTGTAAGGCCCTATTGCAGCGGGAGCGTTCCCGCTTACTATCTCTTTTTTCATCGTCTTGTCTGTTTTTTGTTATCACTATACAAATATAACGCTTTCCGTCCACCCGCACGGCATGGCACGCCAATTTTCTCCCGCCCCACAGCCAAACCGCCCATTGTTTTTCTGCGGCGGGGGGGGCACTTTGGCGGCAAAGCGTTACTTTTGCAATTCCAAACAAAACCGTTCATGAAACCAAGCAAACAGGGCAGAATCAATCTGCCGGCATTTTTCAGGAAGCACATCGCCAACCCGGTGGAAAGGGTGTCGGGGCCATACGCCACAAACGCAATCGAGAGGCAGAGGTTTTCGGTCCTGATGTTCTCCACGCTGGGCATACTGCTCATAGTGCCGCTCAATGTCCTCGGACTGCTGATTGACACCAAACCTGTGTTTGTGAAGATAAACACCGTATGGCTTGTCCTGCTTCTCGTATTGGACACCGCTTTCCTGAAGCGCGCCATATCGCTCACGGCAACCCTCAAAATACAACTTTACCTCGCCCAGTTCACATTTTCCGCCGCGATGGTTTACAGCGCGTTCCACACCGACGAAAACTACTACCGCGTGGTCATACTCGGCGACATGGTGCTGTCGGTGGCCATGCTCATGCTTTCGCTCATCAGCCACTTCAAGCACACCCCACACTCGATGAGCTTCATAATATTCGCCACATACCTGGCCTGTTCCCTAATCTCAGAAAACAAGGACATAAGCAACCTCCTGCCGCTCTTTACTATAATCTGCGTACTCATATCCTTTCTCGGCGTAAAGTTGCTCGATGACTTCAAGGGACTGCAAACGGAGAACACCGAACTGCACGAAGACGAGAAAACCCTCATGAGACTGCTGGGGCTTGACAAACGCCAGGCCATGGAACTGCTGAAACTGGGCAAGGAGGAAAAGCCCACGGAAAAGCAGACCATACGTCTGCTCAACATAATGGACGACCAGAGCAGGGAAAGACTTTTCGCCGCCGTCAACGCCCACATCGTGAAAAAGAGCACCCAACTCGCCGCAATAGCCGGAGCATTCCCGGAACTTAGCGCATCGGAAACGGAAATATGCAGACTGATACTGCAAGGCAAGAAGCAGTCGGAAATCTGCGCCATACTCGGCAAGACGCAGAGCAACATCACAAGCCAGCGCACGCACATACGCGCAAAACTGAACCTCAAGCCCAAGGACAACCTCAGCGAAGCACTCTCGAAACGCCTGAAGGAACACCGCACAGACGGCTTGCCGCCGAAAAAAGCAGACAATATAGCCCGAAAAACGTAAGGCGTTGAATTACAGAATAATAGCCATACAAGAAAATCCTTTTGTAACGGATTGTTTTTCAAGAACTTGAAAGCGGCGAAAAAAGGTCTGATGTAATTTAAATTATATCAGACATAATTTTTTCTACATAGGACATAGTTTTTCCTACATCCGAT
>CAVCON010000069.1:0-11466 GCA_963603805.1 Oscillospiraceae bacterium
TCCATTCCGAGGCCGCCCCGTGCTAAACGCGATAAGAGGCATCACGCCTTTTTTGCGTCTTGGCGGATTGATAGTCGGTATGCCCTAAAACAACTGTCAATCTGCTTATGGCAAACAAAAACTTGAGTGCCGCAAGAACGGCAAAAAAGGACGAGTTCTACACACAGCTCCCCGACATTGAGCGCGAGTTGCAACACTACTGGCAGCACTTTCGCGGCAAAACCATTCTGTGCAACTGCGACGACCCTTACGAAAGCAATTTCTTCAAGTACTTCGCGCTCCACTTCAACCAGCTCGGTCTGAAAAAGCTAATCTGCACCTGCTACAACGGTTCGCCCGTGCAGGGCAACGAACTGCTTATACATTTCGAGGAATTTAACAGCGAGCCTAAGAAAATCGCATACAAGGTGGAGATTACGGAGGTGAAAGACCTCAACGGCGACGGGGCAATCGACCTTTCGGACGTGCGCTACCTCCTGCAAAACGACAGGAATGTGCTTTCAACCCTGAAAACGGGGGACTTCCGCAGCGAGGAATGCATTAAACTTTTGAAAGAAGCCGACATAGTGGTTACAAACCCGCCGTTCTCGCTTTTCCGCGAATATATGGCGCAACTTATGAAATACAACAAGAAGTTCATAATCGTCGGCAACCAAAACGCAATCACCTACAAGGAGATTTTCCCATACATAAAAAACAACCTGTTGTGGCTTGGCTACGGCTTCAAGGGAGCGGCGGCGCATTTCATGTCGCCCTACGAGGACACAGCCACAGCCGGCGACCACCGCAAGGGAATGATTAGGGTTTCGGGCGTAATGTGGTTCACAAATCTCGAAATCCCCAAGCGGAATGAGGAACTCGATTTGGTTTGCCACTACTCCCCGGAAGCCTACCCCAAATACGACAACTACGATGCCATAGAAGTTAGCCGCACCGCCGACATCCCATGCGACTACGACGGCATAATGGGAGTGCCAATCACTTTTCTCGACAAATATTGTCCCAAGCAGTTTGAAATTGTAGGGGCTTCTGAAAGCGAAGGCAAAGGTTTTTCTTGTGGCTTATGGCATAAAGACAGCACAAAAGCCCAACCTGTTGTAAATGGTAAAAGAACATACAAACGACTATTCATTAAACCAATAAAACTTTGATATATCATGATGACAATAAAGCAAACAGAAGTTACCGTTGGCGAGATTACGGACAGTTACTCAAACAACGAAGAAAATGGCGTGCGCGGTTATGGCGGCAGGCTCGACATCCGCCCGCCATACCAGCGGGAATTCATTTACAACGCAAAGGAGCAGGAGGCGGTTATACACACCGTGCTGAACGGCTACCCATTGAACGTGATGTATTGGGTGAAAAGGAGCGAGGACGCCGAATGCCCATACGAAGTTATGGACGGACAGCAGCGCACGCTCTCGCTGTGCGAGTATGTGGCGGGCAAGTTCAGCGTTGACTTCAGGAATTTCTTCAACCAGCCCGCAGACGTACAGAAGCGCATACTCAACTACAAGCTCACGGTATATGTGTGCGAGGGGGAGGCATCGGAGAAACTTGAATGGTTCAAGACTATCAACATAGCGGGAAAGCCGCTTAACGAGCAAGAGATTAACAATGCCGTTTACGCCGGACCGTTCGTGAGCGACGCCAAGCGGCATTTCTCGAAAAACGGCTGCGGCGCGTACCGCCTTGGCAAAGATTTGGTGAACGGCTCGCCAATAAGGCAGGACTTCCTGAAAAAAGCCCTGGAGTGGATGGCTGACCACGAAACGCGCATGGGGCACAAGCAAAGCGCCGTAGGATATATGGCAAAACACCAGCACGATCCAAACGCAAACAACCTGTGGAGCTATTTTCACAACGTGCTGGATTGGGCGATAACCAATTTCGACATGAAGAGGTTCAGGAAAATAATGAAAGGCATTGATTGGGCTTATTTCTACGACCGTTTTCACGAGCAGACTCTCGACACGGCGGCTTTGGGCAAACGCATATCAACGCTAATGCAGGATGACGAAATACAAAAAAGCAGCGGAATAATCCCATACGTGCTTACCGGCGACGAGCATTATCTCGACTTGCGCACCTTTCCCGAAAAAATAAAGCTCGCGGCGTGGGAGAGGCAGGGGCACAAATGCGCCCTTTGCGGCAAGGAACTTGACATGGAGTTCATGGAAGGCGACCATATCACCCCATGGCGGGACGGCGGGCGCACCGTGGAGGAGAATTGCCAGATGCTTTGCCGTGAATGCAACCGCCGCAAAGGCGCAAAATAAACGCCGCCAATCATTTTTCACAAGACACATTCAACCAGCAAATTGCACCGCTTGTAGGGGCGTATGGCATACGCCCGAAGTGCGCGGATTTGTAATGTCGTGGCGGCGGTTTGCGATACGGTTCACGCGTTAGAGCAAAGGGCGTATGCGATGTCCAATATAAATACTTAACAATCAATCATCCTGTGAATTGCACCATTTGTAGGGGCGTATTGCATACGCCCGAAATGCGCGGATTTGCAATGTCGCGGCGGCGGTTTGCGGTGTGGTTCACGCGGTGGAGTACAGGGCGTATGCAATACGCTACACAAACACATAAACAACAAATTATAAGGAAATTGCACCGCTTGTAGGGGCGTATGGCATACGCCCTGAATTGCGCCGCTTTGCAATGTTGTGGCAGTGGTTTGCGATACGGTTCATGCGGTGGAGTAAAGGGCGTATGCAATACGCCCCTACAATTGGCGCAAACCCTCAATCGAACACCTTTCCCTAAACATCCCGAAAATTATATTTGATGTAGGAAAAACTATGTCCTATGTAGAAAAAATTATGTCTGATATAATTCAAATTACATCAGACATAATTTTTACACCTTGCAACACCATGAAAACCAAACATTTACAAGACTATCGCAAAATTACACAAAACCTTTAATTTCAACATGTTGCATTTTCGGCGTGGATTGCACAAAACGTTATTCGCTTTCCGGCTTTGTTCCGAAGCACAACACGTCATTCAGAGAATGCCGCCGTACTATTTTTCGTAATCCTCCTTGCGCAGCGTGATGCTTACAAGCTGTTTGTGGGACGATGCCGAAATATACACATAGCGGAAACTGATGCCTTCGTCTTTGGCGCGTTTCAATTCCACCGAATTGGTTATCATCGAAAGTAACTGTCTGCGGAACATATCGATATTGCCCTGCACGAGCTTGGCATCGTCTATCTCGCCGCTTAGGGTATAGTGGTATGAAAGGCAGCGCAATGCCTTGGAATACGTCATTGAGTCGAGCACAACTCCTTCTGACATTTTTCGGGGACACTGCTTTTCGGTGTATTCCATTGCCTGTTGCAGACATTGGTCATCGAAAGAAGCCTGACGGCACGACGAAACCGCCAAAAGCAGCAGTGGCAACATTAAAAACAGTTGTCTCATCTTTTGCGAACCAGCCTCCTTACACGTCCTATAATCTTCATTCCGAGCATCACGCCGTCGTAAACCGCCATTACCCTGTCGAAGTTGTTCATAAGTCCGCCAAAACGTCCCGTTGCCTTGGGAGGCTCGAACAGGCTTTGGGCGAGCATCCTCATGCGCCGCCCGCTATTGCGTACATCGGCAAGGACATCATCGCGCCGGGCGAGGATGCCGTCGAGAGTGAACCTTGGTGTTTTATTTGTCATCATCGCCGCTTAAAAACAGGTTGCCGAGAAAATTGACAAGCGGCGCGGTAATCCACTTGTTGCGGTTGGCGTAAACCACGCCCGCAAGTACAACGAAAAACAACGCCACCGACGCATAGCCGAGCGTGAGGCTTCCCGTGAGGTCGCCCACCAACGAGGCCATGCAAAAGGCAATCAATATAAAAGCCACCGCACCGACAAGGAACATTATCATGCCCAATATCAGTGCGGAAAGCAACACCACGAGTTTAGAGACAAATTCCAGCCTCACATACCTCTTCTGAAGCTCGAAATACCGCTTTATCTCGGCTACAAGCTCCTCGAGGGTCTTTATGTTATGGTTGCTGGAAAACATCCTCCAAACTTTTTATTTGCACGCTCAATTGTCAGCCGCCTTCAGTTCGTCTGCAATGTCGTCCACGAGGTCGTTCATCTGCTTGCGGTCAAGGCGTATTCCCCTCCTCTGCAAGGCCTCGATGATTCGCTCACGCGTGTCCTCTCCCTTTTCGGGGGCGAAAAGTATTCCACACGCGGCACCCACTGCGGCGCCACCCAAAAAAGCTGCCAAAATGCTTAAACCTTTCATGACTTATGAATTTATTAGTTTGTAACTCGTTTCAAAATTAGCCATTTTCCGCGAATGCAACGCAAGGGGAAGCCCACTTTATTGGAAATTCAACTACATTTCCCTCTTTTAATATTCTTTATTGCCAAAACGGCTGTATTCAAAATGAAAATCGTAACTTTGTAGCATCAAGTTGACGCCGCAAGGCTTTGACACAAAACAACAGAGAACGAAACAAAATTAACTTACAAAATCAAGCATCAAACAATCATGAAAAAGTATGTAGCCATAGCTTTGAGTTTGTTTACAGCCATAGCTTTCACTTCATGCAAATCGCAGGAATCCGCCTACAAGAAGGCATACGAAAAGGCAAAACAACAGCAGACCGTGGAACAGCAGCAGCCCCAGCAGACCACTGTGGCTGTGCAGCCGACACAACCCGCCACAACCGTAACCACCACGCCCACCACCCCGTCTCACTCTGACGCAAACGTGAGAAGCGAAAGCGTGCAGCTCGTGGACGGCAGCGGACTGAAGACATACAGCGTTGTATGCGGCAGCTTCTCGCTCAAGGCTAACGCACAGGGATTGCAGCAGAAGCTCAAGAACCAGGGCTACGAGGCGCAGATTGCACTCAACCCGCAGCGCAAGTTCTACCGTGTGATTGCAACCACTTTCGACGACCTCAACTCGGCAGTGTCGTCGCGCAACAAGCTCCGCAACTCCTACTCCGACGCTTGGCTGCTCTACAACAAGTAATCACCCTTTTCACAAAACATACCATGCGCTTCACCCTTAACACGGTGGGGCGCATTGGTTATAAATCCGCACAATAAAGGCGCAAGGCACGGAAGCCGGGACATTCCCCGCCGTGCATCCGCCAAAAACAAAAACTACTACTGTTATGAATTTAGGAATGCCCGAAATCGTGATAATCGCCATTGTAGTGCTGTTCCTGTTCGGCGGCAAGAAGCTGCCCGAGCTGATGCACGGAGTGGGAAAAGGAATTCGCGACTTCAAAAAAGGAATGAACGGAATTGAAGACGAGATAAAGAAGGACATAGACCAGAACGACACGACCGACAAAAAATGACACCGACCGCAAACGAAAACCCGGAAGCAAGACAAAACGTGGACGAAAGCAGCAACCTTCCCGAAATGACCTTTTGGGATCACCTTGAGGCGTTGAGGTGGATGCTCGTAAGGTCGTTCATAGCGATAGGCATACTGGTGGTCGGAGGCTTCGCCTTCATTCCCTGGCTGTTCCAGCACGTGATTATGGCTCCGTGCCGCAACGACTTCTTCCTTTACAAGTTTCTTGCAAAGCTGAGTTCATACGTGCCGTTCACTCCCGACGAGTTTGTCGCGCCGTTCAACGTGAACATAATAAACATAAAGCTGCCGTCGCAGTTCTTCCTGCAAGTGTCGCTTTCGTTCTGGTTTGCGCTGCTTGTGGCGTTCCCCTACATTGTTTTTGAGATATGGAGGTTTGTGTGCCCCGCGCTCTACAAAAACGAGAGGCGGCGCACGGAAAAGGCGTTCATCTTCGGCACAGTGATGTTCTTCGTGGGCTGCTTCGTGGGCTACGCCCTTGTGTTCCCGCTGACGCTGCGTTTTCTATATACATATCAGATAAGCCCGGAGATAACCAACCAGCTCTCACTCGACTCTTACATGAGCAACTTCCTGATGCTCGTGTTCATGATGGGGATTATCTTCGAACTGCCCCTTGTGTCGGCACTGCTGTCGAAAATAGGGCTGCTCAACCGCTCGTTCTTCAAGCAATACCGCCGGCACGCAATCGTGGTGCTGCTTATAGTGGCAGCGGTGATAACGCCGTCGTCCGACCCGTTCACGCTTATGGCAGTGTTCCTGCCAATATACATACTGTGGGAATTCAGCGCAATTCTGGTGAAACCCACGCCAAAAAACGAAGATTGACAATATTTATGTTACCAAAGCGCAAAAAAACATCAAAAACATCGGAGTTATGCACTTTGCAACAAAAGAAATATGTACTTTTACACTTGAATTTTAAGAGATTTTTGAAAGACAAGAAGAATAGATACTGACGACAGATATGAGTTCAAAAAAGAAAATAGGCTTGATAGGTTTTGGACGCATGGGGGCGAAATACCTGCACTATTTGCAGGCGTGTCCCGATTGGGAAGTGGCTTATATTTGCGATGTGGACGAAAACGCCCGCAACTATGCAAAAAAGCTGTCGCCCAATTCAAGGATTGTGGCCAACGAACAAGATATTTTTGAAGACAAAGACGTTGATGCCGTGGCACTTTGCACTCTCGCAAATTTCCGCCACGAACAAATACTGAAAGCCGTGAAATACGGCAAACACATTGTTTCGGAAAAACCGATAGGCGACACTCTCGAAAGGGAATGGGAGTCAGTGAAAGCCGTGGAAAACTCGGGGGTGCTTGCCACCGTGAACCTTTACCTCCGCCATTCATGGTATCACAGCCTGATGAAGCAGTACATAAACGACGGGGAACTCGGCGAGCTTGCCATTATCCGTGTTTGCCACATGACACCGGGGCTTGCCCCGGGAGAGGGACACGAATACGAAGGTCCGGCTTTTCACGACTGCGGAATGCACTACGTTGACATTGCACGCTGGTATGCCGGGGCGGAATTCAAAACATGGCATTCACAAGGAATGAGGATGTGGAACTACAAAGACCCTTGGTGGGTTCAGTGCCACGGGACTTTTGAAAACGGAATAGCATTCGACATAACGCAAGGGTTTGTGTACGGCCAACTTTCAAAAGACCAGACGCACCTTTCATACGTTGATCTGATAGGAACGAAGGGGATTGTGCGCATGACCCACGACTTCAAGACTGCTATAGTGGACTTGCACGGAGTAAACAACACCACCCTCACCCGCCAGCCTTTCGGGGGGAAGAACATCGACACTATGTGCAACCGTTTCGCCAAAAGCATAAACGACGGCAAGCTCGACCCGCAACTGCCAACGCTTCGCGACTCCGCCATAGCATCCGAATACGCCTGGAAATTCTTTGAGGACAGCAAGGAACACGACCTTCCCGCCATAGGCGACCTTAAGACGCTCGATGAAATACGCGAACGCCGCAGAAACCTGACAGACGGATACGGTCTCCTGCACCGCAGGGAATTCTAAAAACGACAATATAATTAATAATGTACTTAAATACCTAACCTAAAAATTATGGCTAAAATTTCAAGACGCGACTTTCTGAAAAAGGGAAGCGCAGCTATGGCCGGTATGATTATCGCGCCGAGCATCGTGCCAAGCACTGTTCTTGGCAAAACCTACGGACACAAGTCTCCAAGCGACAAGCTTAACATCCTCGGCGTTGGTGTCGGCGGTCGCGGCGCAAGCGACTTGGCAGGAATGGAGACCGAGAACATCATCGGACTTTGCGACGTTGACTGGAAGTATGCAAAGCATATCTTCGACAAATACCCCAAGGCTAAGCGCTACAAAGACTGGCGCAAGATGTACGATGAGATGCTGAAAAGCGCAGACGCCGTAATGGTGGCTACCGCCGACCACACTCACGCAATCATCGCCGCAAACGCAATAATGTCGGGCAAGCACGTATATGTTGAGAAGCCTATGACTCTCTATGTTTACGAGTCCCGCTTGCTCACAATGCTTGCAAAGAAATATAAGGTTGCAACCCAGATGGGTAACCAGGGAGCTTCAATGGCCGGCACCCGCAAGGCTATCAACTGGCTTTGGAACGGCGAAGTTGGCGAGGTTACGCGCATCGACTCCTTTACAAACCGCCCCATTTGGCCGCAAGGCATCCCCACTCCCAAAGAGAAAATGGCAATTCCCGACACTCTTGACTGGGACAGCTTCATCGGCCCGGCAAAATATCGCGACTACAACTCCATTTACACGCCGTGGAACTTCCGTGGCTGGTGGGATTTCGGAAGCGGCGCGCTCGGCGACATGGCAAACCACATCCTTCAGGTTGCGTCAAAGGGCTTGAACCTTGGCTATCCCGACGAGGTAATCGGAAGCTCAACAATGCTTATGACCGACTCCTGCCCGTCTGCCGAGAAGATTACATACCACTTCCCCGCTCGCGACAACATGAAGAAGATGGCTTGTCCGCCTGTTGTGCTTAACTGGTATGACGGCGGCATCGTGCCCGAACTTCCGTTCGATATGCCCGAAGGCAAGACATTTGACGAAAACGGCGTTACCGTTTACTACGGTACGAAGGATACTTTGGTTGTCGGCACATACGGCAACAATCCGTTCCTCGTTTCAGGCCGCGACCCGAAAGTTCCCGAAATGCAGCGCATCGTTAAGGATGACCACCACCAGCAAGACTGGATTCGCGCTTGCAAGGAAAGCCCGGAAAACCGCGTTCCGTCAGCTTCGGACTTCAGCGAGGCTGGACCTCTGAACGAAATGATCGTTATGGGCTGCGCAGCCGTTCGTCTGCAAGAACTGCACCAGTGGCTCAAGTGGGACGGCAAGAACATGAAGTTCACCAACATTCCCGCAAACGCAAAGATACGCAGCATAATCGAGGACAATTTCCACATCCACGACGGACACCCGACATTCGACCGCAAATACAGCGAGCCTATCGACGCAAACGAGTATGCGGCACGTCTCATCAAGCCGGTTTACCGCGAAGGCTGGACATTGCCCGAACTTCCCACTCTCTAATCAAACACAAAAACAGAACAACAATGAAAAAAATAATTTATAGCGTATTGTGTCTCTCGCTGGCAGTAAGCGTCAACGCCGCTTGCCCCAAGAAAAAGGCTGCGTGCTGCGCAGACGCTCCCAAAGGCACTGTTACCCTGTATTGCTCACAAGGCTTCCAGGGTCCTGAAAAATGGGACAAGTTCAACTTCCCCGTTGACAAGAAAGGTTACATCAGCATCTTCGACGGCACAAACATGAACGGCTGGAGAGGATATGCCAAGAGCTATGTCCCCTCGCGCTGGGTGATTGAAGACGGTGCAATCCACTTCATCGGCAACCAGGCTCCCGAAGAGAAGCGCAAGAACAAAGAGGGCGGCGACATCATCTTCGCCCACAAGTTCAAGAACTTCGAACTTTCCATCGACTGGAAAGTTGGCAAGGCTTGCAACTCCGGAATTTTCTACCTTGCACAGGAGCTTACAAACAAAAACGGCGATGTTGAATCAATCGTTGTGTCGGGTTTGGAAAGCCAAGTGCTTGACAACGCCAACCACCCCGATGCAAAACTCGGCAAGGACGGCAACCGCCAGTCAAGCTCGCTCTATGACCTTATCCCCGCAAAGCCGCAGAACCAGAAGCCTTACGGCGAATGGAACAACACGGTAATCCGCGTTTACAACGGCAATGTAACGCACTACCAGAACGGAGTGAAAGTTGTTGAGTACAAACTTTGGACTCCTGAATGGACTGCCCTGCTCCAGACCAGCAAATTCGGCGAGAAGGCATGGCCCGCAGCATTCGAAGGCTTCAACAACGCCGGTGGCGACAACCACGAAGGCTACATCGGTCTCCAGGATCACGGCGACGATGTTTGGTTCAAGAATATCAAGGTTAAGATCCTCAAGTAATAACAACTTAACAAAAAACCAATATGAAACAATCATTATTAGCCGTAGCGGCTTGCGCCCTGATGCTTGCTTCCTGCGGTAACAAGAAATGCGATTGCAACTGCAACTGCGGCAGCTCCAGCTGCGTTTGCACGGCACAAAAAGACAGTGCTGTGAGCGATGCTGCCCTTGACTACAAAGTTGTTGAAAAGCCACAGGTTGACATCAGCAAGCTGCCTGTTGACAAAGACGGCTATATAACCATCTTCGACGGCAAGACACTCGACGGCTGGCGTTGCTACGGCAAGGACGCAGCAGGTTCCGACTGGAATGTTGACGAAGGCGCAATCCACCTCAAAGGTTCCGGCAACGGCGAAGGCGGCGGCGTTAACGGCGGCGACATCCTCTTTGCACACAAGTTCAAGAACTTCGAGCTTACATTCGAATACAAAGTTGCAAAAGGCTCTAATTCGGGCGTGTTCTACCTTGCACAGGAAGTTACTGTAAACAACAATGGCAAGGATGAGTTCATCCCCATTTGGCAGTCGGCTTCTGAATACCAGATTCTCGACAACGGCAACCACCCCGACGCACAGCTCGGAGTTGACGGCAACCGCCAGTCCGCTTCTCTCTACGACATGATTCCCGCAAAACCGCAGAATGCAAAACCCTACGGCGAATGGAACACGGGTAAGATTATGGTTTACGAAGGAACCGTGGTTCACGGTCAGAACGGCGCAAATGTTCTGGAATACCACCTTTGGACACCGAAATGGAAAGAGATGCTCGACAACAGCAAGTTCAAGGCTGACGGCGACTTCCCCATTGCATACAAACTGCTCCTCAACATGGGCGGCGACAACCACGAAGGCTATATCGCATTCCAGGACCACGGAGACGATGTTTGGTATCGCAACATAAAGGTTAAGGTACTCAAGTAAGTCCATAGCTGTAACATTCTAAAATGCTGCCGCACGGTATAATCGCCGGCGGCGGCATTTTTTTAATACATAAACCCAAAGAAAAATGATAAAAAGAATATTCCCCGCGCTGCTTGCCGCACTGCTCATATTGCCCTTGCAGATGCAGGCAGACACACAAAAGGCAAAGCACAAAAAGCAGTTCGCCTTGCAGCTATACTCCATACGCGAGCTTGTACACGAAGGCGACATGGCTGATTTCAAAAAACTTCTCAACGAACTGTCGGGCATGGGCTACACCGCCGTTGAAGCGGCAAGCTATGACCAAGGCAAAGGCACAATCTACGGTTTCACGCCCGAGGTTTACAAACGTGCCGTTGAAGAGGCAGGTATGGAGTCGCTCTCCGCCCACATAGGCAAACCGCTTTCTGACGAGGAGCTGAATTCTGGCGACTACTCGCAGTCGCTCGCATGGTGGGACAAGACCATCGCCGACCAAAAGAGAGCAGGAGTTTCATATATTGTAATGCCGTGGATGAACATCCCCGCCACTTTGAAACAACTCAAGGTTTACTGCGACTACTACAACGCTGTCGGCAAAAAGTGCGCTGCACTGGGCATCAAGTTCGGCTACCACAACCACAAGCACGAGTTTGTAAACGTTGAAGGAAAGATGGCATACGACTATATGCTCGAAAACACCAACCCGATATACGTGTTCTTCCAAATAGACC
>CAVCON010000069.1:11504-12060 GCA_963603805.1 Oscillospiraceae bacterium
CCCGTAGAGTACTTCAAGAAATATCCCGGCCGCTTCAAGCTGTTCCACGTAAAGGACGAGAACGAGCTTGGCGGAAGCTGCTCAATGGGCTTCGACGTGATTTTCAACAATGCGGCAACCGCCGGTCTGGAATACCCTGTGGTTGAAATCGAACGCTACAGCCACCCTGTGATGCAGGAGGCAAAGGAAAGCGCGGACTATCTCAACTCCGCATTGTTCGTAAAAAAGTCATACCGAAAGAAATAAACAGCAAAAGCCATACATAAAAAAGTACATTTTTACCACTGCTTTAACGGCAGTTTCCGCGACATTCGTATAAGGAACTTGCAAGCATAAAGGGCATTCCATTTGAAATTCTGCGGAGATTACAAAAAACAGCCTCTATAGGATGAGAAAGCAAAGGGAACGCGCATAACACAACTCCCCTTCCACCTGTTCGGAAAACTATATGCTGAAAGCGCAAAAACTACATCGGACGTAGAAAAAAATATGTCTGATGTAGTTTTTTCTATATAGGACGTAGTTTTTCCTATGTCCTATGTAGGAAAAATTATGT
>CAVCON010000070.1:0-11942 GCA_963603805.1 Oscillospiraceae bacterium
CAACGGTATATATGTAGGGGCGTATTGCATACGCCCTGTACGTCTCCGCATAAACCGCATCGCAAACCATCGCGAATACATTGCAAATCGGCACAATTTAGGGCGTATGCCATACGCCCCTACAAATATGCAATATGCGAATAATCAGCAAATAACGCCGCCGTGGTGGTATGTTGTATATGTCCTGTACGTGCCGCATGAACAGTATTGCATGAACAAAACAAACCATCGTGGCAATATGGCAAAACTGGGCAATGCTGTCCAAATTTTGGAAGTCTCTTATCCCGCACTCACGTAATTATTAGTAAATTTGCGTGCGGAAGACTATATAATACAGAGCATAAGATGAACAAAAACCCTTTTCGCGGTTTGGGTGTGGCGTTGGTAACGCCTTTCAACATGGACGGCACGATTGATTTCCCCACACTGGAAAACCTTGTGGAACGGCAGATTAACGATGGCGCGGACTTTATCTGCGCCTTGGGCAGCACGAGCGAAGTGCCGTGCATATCGCCCGAAGAAGCCGAAATGATTAAAGCCGCAGTTGTGAGGAAAGTGAACCGCAGAATACCCCTGCTGATAGGAATTAGCGACAACTGCACCGCACGCCTCGTGGAAACCGTGAGGAATGCTGACCTCGGCGGTTTCGACGGCATACTGTCGGCTGCGCCTTCGTACAACAAACCCTCGCAGGAGGGCATATACCGCCATTTTTCCGCTCTTGCAAAGGCTTCCAAACTTCCCATTGTGCTTTACAACATTCCCGGGCGCACCGGGGTGAACATAACGGCGGAGACAACCTTGAGGCTTGCACGCGATTTCGACAACATAATCGCCATAAAGGAGGCTTCGGGAAACATAACGCAGATTGAGGACATAATGCAGGGCAAGCCCGAGAGTTTTGACCTGCTTAGCGGGGACGACGCAATAACCTACGAGTTGATAGGCTTGGGGGCGGTTGGCGTGATTTCGGTCATAGGAAACTCGCTTACAAAGCTATTCTCCGAAATGGTGCACCTGCAGCTCGGCGGAAAGGAAGCCGAGGCAAGGGAGATACACCGCAGGTTGAACACTATGTACAAGCTGATGTCGGTGAACGGCAATCCGTCGGGCATAAAGGCGTTGCTGTCGATTGAGGGCAGGGTTAACGATGTCCTGCGTCTGCCGCTCGTGCCGGCAACGCCGCAAACTCACGACGAACTAAGGGAAGCCCTTGCCGCGCTGGAGCAGTGGGGGAATTGAAAAAGGAACATAATCAAAAAACAAATAACATGAAAAAGAACTTACCCAATGTGTCTGGGCGCGGGAAAAGCCTCTTGCTCGCATTTGCTGCGGCAATGACTATGGTGTTCTCCGCACAGGCTGACGACAAGGTGAAGGTGGGCAACTTCTATTACTATCTGGATGCTGAAAGCAAGACCGCCGAACTTGCACCCACCGAGGAAACCACGGCATACGCCACCGGCAGACTGTCAATCCCCGGCTCCATATCCTATGATGGGGAAACCTACAGCGTTACCGCAGTTGGCGACTACGCATTCTCCTTTTGCGACGGAATAACAACTGTCTCCGTGCCGACAACGATTATCCGCATCGGCAACGGGGCGTTTCAGGGATGCAAGAAAATCAACACGGTGGCTTTCTCTATGTCGAAAGTTGAGGAAATTGGCGATGCCGCTTTTGAGGGGTGCGAGACCCTCGGCTCAATCACGCTTCCCTCCACGCTCAAAAATCTTGGCGCATGGGCTTTTGCCGGATGCACGGGACTGAAAACGGCAAACATACCCGGCAGTGTGCAGTCCATAGGGAAAAACGCCTATATGCGCTGCACCGGGATAACCGCCGTGGCATTCCGCTGCAAGCTCCCCGAAATCCCGGACGGTATGTTCGACCACTGCACGTCGCTCACAAGGGTAACAATGCCCGACTCGGTAAAGAACTACATAAAGAAAATAGGCGTGGCATCGTTCTACGACTGCCCCAAGCTCACAACTTTCGCTTTCGGCGACTCAGTTGCGAAAATTGATGCCTGTGGCTTCATGGGCTGCACCACACTTGGCAAGGTTTCGCTCCCCGAAAACGTGGGGCATATAGGGCACGACGCTTTTTCCGCCTGTCAGAAGATGACCGAAATCAACATCCCCGCGAATGTTGACAGCATAGGCGACCACGCATTCAAGGACGCGCACGCCCTGAAGCAGATAACAATGAGCGACTCTGTGAAGTATCTCGGCGAGCAGGCTTTTGCGTATTGCAAGAGTCTCACAAGCGCGAAACTGTCGAAGCAAATCACGGAAATTCCTTTCAAGGCTTTCGCCGGATGCACGAGCCTCACTGATTTCACCCTTGCAAAGAGTGTAACAAGTATCGCCGACTCAGCTTTCCAAGGCACAAAATGTTTCGACTCCCTGAGAATTTACAACGTAACCACTATCGGCGACTACGCCTTTGCCGACTGTGGGAACTTTACATACGTATATATGCCCGAAAAGGTGGCAAAGCTCGGCACCTGTGTTTTCAAGGGCGACTCGATAAGCCAGTTCTTTGTGGAATGGAACAGTGCGCCGACAATCAAGAGCGGGTTCTTCACCTTCTGCGACACTCTTTTCATCCCGCAAGGCACATACTACAAGTTCCGCACCGGCTGGAAAGAGGCGAAGAACATAAAGGAGTATGACAAGACCGCCACGGGAATAAACACCCCGGTGATAAACAGGCGCGATGACGAGGACGGCGCATACTACACCGTGGACGGCATAAAGGTCATCGAACCCAAGAAAGGCGGAATATACATCCACAACGGCAAAAAGGTGATAGTAAGATGAGGGCAATGAACATGAAAAAAATGCTGACAGGCGTTCTTCTTCCCATGTTCGCCATATCCGCCGCGTTTGCCGATAATGGGGGTGGCAAAGCCACATTCAGCAACCCCATAATACCGAAATCCGTGCCCGACCCCACAGTAATAAAGGCCGCTGACGGATATTTCTACCTCTACGGCACGGAAGACACGTACAATATGCCCATATACCGCTCGCAAAACCTCACAGACTGGACTTTCATAGGCACTGCGTTCACCGACGCCACACGTCCGCGCACCGTGAAGCCGTTTGCAAAGAAAGGCAAGATGTGGGCGCCAGACATTAATTACATAAACGGACAATATGTGCTTTACTACACAATAGGCCTTTGGGGCGAAGAATGGGACAGTGGGGTCGGCGTGGCCACTGCCCCAAGCCCCGAAGGTCCTTTTACAGACCACGGCAAACTTATCGACTCGCGTGAGATTGGCGTGCAGAACTCCATCGACCAGTTCTACATTGAGGACAACGGCAAGAAGTATCTTGTTTGGGGTTCGTTCCACGGAATATACATCATACAGCTCACCGACGACGGACTTAACATTATGCCCGGGGCGCAGAAGCAGAAAATCTGTGGCAACCAGTCGGAAGGTTCGTACATAATAAAGCGCAAGGGATATTACTACTATTTCGGCTCGGTGGGAACTTGTTGCGAGGGGGCCAAGAGTACATATCACGTGATGTACGGGCGTTCCAAGAGCCTGTTCGGTCCGTATCTCACAAAAAGCGGCGAGCGCATTCTCGACGGCAAGTACGACACACTCATAAAGGGCAACGACTTCGTGGCTGGTCCGGGACACAACGCCGAGTTTGTTGAGGACGACAAAAAGCAGACATGGATTATATACCACGGCTACCTGAAGCAAGAACCGAAAAAGGGGCGCATGGTGTTCATGTCGCAGGTGAAATGGAAAGGCGGCTGGCCGTATGTTGACGGCGGAGTGCCGGCAAAGAACGCCCCCGCGCCGTATTTCAAAAAGTCGAAGAAAAAGTAAAATCAGAACACTACTCCAATCCAAAGGAACATGAGAAAGATATTTTTTGCAGTCGTAATGGCATTTGTCGGGACGCTCACATCGTCAGCCGAGAACAACGCCAGGAGACTGACATTCACCAACCCGATAATCAAGCAGTCAATTCCCGACCCGACCATAATAAAGGCGGATGACGGATATTTCTATCTCTACGGCACAGAGGACACGCGCAATATGCCTATCTACCGTTCGCGCAACCTCATTGACTGGACGTTTGTAGGCACGGCATTCTCCGAAGCCACGCGCCCGCGAACCGTAACCCCATACGTGGGCTACAAAAACAGCAGCGGCAACACCGTGAACGCCATGATGTGGGCTCCGGACATAAACTACATCAACGGACAATACGTGCTCTACTACGCAATCGGCGTGTGGGGCGTGGAAAACAAGAGCGGCGTTGGCGTGGCAACATCCGAACGTCCCGAAGGTCCGTTTGTTGACCGTGGCGCAATGTTCACAAGCGAGACAATTGGTGTGGACAACTCCATCGACCAGTTCTACATTGAGGACAACGGCAAGAAGTACCTTGTTTGGGGTTCGTTTCGCGGAATATACATCGTGCAGCTCACCGACGACGGGTTGCGCGTTATGCCCGGGGCTACAAAGCGGCAGATTGCCGGGGGACTCATAGAGGCATCCTACATATACAAGAAGGACGGCTACTACTACCTGTTCGGCTCCGCCGGCTCGTGCTGCGAGGGGGCGAGCAGCACCTATCACGTGGTTTACGGACGTTCGAAGAGCCTCTTCGGTCCGTATGTCAACAAGTCGGGCGGCACAATGCTCAACAACCAGGCTGAAACCATGCTGAAAGGCGACTCTTTTGTTGCCGGTCCGGGACACAACGCCGAATTTGTTGAGGACGACAAAGGACAGACGTGGATAATATACCACGGCTACCTCAAAGAGGAGGCCGACAAGGGACGCTGCGTGTTCCTCGATCAGGTGAAATGGGACAACGGCTGGCCATATATGGAGGGCGGAGTGGCATCCCAGACATCGGACGCACCCTATTTCAACAACTGACACAAAAAGAAAGTTACAGACAAACATACAAACGGTCAGGGTTCCGCAACGCCGGGACCCTGATTTTTGTGATAAAACGAAAATACGGCATCATGAACGGAATTTACACATTATTACTCCTGCTGTTGAGCAATATTTTCATGACACTTGCATGGTACGGACACCTCAAGTTGCAGCAGACAGGCGTCAGCAGCCGTTGGCCGCTGATAGGCGTCATAGCTTTTTCATGGGGGATAGCCTTTTTTGAATATTGCTGTCAAGTGCCCGCCAACCGCATCGGTTTCGACGGCAACGGCGGTCCGTTCTCGCTCGTGCAGCTCAAGGTGATACAGGAATGTGTAAGCCTTGTGGTGTTCGCCGTAGTGGCAAACATACTTTTCCAAGGGCAAAGTCTCCACTGGAACCACATTGCGGCATTCGTGTGCCTCGTGGCGGCGGTATATTTCGTGTTCATGAAATGATGCGCCAAGGCAGAAATGCCGTCCGCCGCATTGCGCTGCATCCTGCTTTTGTTGGGGGCAAACCGCAAAAGCATGAAAGATATGCAATGTGCTGATTTGCTGCGTTTTGCCTAACTTTGAAAGATACTATATAATTTCTTGTTTTTCAGAAGTTTGCAACGGTGAAAAAAAGGTCTGATGTAGTTTGAATTATATCAGACATAATTTTTTCTACATCAGACATAGTTTTTCCTGCGTCCGACGTAGTTTTTATGGTTTTGACAGAAATGTAAATCTTGTGGCATATTTGCGCAAGCTTAAACAACGTCCAAAAGAAGAAGTATGAAACCGTGACAAAATGTCACGGTTTGAAAATGTCTGCGGCAAACGGCAAAATGCGTATGACGGATGCTGATGATGTAGAACAGCTTTTGCGCATGATCCTGTCTGTGCCATTATCCACGGCAGTGCATTCCAGCATTGAACACCTTAAACATTATAGGGAAAAGTTTTGGGACAACGCAGATAACTTGTATCTTTGTGGTAGGGAACTCACAAAACTTTATGAAAACAATAATCACGGCAATAGCGGCGAAAATAGCGACAGTATATAATGCGTGCGAGGCTTTCTTTTCGGCAAGAGGGGGAAAGCCGGTTGCGGTCGGGGCGGAAAAGGAAAACGAATGCAACCCGAAATATGACAAAAGTCTGGAAAGACTGGGGACGAGGGATTTGTGTTTAGAGCTGCTGAAACGTTCGGAATTCAGTTTTGAGATAAACGAAGACGATGAAATTGTTGTTCCCTTTGATGCGAATTTCTCGCTTTTTATAAATACGAGCAACGAATCCTTGTTCGTGAAAATCTGGGACTGGAATTGGGACGACATTGACGCGGACGACATTGACGAGATGTCAAGATGCCGGCAGTTGATAAACGAGTTTAACGGCAAAAAGCTGTCTTCAAACCTGTTCTACGTTTATGGGCTTAATGAAAACAACAGGATGTATGTGGCGAGTTGCATAAAGTTTTTGCTGATGCCGGAAATTCCCGAAATAAAGTCCTATTTTATTGACCACATAGGAACTTTACTGTATTCTCACAAGGAGTTTGCGCAACAGCTCGAACAGTTGAGGGAAAACAGCGCGAACAAATAGCATTAAATACAAAAGATGAAGGTGTTTCTCATAGTGGCGGCCTTGCTTTTGGCATTGGCTCTCATAATATTTGCAGGTTATAAATTGCTTTCCAGAAAAAAAGACAGTAAGAAAGGGATGGAAGCGGCTACTGACAGCGGAGAGGAGAATTTGCATACGCGTGATTTGTGCTTTGAGGTGCTGAAACGCCTTAACTGCAATTTGGTGGATAATGACAAGAGTGATGACATTGTTTTCAAATACCAAAATGAGTTTTTTACGATAAACGCGGTTGACGACTCCATGTTCATACACATTTGGGACTATGGGTGGGAAGAAGTTGACATGAGCGACATAGACGAGCTTTCAAGGTATCGCCGCGCCGTGAACGAAATGAACTGGCATCTGCTGACTGTGTTGTGCTACACCTGCGACAAGGAAGAGACCGACGGTAAGAAACTCATGCACATACACAGTTGCATAAGCATTCCGCTTGTCCCGGAAATACCGAACATAGATTCTTTTTTCGCCTATATTCTCGGACATTTCTTCTTTGCCCACCGAAAGTTCGAGTTGGAGCTGGACAGGCTCAGGAACAGGAACGAGTAGAATGCTGCCATTTGCCGTAGATCAGAAAATGAGTTTGGGGGCTTCGGCAGGGGCGTACGTGCTGCGTATGCGCCATGCGGTGGGGTAGGCGTTGTTGAGGCGCGAACCTACATTGTTTGCAAAGCCGAGCGGGAGGCTGCGGTATGAGACCGTAACCCAGCCGCGTGGTGCGGAAATTTGCAGCGCAAGGCTTTCGCCGCGAAGATATTTTATTGCATCGGCATATTCAAGGCTTACGTCGGGGAACGCCCCTCCGTCAAGGCACGCGCTGAATGCAAGCGCAGGGGCGGGGATGTATTGCTTTTGGGATTTCCGTGCGGATGCTGATGTTTTTGCTGGTTTTTCTGTACAAACCTGTACGCCCGCGCTTATAACGTTCAACTTTTGCGATATGGCGGCGTAGTCGTCTGCAAACTTTTTGCGCAGGGCTGTTATTCCGTCCTTGGTGTTGTAGAAGTGGAAATCTTCGTGGTTGCTAATCCATTCCATGTATTCCCCAGTCCGCGCTGTTTGTGTTGTCTTTTTTGCAGTGTGTCTTTCAGCGGACGGTGTGTCGGCGGTCTTTTTCAGCAGCGCGAGGAAAAAGCCTTCGCCGCGTGCTTTGTGGGGGAAAAAGTGATACACCGGTAAATTACGCCCTGTGGTGTCGCCGCAAATGCGCCAGTTGTCGTCTGTGGCAAGTCCTATTATTTCCGCGCCAAGTTCTTGGGCGATGAAAAATACGTTATCCTCGTCCTCGTGGCGGTTAAAGGTGCAGGTGCTGTATATAAGGTAGCCTCCCTTGCGCAGCGCGGGCCAGATGCTGCGCAGTATGCCGCGCTGCCTCTCCACGCAGTTTTCCACATTTTTCAAGCTCCATTCCGAACGCGCTGCCTCGTCCTTGCGGAACATTCCCTCGCCCGAGCATGGAACGTCTGTGGCAATGAGGTCGAAGAAGCCCTCAAGCCCCCCGAAGCCCTCGGGAAAATTTGACGTAACCACTATGTCGGGATTTCCCCACTTGGCCAGGTTTTCTGCCAGCACTGCCGCACGTTTGGGCAGCGGTTCGTTGGCAACGAGAAGCCCATTCGGCATTGCGCTGCGCAGCATGATGCTTTTTCCGCCAGGGGCGGCGCAAAGATCAAGGGCGCGGTTTATTTCCTTGTTTTTCAGCACGTGGTTTAGAGCGCACTCCACGAACATCGACGACGGTTCTTCAACGTAGTAAGCCCCTGCGTGCATCAGCGGGTCAAAGGTGAAGCGTGGGCGGCTCGCGAGGTAGAATCCGTTTGAAGCCCAGCCCACTTTTTGCGCGTTTGCGGGGATTGTTTCGCAAGCCTTTCGCATTTTTTCCATGTTGGTGTGAATGCTTAGCGTTGGCTCATCATTTAGCGATGCGAGGAACTCCGCGCTTTCGCTGCCGAAAAGCGAGTCTGCCGTGTCGAGAAAATCCTTGGGTATGGCGGTGTTCATTGTTTGTGCGTCTTGTTCAGTTGCGTTTGCGCTTGAAGCTGACGAAATCGAACGGCTTTTCGTTTTTCTCGTCGGCATCGTGGTGTTCGCGTGCCGTCTCATCCCATTCGCCAAAGTCCGTTTCGGGGAAAAACACATCGGCGTTTTCCGGCGTGGCGCGGACGCAGGTAAGTTCAAGCCGCGTGGCGAGCGGACAGGCTTCGGCATAGACCGACGCGCCGCCTATAACGAACACTTTCTCGTCATCGGCGCAATGTTCCAGAGCCTCGTCAAGAGAACTGTAAACATCGCAGCCCTCAAAACTGCTGACAGTGCGGCTCACAACAATGTTGCGGCGGTTGGGCAGTGCGCCCTTGGGCAGCGACTCAAAGGTTTTGCGCCCCATGAGTACCGTGTGGCCCGTGGTGAGAAGCTTGAAATGCTTCAGGTCTGCCGACAGGTGGTAAATAAGTCTGTTTTTGTATCCTATTGCGCGGTTTTCAGCCACCGCTGCTATTATTGTGATTTCGGGCATATATTATATGGTATGCGTCAGATGGTATGTTGTCAGACCGACACGGCGGCTTTTATGTGCGGCCACGGATTGTAGTTTTCGAGTTCGAAATCCTCGAACTTGAAGTCGAAGATGCTTTTCACCTCCGGGTTAAGTTTCATTGTGGGAAGTGGGCGCGGCTCACGCGATAGCTGAAGTTTTGCCTGCTCAATGTGGTTCATGTAAAGGTGGGTGTCGCCTGTGGTGTAAACAAAGTCGCCTGGCTCGAACCCTGTAACTTGTGCCGTCATCAGCAACAGGAGCGAGTAGGACGCGATGTTGAACGGAACTCCGAGGAACGTGTCGGCACTGCGCTGGTATAGCTGTAAACTCAAACGCCCTCCCGCCACGTAGTATTGGAACAGTATATGGCATGGCGGCAGGTTCATTTTGTCGAGGTCGGCAACGTTCCACGCGCTTACGATAATGCGGCGTGAGTCGGGCGAGTGCTTTATCATTTCAACGGCGTTTGAAATCTGGTCTATCGTTCCGCCGTTGTAGTTGTGCCACTTGCGCCATTGGTATCCGTATATGTGTCCCAGGTCGCCGTTCTCGTCTGCCCATTCGTCCCAAATTGACACATTGTTGTCGTGGAGGTATTTCACGTTGGTGTCTCCGCGCAGAAACCACAGCAGTTCGTAAATTATGGATTTCAGGTGCAGCTTTTTTGTGGTGAGCAGCGGGAAACCCTTGGCGAGGTCAAAGCGCATCTGGTTGCCAAACACGCTTATTGTCCCTGTTCCTGTGCGGTCTTCCTTGCGTGTGCCTTCTGTGAGAATGCGGTCGAGGAGGTCGAGATATTGTTTCATATTGTTTTCGTTTTTACATTTCGTTGTCGCGATGGTTGCGGTATATCATGTAGTCGCTTATGCCTATGCACAGAACCACAATCCCACCCACGGCGATAATCGTCAGTCCTGTGAGCAGCGAGAACGCCGTAACGCCACCGCCAATGCAGATGTTGCGTATGGCGTTGTCGCGGCGGTGCAGGTAGTTGCGCTTTTCCGTCTGTTGTTCCGTTGCACCGTTTTCCTGCGCATCGTTGTCGGGGGCGGCGTTTGCGGTTTGCCGGCGCAGGTCTTCGTTACGCGCCTTTCGGCGGTTGCGCAAAACATACCACACAAGCAGGGCGGCGATGAGCAGCGGGAAAAGTATTATGAGGATGAACACAAAAATCATTCCCACTCCAGCTATGCCTATCATGGGGAATATCCATTTCAGCGACGGAAACAAGAAGCCGCTTTCCGCTTCGTCGGCAAAGCTGTCGAACATCTTGACAAATCCCTTGGGTATGTGGGTTGACACCACGTAGTCCGCTGTGTCGTCAATTATTGTGTCGCTCACAACGGTTACTGCCGTGGCGGAATTTATGCCCGTGGTGTCATCGGTCTGCGTTGCCGCATGGCAGTTGGCTGCGGCAAACACAAGAATAAGCGCAAAAAGGTGTTTCATCCCGAATGCTTTGTTGGTTTATGCAAAGGTAGTCAAATTATTTTGCTAAATTCGCAAGTGCATAAAACATATCATGATGAAAAGGACGGTAATCGGCGCACTGTCGCTTGTTCTTGCATTTGGCATGGGCGGCACGGTTTGTGCGCAAAAGACAAAGGGCGGGGTGTTCGACCTCGCAGGTTATACGCTGAAGGACGGCGGAGCTTTGAAAAAGGGCGTTGAGGAAAGTTTCCAGGGCTTCGCCATACACAAGGGCTATATGGTGGGGCTTTATAACGGCGGCTTTGCCTCGCTCTACAAGGTTCATCCCGACGGCACGTTCGTAAGACTCAGCACATTCCCGCTCGGAAGCAACTCGAAGTACAACCACGCAAACGTTGCCAACTTCGGCGTGGATAAATACCAAAAGGGCGATGTGTTCCCGCTGCTGTATGTCTCGCAGACTAAGACCGATAAGGAGAGGAACCTGACCGACGCCTGCTTTGTGGAGAGGATTTTGCCGGAGGGCAAGGCGGAACTTGTGCAGACCATAGTGCTCGACAACCACGACGAATACTACGGCTGGGCTGTGCAGTGGGCGATAGACAAGAAACGCAAGCGGCTGATAGGCTTCGGCAACACAATAAACAACACCGACCCCAAGAACAATTTCCGCATAATGGTGTTCAAGCTCCCCAAGCTCAAGGAGGGCAGGGTCGTGATATTGAAAAAGGAGGACATATTGGAGAACTATCTCATACAGGACTACGACAAATCGTTCCCTCACGTGCAGATAGGGCAGGGTGGCGTTATTGCCGGCAACTGCCTCGTTATGCCCACGGGCGTGGGTTCGCCCCAATTTCCGAGCATGATATATTCGTGGGACTTGAAGAACCACAGAATGGTCAGCGCGGTGAATATGCAGACGGAAGTGCCTTATGAGTTCGAGGATTGCGACTTTTTTCAGGACAAGATGTACATACAGTGCAACGAATGGCCGCAAGGAAGAATGAAGATAATGGAATGGAAAGACAAGAAGTGAGGCCCGATGCCTCACTTCTTTTGTTTTTGTGAAAATATGCCGTGAGGCCCCCCCGGCATCCAATTAGCCAATGAATTGCGCCGCTTCGCAATGTCGCGGCAGTGGTTCGCGGTACGGTTCAAGCGATGTCGTACAAGGCGTGTGCAATGCGCTGCACAAATACATAAACAACAAATTGTAAGTAAATTGCACCGCTTGTAGGGGCGTATTGCATACGCCCTGAATTGCGCCGATTTGTAATATCGCGATGTTGGTTTGCGATGCGGTTTATGCGGTGGCGTACAGGGCGTATGCAATACGCCCCTACATATATACCGTATGCAATCAAAAACAACACACACCGTTCATGTTGTTTCCGCAAAACCGAAATTGATAACCCAT
>CAVCON010000071.1:0-10264 GCA_963603805.1 Oscillospiraceae bacterium
GAACGCCACGCGTCCGGCAAGCCGCAGGGAACTGTCGGCGACAAGATAGTTTGTGCGGTAAACGCGCAAAGGTGTTGTGTTTACGAATTGCATGAAGAGCCTTTCTTCCTTTTCAAGACTTATGGTTTCGTCTGTCTGCGAAAACTTGCCGTTGAACGTGAAGCGGAAACTGCCTTTCATTTGCGAACCGGCAAAGAACGCCGCTATGTCATCGTGCATGAATATGCCAATAGCCCTTGCACGTTCGCGTGTCATTTCCCATTCCTCAATGATTTTCTCCTTGGATATGCCTGTTTTCATGGATTTTTCCTCGGCGCGGCGTTCTTTGTCGAATGTTTCAAAAAACAGGCTTACGGCGGTGCTCACAGGTATTAGCCGCTTCCCGCGCACGGTGAAGCGGTTTTCCTTGGCGGAATATTTTATTTCCGAGTTGCCGGGCGGGTGAGGCGTTGGCGGACGTTGCGGTTTGGGCTTGCGGAAAAACGCAAGGCAGAACGTAATGACCGCAAACAGGGCGAAGCCGGCTACCGCCGCAAACTGTAGGGCGTTCATGTTGCTTGGGAATAAAAAACGACGCCCCGCAAACGAGGCGTCGTGGAATTTCGATTGTTTGAAATTAGCAGAGTCTGCGTGAACCGTCGCCGATAACAACGTCGATGCAGATAGGCTCTATGCCGAATTTCTCTTTGTAAGCCTGTTTTGCAGTTCCCACGAAGTTGTCGTACAGTTCGTTGCTCACAAGGTTGATTGTGCAGCCGCCGAAGCCACCGCCCATTATGCGCGAGCCTGTTACGCCGCAGCTCTTGGCAACGTCGTTGAGGAAGTCAAGCTCGGGGCATGAAACCTCGTATTCTTTTGAAAGGCCGTGGTGGGTCTCGAACATCTTGCGGCCCACTTCCTCGTAGTCGTCCTCTTCGAGAGCAACGCAAACTTCCATAACGCGGTATTTCTCGCCGATAACGTATCTTGCGCGCAAAGCGTCCTCTTCGCTGACTTCGCTCTTCACTGCCTCGAGCATATCATAGTTAGCGTCGCGGAGTGAGTTAACGCCGGGGAAACGCTTCTTCAACGCCTCGGCAACGTTTTCGCAGCTCTTGCGGCGTTGGTTGTATGCGGAATTGGCAAGCTCGTGCTTCACCTGTGAGTTGAGCAGCACAAGGCGGTAGTCTTTCGGATGCCAGGGGAAGTATTTGTACTGCAAGGAACGGCAGTCGAGACGCATCAGGTTTTCTGACTTTCCGAATACGGAAGCAAACTGGTCCATGATGCCGCAATTCGTGCCGATATAGTTGTGCTCCGTAGCCTGACCTACCTTTGCAAGGGTGAACTTGTCAATCTTGTTTCCGCCGAAAAGATCGTTGAGGGCGAATGCAAACGTGCTCTCAAGAGCTGCGGACGAGGACATACCTGCGCCAAGGGGCACATCACCTGCAAAAGCGGTGTTGAAGCCTTCAACAGGCACACCAAGCTTCATCATTTCGCGGCATACGCCATAGACAAAACGGAAGTGGGTTGCGGAAGGTCCTTGCTCGTCGTCGAGGCTGAACTCTACGTAGTCCTTCAAGTCAATTGAGTAAGCGCAAACCTTGCGCGACTTGTTGGGCTTGATTTCTGCGATAATTCCCTGCTCAACTGCTCCGGGGAATACAAATCCGTCGTTGTAGTCGGTGTGTTCGCCGATGAGGTTTATACGTCCAGGAGAAGCGTAAACATTTCCTGTGCTGCCATCGAAATGCTTGATGAAGCGGCTGCGAACGTCATCTATTTTCAATTTCATAATCTTTTATTTTTTAGGTTATGCCCGGCGGAGAAAATGCACCGCCGGGCATTTGGTTAGGTTTTTCTTATTCTTCGGATTTCTTGAAGCGGCTGCCCACCAATGCGTAGAACAATATGTAAGCGGCGCAAGCAAGCGGGATGATGTAGCTTATGAGGTAGCTGCCCGTGTTTTCAGCAACAACAGCCTGGAGTGCAACCATTATTGCGCAGCCAAATACCATTGTCATGAAAATTCCCGATGCGGCTGCGGTATATTTGCCGAGACCTTCAACAGCCATATTAAAGATGCCACCCCACATGACTGAGGTGCAAAGACCCACGCAGATGAATGCAGCAACGCCAACAGGCACATTCACCCAGATGACGGAAAGATTTGCCCAGTCAACGCCGGGAACTTTCACTGTCAGAGTGCTGGGGGCGAGCATGCCGAACGCCAGCAGCACGATTGCAGCCACTGCAACCGTTGTTACCATTGTGCGGCTGGAAACCTTGCCGCCGATTGAGCCGCCGATACTGCGGCCGATGAACATTGCGAACCAGTAAACTGCCGCAATGAGCGAAGCAACGCCTGCGGAGATGCCAACGTCGCCGATGAGGTATTTAATCATGTATGTGGGAGTGCCGACCTCAACGCTCATGTAAAGGAAGATTGCCAAAGCACCCAGTGCAAAATGACGGTGCTTCAAGGCTCCCTTTATGAGTTCGAACTTCACGGGTTCCTGTTTGGGCTCTTCGATCTTCGTGAGCAGCAATACCACGAACGCCACAGCGAAAATCGCCAGTGCGATGTACATTGCGGGAGCTGCGTCAACGATTGCAGTTTCCTTGGTAACTTCGCCAATCAGTGCGCCGAGAATGATGTACACAGCCACGGCAGCCGCGCTGTTGAACGCTCCGCCGATTTGGATAAGCTGGTTGCCTGTGTTGCCTCCGCCGCCAAGCACGTTAAGCAAGGGGTTGACAACGGTGTTGAGCATACACATGCAGAAACCTGCGATGAATGCGCCCAGCAGATAAATCCACATACTCTCAAGAGTTCCCGAAAGAAGCTCGAGAGCCATGCCGATAATTCCGACAATAAGTGCCAGAAGGGCGGTCTTCTTGTAGCCGAACTTCACGATAAGCATACCGGAGGGGATACCCATCACGAGGTAGGCGATGAAGTTTGCGTAGTTACCGATTTGAGACTGGAATTCGGATGCCCCGAACTGATTCTGTACTATTACTGCCATAGGTGAGCAAAGGTTTGTCACGAAGGCGATCATAGCGAAGAGCGCGACCATCATTATAATCGCAGCCCATTGTTTTGTTTTTTGTGCCATTGGATTATTTTTAGATTATTTTGTTAGATTATATTGTTTGCATCTTAGTCTTCCACGCCGAATTTGTAGATGGTCTTCTGGGTGTAGATTTCCCCGGGGCGCAGAACCACAGCGGGGAAGTATGCGTGGTTGGGGCTGTCGGGGAAGTGTTGCGCCTCAAAACACAGTGCGCTGCGGCGTGGGAAAGTCGCCCCGTTCTGCCCCTTGTAGCCGTCTGCCCAGTTGTCGGAGTAGAACTGTATGCCCGGTTCGGTTGTGTAAACCTCCATGGTTCTTCCGCTTTCGGGTTCCTTTATTTTTGCGGCGAAGGTGAGTTCACCGGGTTCGTGCTTGTTTAGCACGAAGCAGTGGTCGTATCCTGCGCCGTTCTTTATTTGCAGGTCGTCATCGTTTATGTGGTCGCCCACGGCGTGGGGTGTGCGGAAGTCAAACGGCGTGCCTTCCACTTTGAGTATCTCGCCGGTCGGTATGGATGTCTCGTCGATTGGCAGGTAGTAGTCCGCGTTTATCTGGCAAATCACGTTTTCTGCCGAAGGTGTGGGGTTGGCTATCCCTGCAAGCGAGAAGAAGCCGTGGTGTGTCATGTTCACGATGGTCTTCTTGTTGCAAGTGCCCTTGTAGTCAATCACAAGTTCGTTGTTGTCGGTGAAAGTGAACATCACAGTCATGCAAAGTTCCCCGGGGAAGCCTTCCTCGTAGTAGGGCGACACGTTGCGCAGCACGATGGCCCGCTCGTCAACCCTCTCAACGCTCCAAACCTTGGTGTGGAAGCCTGTCGGGCCGCCGTGCAAATGGTTAGGGCCGTTGTTTATGGCAAGATAGTAGTCCTTGCCGTTGAGCACGAACTTGCCTTTTGCTATGCGGTTGGCATAGCGTCCCACAAGGGTGCTGAGGAACGGCTCGGGGCTGTTGATAACATCGTCAATGTTGTCGTGGCCCTGTATCACGTTGGCAAGGCGTCCGTTTTTGTCGGGCACCATAATGGCTACCACTGCGCCGCCATAGTTGGTCAGTGAAACCTCATTACCCTCGCTGTTGCGCAGGGTGTATAGATTAATTTCCTTTCCGTTAAGGGTTTTACGGAAATTGTCGGGATTCAATCCGCTTTTGTTTAGCTGTCCTTCTACCATAATGCTAAATTTTTAAGGTTAGTGAATGGCTATTTTTTTAATGTCTGTATTGCAAAGTAAATTATTTATTTTGATTTGGCAAAGCGTTTGCGAAAAAAAGCACCATTTATTTTTTGGCTTGGCTTTGTCGGGAAAAAAGCGGCGTTTTGGTGCGCTTTTGCATGAATTTGCCACAAAAGGCAGCGTGCTGGTTTGGAAGCGTGCGCTTTTGCTTTTATGGGAATGGCGGTTGCGGAGTGTGGCATAGGGTATGCGAGGTGTTTGCACACGCTCTTGGGGGACAAATTGCCGAAACTTAGCCAATGTTTCTAATACAGTGATTTCCAAACAGTTGTCATGAAATTGAAAATAATCGCAAGCATTTGTTTTTCAGCGTGTTGCAAGTGGGCGAAAAAAGGTCTGATGTAGTTTGAATTATGTCTGATATAATTTTTTCTACATCGGACGTAGTTTTTCCTATGTCAGACATAATTTTTGGTATGTTGGGAGAACGTCAGTTGCGGCGGCGTATGTTTTGGCGTATAAGCTTTGCCAGTGTCCCTATTGTCATTCCTCCGGCAAAGGATGCGAAATACACAAAGGCGATTTTTGCGGTGGAGCAGCCGCCTTTTACATTATATATAATGGAGTAGTGGAACAGGAACACGCAAAACATTGCGGAGGCAGTGGCGTTTATTGCCTTGCTGCGCAGACTTATGTTTTTGAAAAGCAGGAACAGTCCGCATGATGACAGGAGTATTTGCGGACTGTTGTAGGCAAAGGCGGTGAACCCCGGCTTTACGAAAACCGACACGGCATACGCCAAGAGGCTTCCGCCCACGTACATGGCAGCCGCCAACGGGATTTTCACGTCGGGGCAGTTGCGGCGCAGGAAACGCCCGAGTATGTACAGATATATGAATTGTATGAGGTTGTAGCCCGTGGTGTCAACCGGGGTGATGCTGAAGAAGTAGGAGTACAGGCACAGCAGCGTTAGGGCGGCGGTCCATAGCGACAGCTCTTTTTGCGAGGCGTTGCCGAGGGCCTTGTTGAGTATCGGCGACAGGAGCATAAGACCTATGTAGGAGGGAATGAACCAGTTGCTGTCTTTGAAAAAGGGGACAATGCGGTGTATGGCGTATGGCAGGTTCACGAAGCCGCCTGTTGCGGGAATGGCGGCAAGCAGGGTTTCCGCCAAGAGGGTGAGGGCTATCAGGATGGCAAGCCACAGAAACTTGCCGGCGGTGGGCTTTATGCCGAAATAGCCCGATATGAGAATGAAGCAGTCAACGCCGCAAACAAGGAACGAGTTGGCGAGTTCGCCGCCGCACGCGGTCGGGCTGTAGTAGTCAACATTTCCGGTGGCAATAAGAAAGTGGTGCGCCACGATGAACATCATCGCCACAATCCTTAGCAGCTCGAAGTTAGATTCCCTCGGTTTGGCGCATGGGGGAGGGGCGGCGTGTTTGGTGTCCATTCCCGTTCAGAGCATTTCCTCAAGCCTTTCTACGGCTTGCGCCATGTCGTCCCCGAAAGTGGTGTGGTTTAGCAGAAAGCCCTCTTTTCCGCCGGAGATTTTCATGTACAGTTCCTTGTTCATGCTTTCCGTGTATGAGGCTATGGCGTATTCGATGTCGTCCCTTTGCGAGCCGATTTGGGAATGCGCGTATATTCTCTCTTTCTGGTGGAAAAAACTGTACGCGGTCTCTATTGCGTCCCTGCTTATCATGCTTTCAGGCTTCGTCAAACCCAATGGGGCGTATCTGTTTCTGCGCCTCGCAGTAAACGTAACCGTTTTCTTTCAGAAAAGCCTTGACTTCTTCGGGGTTGCGGTTGAAGCAGTGGCAAAGTTCCTCGAACGAGTCGTATTCGTTGTCGCGCAGAAGCATATTCACGCTCGACACAAGAATTGCCGGGTCTTTTGGCAGGTGGTCCATTATTGTTTGTCTTTGTTGCGTTTCTTGTTTGCCTCCCTTATCATCACTGCCAGCAGTGCCACCGCCACAATGGCAAGGATTGCGTAGCCTATTGTGTGGCTGTATTTGGATGACAGGTCGGCGATGTCCTGCGTGGTTTTCATTCCCGGCACTTTCGACAGCGAGAAGCCTATCGCGGCGAGCACGATGTTCCAAGCCCCCGCGCCGAGGGTCGTGAAAAGGATGAATTTCCCGAAGTGCATCTTTGCCAGACCGGCTGGAATGGATATAAGCTGCCTCACTGCCGGGACAAGGCGTCCGAAGAAAGTGGATGCCACGCCGTGCTTGGCAAAGAATGCCTCGGCGTGCTTCACCTTTTCCTCGTTTATAAGGCAGATGTGTCCTATTTTTGAGCGTGCGAAGGCATACACTATAGGTCGGCCGAGGAGCATGGCGAGCAGGTAGTTGATTGTTGCGCCAATGTCAGCCCCTATGGTGGCGGCTATGACCACGCCCGCGATGTTCAGTCCGTTTTCGCCGTTTGCCGCAAGCCACGCCGCCGGCGGAACAACCACCTCGGAGGGGAAGGGGATAAACGAACTTTCAACGGCCATGAACAGGATTATTGTCCAATAGTTAAGGTGGGCCAGACACCACAGAATTATCGCGCTCATATCTGTATCTAATTTGGCGCAAAATTAGAAATATTATTCCTAACGCCCTGCGCATGGCTGCGGAAAAGTGCAAAACACGCTGTTGAACACGCTTTTTTGACGATTTTCCATATATAAACTTCCGTGTTAGCCGAAAAAATCATAAATTTGCGGTCGCTTTTAGTGGAATGTACGCATTGATATGATACGCTGCACAGTAAATGTCAAAGATTTAGCCAATAAGGACGGCGGTGAAAGCTTCCGTCTGGACGATGGCTTTTTCAAGCAGTTCGACAGCGAGGACATTGTTGGCGGTGTCGTTGATGTGGCAGCCACGGCGGAAAAGTCGCAGGACGCTAAATGCGACTATGTTGTCAGGATGAAGGTGAAAGGCGTGCTTCGCGTACCCTGCACACGCTGTCTTGACGAGATGGATTACGGCACGGAACTGGAGGACACCGTGAAAGTGGTGTGCGTCAACGGCGGTGCGGACAGCGATGACGAAGATTTGCTTGAGGCGCGTGCCGACGGCACTCTCGACTTGTCCCACCGCATATTCGAGACGCTTGCCCTCAATGTGCCTTCGGTGAGAGTGCATGAGGAAGGCGGATGCAATCCTGCCGTAATGAAATGGCTCGAAAGCCATTCTGCGGAGATACAATAAAAATAATAAACAAATAAACATTTAGAATAAAATGGCACATCCTAAAAGAAGACAATCCAAGACCCGTACACGCAAGCGCAGAACTCATGATAAGGCAGTGGCTCCTACACTCGCTGTATGCCCTAACTGCGGTTCGCTGTACGTATATCACACAGTATGCCCCGATTGCGGCTACTATCGCGGCAAGGTGGCAATCGAAAAAGGAGCGGAAGCATAATTGCTTCGTTCCGGATTTAATCTGATGAGAACTTGGAGGCTGCGCGGGAAACTCGCATAGTCTTCAAGTTGTTGTATTATAAACAAAGAGGAAATGGCTAACAATATAAACGCTATAATAACAGGAGTGGGGGGGTATGTCCCCGAATATGTGCTGACCAATGACGAACTGTCGAGAATGGTTGACACCAACGATGAGTGGATTATGACCCGCATCGGCGTTAAGGAACGCCGCATTCTCAACGAGGAAGGACTCGGCACAAGCTATATGGCACGCAAAGCCGTGAAGCAGCTTCTTGAACGCACAGGCACTGACCCCAAGGAAATAGACTGCCTTGTGATGGCCACCTCAACTCCCGACTACCATCTCCCATCCACGGGCTCGATAGTCCTCGGCCGTCTGGGAATGACCAACGCCTATACGTTCGACATGGAAGCTGCGTGTTGCGGTTTCCTTTTCGGCTTGGAGCTTGGCGCAAACCTTATACGCAGCGGGCGTTACAAGAAAGTGGTTGTTTGCGGTGCAGACAAACTTTCCTCGATAGTTGACTACACCGACCGTTCCACCTGCCCGATTTTCGGCGACGGTGCGGGCGCGGTGCTTCTTGAACCCACCGAAGAGGATTACGGCTTGATAGACTCCTATCTGCGCACCGACGGCAAAGGGCTTCCGTTCCTCGTGCAAAAGGGTGGCGGCTCTGTTTGCCCGCCCACGCATTTCACGATAGACCATCATTTGCACTATCTGCATCAGGAAGGCCGCACGGTGTTCAAGTTCGCCGTTACAAACATGAGCGATGCATGCAATGTGATAGCAGAGCGCAACAACCTCAACAAGGACAACATTTCGTGGATAGTTCCCCATCAGGCCAACGTGAGAATTATCGAGGCTGTGGCAAAACGCCTTGAAGTTCCCATGGAAAAGGTGATGATGGACATACAGCGTTACGGCAACACTTCGGGCGCAACGCTCCCACTTGCCTTGTGGGATTACGAAAGCCAGCTCAAGAAGGGCGACAACCTTATATTCTGCGCGTTCGGTGCGGGATTTGTGTGGGGCGCGTCCTATCTCAAATGGGCTTACGACTATAAAAGCGCAAAATAAACAGGCATGCACAAGGCTGGCTTCGTAAGCATCGTAGGCAATCCTAATGTGGGAAAGTCCACGCTGATGAACCTTTTTGTCGGCGAGAGGATTTCCATTGCCACATTCAAGGCGCAGACCACGCGCCACAGGATTATGGGAATCGTTTCCACCGACGATTACCAGATAGTGTTCTCCGACACTCCCGGCGTGCTGAAGCCAAATTACAAGTTACAGGAAGATATGCTCGCATTCTCGGTTTCATCGCTCGAGGATGCGGACATTCTTCTTTATGTAACCGACACGGTGGAGAAGCAGTCGAAGAACGAGGACTTCATCGCCAAGGTAAAAAGGCTCAACATACCTATTCTCGTGCTTATAAACAAGATTGATTTGAGCAACGAGAAAGATGTTACGAAACTTGTGGAGTATTGGCACGAACAGATACCCCAGGCGGAAATCGTGCCGCTTTCGGCAAAGGCCAAGTTCAATGTTGACAATGTGCAGAAGCGCATCGTGGAACTGCTTCCCGAATCTCCAGAATATTTTGACAAGGACCAGCTCACCGACAAGCCTTCGCGCTTCATCGTCTCCGAGATAATACGCGAGAAGATACTTTTGTATTACGACAAAGAGATACCTTATTCCGCCGAGGTGGTTGTTACGGAGTTCAAGGACGAGAATAAGCTCATCCGTATGGCTGCCACGATATACGTTGAGCGCGAAAGCCAGAAAGGCATAATAATAGGGCATGGCGGCGTGGCACTCAAGCGTGTGGGTGAGGAAGCCCGCAGGGACATCCAGAAGTTTTTCGGCAAGAAGGTGTTTTTGCAGCTGTACGTAAAGGTGAACCCAAATTGGAGGAACTCCGCCAAGTCGCTCGAAAGTTTCGGTTACGAGCCGAAATGATTTTTACAAACCATAAAACAAACAATCCGAACTATCAACAATGGGAAATTTAGTAGCTATCGTTGGACGTCCGAATGTGGGCAAGTCAACTCTTTTCAACCGTCTCACAGAAACCCGCCGCGCCATCGTGAGTGAGGAGGCGGGAACCACACGCGACCGCCAGTATGGCAAAGTTCTTTGGAACGGCAGGACTTTCTCGGTTGTTGACACAGGCGGTTGGGTGGTGAACAGCGACGATGTTTTCGAAGAGGAGATACGCAAGCAGGTCATGGTTGCCACCCAGGAGGCCGATGTCGTTTTGTTCATGGTTGACGTGAAGAACGGCATAACCGACCTTGACGACGAGGTTGCCAACATACTGCGCCGCGCAAAGCTTCCCGTGATCCTTGTTGCCAACAAGGCAGACAACAGTGCCGATGTGTTTTCGAGCGCGGAGTTCTACCGTCTCGGTCTTGGCGACCCCATGGCTGTGAGTGCGGCAACAGGCAGCGGCACGGGCGAACTGCTTGACGCAATAATAGAAAGGATGCCAAAAGAAAGCGGAGCGGACGATGACGAGAACATCCCGCACTTTGCCGTGGTGGGTCGCCCTAACGTGGGCAAGAGCAGCCT
>CAVCON010000071.1:10297-11725 GCA_963603805.1 Oscillospiraceae bacterium
GAGCAGCCTCATAAACGCTTTCATAGGCGAGGACAGGAACATTGTTACCGACATTGCCGGCACAACGCGCGATGCCATATCAACGCGCTACACCAAGTTCGGGTTCGACTTCTATCTTGTTGACACGGCAGGCATACGCAAAAAGAACAAGGTGAACGAGGATTTGGAATATTACAGCGTGTTGCGTTCGATACGTGCCATAGAGTCTGCCGATGTGTCTATTCTGATGATTGACGCAACGCGGGGAATAGGCACGCAGGACATGAACATATTCCAGGTAATCCAGAAAAACTCAACGGGCTTGGTTGTAGTTGTGAACAAGTGGGACTTGGTAGAGGACAGGTCGCAACAGGCGCAGTTTGACTATATCAACGCCATTCATGCACGCATGGCGCCGTTTGTGGATTTCCCCATAATTTTCGCGTCGGCGATGACAAAACAGCGCATATTCAAGGTGCTGGAAACGGCAAAGGACGTTTACACGCGCCGCACCACGAAAGTTCCCACGCCCAAGCTCAACGACATAATGCTCCCCATTATAGAGGAGACCCCGCCCCCTGCAATCAAAGGCAAATACATAAGGATTAAATACTGCACCCAGCTGCCCAACACCCGTGTGCCGTCGTTTGCGTTTTTTGCAAACCTGCCGCAATATGTAAAGGAGCATTACCGCCGTTTCCTCGAAAACCGCATACGTGAAAACTGGAATTTCTGCGGCACTCCAATCAACATTTTCATCCGCCACAAATAAAGATGAACAAATTTGTCGCAGCGGCTGTGGCAGTGGCTTTCCTGTTTTCGTGCAAGTCTGAAAACAAGGAGAACATTGTTGAAAAATCCACGCCTTCGGAAATTGTTGAGACTGCATACGCCCATCTTTTGAAAGGGGAGTATGACGGTTATCTTTCGTGCGTGCAGAGTTGCGACAGCATACCCGAACGATACCGCAAGAGTTTGGTGAACGTGCTTAAACAGGCTGCCGAAAACGAACAGAAGGAGCGTAAAGGCATTGTAAGCGCAAACGCCATTGCGGAGAACACGAACGAAAAAGGAACGTATTCGGTTGTAAGGGTTGACATAACTTATGGAGACAGCACCAAAGAGGAGATTGCCGTTCCTGTTGTGAAGTACAACGGCAAGTGGCGGCTGAAGTAAACGCCTGACGCTTTCTCCAAGAGTTTTTAATCATACAAAAATGGCGGATGTCCCAAAGCGCATCCGCCATTTTATATGCGGTAAAGTATGCAACGCACCTGTTTTTGTGAGCGAATGACCAATTCTTGTAATATACAGAAATACAGCGATTTAATGCGATTTGGATGTAAAAGTGTAAGCGTTTGCTTTTCAGTGCATTATATATGCCAAAAATTATATCCGATGTAGTTTGAATTATGTCTGATATAATTTTTTCTACATAGGACGTAGTTT
>CAVCON010000072.1:0-3336 GCA_963603805.1 Oscillospiraceae bacterium
GGAAGTGTGGATGCAATACTCGACAGGGATTATGGTAATGAGGGAACTCCCGAAAGAGAATCATTCAGAAAGGAAGCCTATGATTATTGTGTAGGTCGGGAATGCTCGGACAGAAAAGAAGTATAGAGTGTCCGATAATGTAAAAAGAAAGGAGTATAAAAAAGCGTGTCAAAGTGAAGCGAACGCTCATCTGAGCGATACCTCATTTTGACACGCCTTTTTTATGTGAAGCAGCTTCTGCTTATTTTTTCAAGTTGGGTTCTTCGAGCTTATAGCCGTACTTCTTGTCGGCGGCTTTGAGACAAAACGCGATGACAAGGGAAAGCACGGCAATGCTTGTGAACACGCACATTGGCAAGGTGTAGCTGTACAGGTTTGTCGTAATGCCGTTTTCTGTGGTAGTGCCGACTATACAATACTTTTCGAGAATGTAGCCGATAAGTGCTGGAACGCCCCACAGACCTATGTTCTGGATGAAGAAGATAAGCGCGTATGCCGTGCCGAGCTGCTTTACCGGGAATATCTTTGCCACGCTCGGCCACATGGCGGAGGGAACGAGCGAGAAAGCAATTCCGAGTATAATCATGAGGGCTATTGCCACCCATGCCGCGTGTATAAACGGCAGGGCATAAATGAAATGCACGCAGATGAGCATTAGCGAGCCGAGCATCATTATGCTTGCGGCCTTGCCCTTGCGGTCGATCATTCCGCCGAATACAGGAGTGAGTATGAGTGCGCCGAGGGCAGGGAGACCGGCAAATGTTCCGGCAATGTCCTCGTTCACCCCATATTTGGTAATCATCAGCTCTGTGGCGAATTTCTGGAACGGGAACACGCAGGAGTAGAACAGCACGCACAGCAGCGCGATAAGCCAGAACCCGGGATTTTTTACTACTGCCACAACATCTTTGAACGAAAACTTTTCGTCTGCGGAGCTTTCTACGGAAATCTTCACCTGACGGTCAAGTTTCCTGTCCATAAAGCTGAAGGCTATGAACGAAATCATGCCGCCGATGAGCAGCACGGAGCCAATCAGAAGCGGTGTGTCGAGATTGTAGTTGCGTGCCACAGGAATTGCCACTGCGTATGCAACTTGCGAGCCGATTCTCGCCAAAGCCACCTGTACGCCCATTGCCAGTGCAAGTTCCTTGTCCTTGAACCACTTTGCAATAATCTTGCTTACAGTGATTCCTGCTACCTCTGCGCCTACGCCAAACACGGAATATCCGGCGGAGGCCATGAACACGTCAAGCTTGTAGCCCATGAACATCTCGCTTGTCCCGCCGTATGTCGTGATGGCAAGGTATTCCACGGTCGTTCCGCCAACCATAAGCACGGTGGCGAGTATTCCAGTGAAGCGTATTCCGAATTTGTCAAGAATGAGTCCGCCCCAAATGAGCATCAGGAGGAACACGTTCAGGAAACTGTATGCACCGGTGAACATTCCGAACTCTCCGCTTGTCCAATGAAGTTGGCCTTCGAGCATTCCCTTTAGCGGGGCCATTACGTCGTTCACATAATAAGCCGCCATCATTGTAAAGGCGACAATAAACAGTGCCAACCATCTGGCAGCCGCAGAGTCGTTGAGTTTTCTTGTTATAGTTGTCATATATTTTTTCTTTTATTTTTTAAGCCATTTGTCGAGCCAGCGGAAGAATGTGCGCTGCCACATTATGCCGTTTTGTGGTTTTAGCACCCAATGGTTTTCATCGGGGAACAGCAGCAGTTGGGCGGGGATGCCACGCAGACGCGCTGCGTTGAAAGCCGATTCTGCCTGGGTGTATTCTATGCGGAAATCGCGCTGACCGTGTATGCAGAGAATTGGAGTGTCCCATTTGTCAACCGAAAGGTGGGGCGAGTCGGAGAACACTTTTTGTAGTTTGCCGTCAGGCTTTACCCAAGGTGCAGACCCCATATCCCAATTGGCGAACCACATTTCCTCGGTCTCAACATATTGCTGCTGCGTGTTGTAAATGCCATCGTGTGCAATGAAGCACTTGAAACGCTTGTCGTGGTGCCCTGCCAGCCAATAAACGCTGTAGCCGCCGAAACTTGCCCCGACACAGCCGAGCCGGTTTTTGTCAACATAGCTTTCTTTGGCAATGTCGTCAATGGCGGACAGATAGTCCTGCATACAAAGACCTGTGTAGTCGCCGGAAATTTCTTCAAGCCACTCTGTGCCAAACCCGGGAAGCCCGCGACGGTTGGGGGCAATGATTATATAACCGTTGGCAGCCATTATCTGGAAATTCCAGCGGTAGCTCCAAAACTGGCTGACGGGAGACTGCGGACCGCCTTCGCAAAACAGAAGCACAGGGTATTTTTTGTTAGCATCGAAATGGGGAGGGTATATCACCCAACACAATTCTTTTTTGCCGTCAACGGTGTTTACCCAGCGTTCCTCAACCTTTCCGAATGTGGTTTTCTCGTATGTTTCCTTGTTTACGTTTGTAAGTCTTTCCGATTTGCCGTTTTTTGCGCTTACAAAGTAAATGTCATCGGCTTCGCTTATGCTGTGCCGTTTTGCAAGCAGGTTGCCGTTTAAGGCAACATAACCGGCGAGACTGTAATCGCAAACCTCGTCTGTAAGCTGGCGCACTTTGCCTTTCAAATTAGTGGCGTAGATGTTGGTGCGTCCGTGCCAGACTCCGGCAAACAGCAGTTCCTTGGAGTTTTCTTTCCAGAAAAAGTTGTCAACTCCGCTGTCGAAACTTTCAGTAACGTATGTTTTGTTGCGTGTGGCAAACTCATATACGCACAAGCGGGTGCGGTCGCTCTCGTATCCGTCATGCTTCATGCTCGTCCAAGCTATGTATTTGCCGTCGGGCGAGAATTTCGGATTGTCGTCATATCCCAAGTTGCAGTCCTCGCCATCGTAAATCCGCTGGTCTTTAAGTGAGCGAGTGTAGTCTATCTTTACGGGCTGCTTGATGTCTCTCGTAATAGGTTTGCACAGGTTAAAGGACGAACCGTCCTCAATGTCGTAAAGATATATGTCGCTGTCTGTGCTTACGGCGTAGTCCCTGCCTTTCTTTGCGCGCATCACATATGCAAGTTTTTTTGAGTCGGGACTCCATGCAAACTCCTCCATACCTCCGAAAGGCATCATTGGACACTCGTACGGCAGTCCTTCCAAAATGTCCTTGGCGTTTTCAAGTTTTCCGTTATTGAACTCAGCAAGGAAAGGGTGAGGAATGGAGCGCACGTATGTGTCCCAATGCTTGTACATAAGTTCGTTTATCAGCATACCCGAAGCTTTGGGCAAATCTTCATCGTTTTTGGCAATGGAAGTTTCCGTCGAGACTTGGTGGATTATTACTACGCGATTGCCGTCGG
>CAVCON010000072.1:3346-9341 GCA_963603805.1 Oscillospiraceae bacterium
CTTTTCCGTTCCGTCAACGTTCATTGTCCACAACTGGCTCACGCCGTCAGAAGCGGCAAGATAGGCAATTTTGCTGCCGCCTTCGATGAACGCCGGCTCGTTTTCGCTGCCACCGGTAGTCAGATTTTTTTCATTGCCGCTCTTAATGTCCTTTATATATATGGAAGTGTGTCCCTTGTTTTCTTTTATGTCGTATTTGGTAAGGGTGTAAACAATCTTCTTTCCGTCGGGCGAGGCTGCCACGCTTCCAATCCTGCCCATTGACCAAAGCCTCTCCGGGGTGAGAAGGTCGTCATTTCCTGCCGCTGTCGCCATATTTGGCGTTGCACATATTACAGACATAATCAAAACTGATATGCATTTCAAATATCTCATCATTGCTTTCTGTGTTTTTGGCGTTCCTGCTGTAGTTTCATCATTTCCTCCTGCTGCTTTTGCAGTGCTTCAAGGCGGGCTGCAAGTCCGCTCATCTTCTTGGGTTTCTCCTTGTTTGCCTGATAGTTTCTCTCAAGGCGTTCAAGAAGTTTTTTCTCGTCAATGGTGCGGCGCAGATACCACATGGTAAGCGCACTGAAAAGAAGGGAAATGAAATAGTAGTAGTTCAGACCTGCCGAATAGTCGTTGAACACGAAGAAGAAGAACACCGGCATAAGGTACATCATCCACCTCATCATCTTCATCTGGCTTTCCTGCTGTCCGCTCATCATGTCTTTTTGCATTCTCATGCTCATCACACTGTAAACAACGTTGGTAATGCAGAACAGAATACAGAAAGCACTGATATGGTCTCCTATCAGCCAAATCGGATGGGAGAACTGAATAATCGGGTCGTATGTGGAAAGATCGTCAACCCACAGGAAACTTTGCTGCCTAAGTTCGATGGCGTTCGGGATGAAGTTGAACATCGCAATCCAGATAGGCATCTGAATAAGCATCGGCAGACAACCGCCCATTGGACTTGCGCCATATTGGCTGTAGGTTTGCATTATCTCCTGCTGCTTCTTCATGTTGTCGGCAGGGTCAGGGTATTTCGCGTTTATCTTGTCTATTTTGGGCTTGAGCACACGCATCTTTGCACTGCTCATCACGCTTTTGCGGGTAGGCACATATACAATGATGCGCAGCAGGATTGTTATGAGCAAAAGCACAATGCCCATAGAGAGACCAAGGTCGGTGAGCCAGTCGAATACATAAATGGTGAAATACCTGTTTATGTATCTGAATAAAGGCCAGCCGAGATACACAAGATGCTCAAGCTTCAAATCCTTGTCCGGGCTTACAATGTCGTCAATCTTCTGCAATGTCCGGAACTTGTTCGGACCTAAATAAAATTTGAACGACGATGCCTTGCTTCCCGACGGGTCGAAGTCTGTTTCGGCAGAAGCTTCGTATTGTTTCAGGAAACCTTTGCTTATGTCCTCTTCGGGTTTGCTTTTCAACTTTACTTTATCCAATCCTGCATCGGCAATAAGCGTTACGCCGAAAAACTGGTCTTTGAATGAAATCCAGTCAAGACTTTCCTCAAGGCTTTTCTCTTCCTCCTTTTGCGGGTCAAGACGGTCGGTGCCACCTTTTGCCTCTTTGTATGTCAAGGCGGCGTATTGGTTTTCGAACTTGTAGCCGCGCTCCTGCTGCTTCAGTCGTTCGCTCCATTCTATGCCCAATATTTTGGAGGTGGGCAGCAGATATTCCTGCATTCCGTCGGCTTTGACATCCATGTCAAGTACGAAACTGTTGTGCAGCTTGTAGCTTATCGAGAGTTTTCCGCCGTTTGCCGCTTGCGCCACCATTGTAACCGTTGAGTCGGTAACGTTTTCGGGGCGGAACATAAGGGAGGATGTGTTTATGTTGTTTTTCTTCCCTGCGAGCGTGAACGACATTTTTGCATATTCGTCGCTGTAGAGCTGGAGCGGCTTCTTGTCCTGCCCTTTGTAGTTTTTAAGAACCACGTTGCCCACGCTGCCGCCGCGAGTGTTTATTCCCACGGTTATGTCGTTGCTTTTCAGTACAACGAGGCGCGGTTGCTCTCCGTTGTCCGCGAATATGCTGTCGTGTGTGGCTGCTGTTGTCTCGTTGGCAACTGTTGCCGCCTTGGTGTCTTGCTGTTGCTTTTCCTCTGCCAGCTGCTCCTCGCGCTGTTGTTTCAGTTGTTCCTCGCTTGGCCTGTTGAAATAGCTGAAGCCGAATATCACCGCTATTATCAGCAGGAAACCTATTACGCTGTTTTTGTCCATTTTCTAAGATTAAATTCGTTGTCTGCGCCGTCCTTATTGCTTGTCGTCCTGCGGTGTGTTGTCAACAATTGTCTTGATGAAATCCAGGAACAGCGGGTGGGGTTTCAGAACGGTGCTGCTGTATTCGGGGTGGAACTGCGTGCCGACATACCATTTCAGTGTGGGGATTTCTACAATTTCCACAAGGTTGGTTTCGGGGTTTGTGCCGTCGCACATCATTCCCGCCTTTTCATATTCCTCGCGGTAATCGTTGTTGAATTCGTAGCGGTGGCGGTGGCGTTCTTCGATGATGTCCGCGCCGTATATCGCCCTTACCTTGCTGCCTTCCTTCAGTGCGCATTCGTATGCCCCAAGGCGCATTGTGCCGCCCATGTTGGTGATGTTCTTCTGTTCCTCCATGAGGTCGATTACGTTGTGGGTGGTTTTCTCATTCATTTCAATGCTGTCGGCATCCTTATATCCCAAGACGTTGCGGGCGAACTCCACAACCATCATCTGCATTCCGAGGCAAATTCCGAATGTGGGTATGTCGTGCTCGCGGCAGTATTTGGCGGCGGTAATCTTTCCCTCTATGCCGCGCTGGCCGAAGCCCGGGCAAATCACGATGCCCTGCATGCCTTTGAGGTTCTCCTCTACGTTGTCGGGCGTGATGTATTCGCTGTTGATGAAGTGCGTCTTAACCTTGCGGTTGTTGTATGTGCCGGCTTGCGACAGCGACTCCAAAATGCTCTTGTAGGCATCCTGCAAATCGTATTTCCCGACGAGACCCACGTTTACAACGGTTGTTGCCTTGTGGCGGCGTTCCAGAAAAGCCCTCCACGGACCAAGTCCCGGAGTTTCGCCCGGCTCGATGCCCATTTTGCGCAAAATGGTTGAGTCGAGTCCCTGCTCCTGCATCCTTAGCGGCACTTCGTATATTGTGGGCTGGTCTATGCTCTGCACCACGGCTTCAGGGTCAACGTTGCAGAAGTTGGCAACTTTTTTGCGTATGCCCGCGCTCAGGTCGTGTTCGGCGCGCAAAACCAATACGTCGGGCTGTATGCCTAAGCTTTGCAGCTCTTTAACCGAGTGTTGCGTTGGCTTGGTCTTTAGCTCCTGCGCAGCCGAAAGGAACGGCACGTAAGTGAGGTGTATGCACAGGGCGTTTTTGCCCAGTTCCCATTTAAGCTGGCGTATAGCCTCGAGAAACGGCAGCCCCTCTATGTCGCCCACAGTGCCGCCTATTTCGGTTATTACGAAGTCGAAGTGGTATTTGTTTCCCAAATACAGAATGTCGCGCTTAATTTCGTCCGTGATGTGCGGCACAACCTGTATGGTCTTTCCCAGATAGTCGCCCCTGCGCTCCTTTTCAATCACGTTTTTGTATATGCGCCCTGTGGTGAAGTTGTTGTGGCGTGTGGTCTTTATGCCGGTGAACCTTTCGTAATGCCCAAGGTCAAGGTCGGTTTCCTGTCCGTCTGCCGTAACATAGCACTCCCCATGCTCGTAGGGGTTGAGCGTACCCGGGTCCACGTTTATGTATGGGTCGAACTTTTGGATTGTTATGTTGTATCCGCGTGCTTGCAGCAGTTTGCCTATTGACGAGGAAATAATCCCCTTTCCCAGCGACGATGCAACGCCGCCCGTTACAAAGATATACTTGGTTTCAGCCACGATTATATTGATTTATGTATTATTAAAACGTTTGCAAATTTACTGAAAAATTCCCGCTCTGCCTTGGTTAGGGATAAGAAATCGGAAAAGACTGGGTTGTTATGCGTTTCCCATACATATCCGACCGCGCAACTGGGGTACTGCTGAAAAAACAGCAATTACCGCTGAAATTGCGTAACCCTTTGGATTACAGCAAAATGCCTATACAAAGAAAGTTCTGTGTAACGATTTGTTTTTCAAGTGTTTGCGAACGGTGAAAAAAGGTCTGATGTAATTTGAATTATATCTGATATAATTTTTTCTACATCGGACGTAGTTTTTCTTATATCCGATGTGGAATCGGCTTTGGTTTTTGTGGCAAAGGTAATGTCTGTGTTTTCATTTCCAAAATCAGTATTCGTTTTTCGTCAAGGCATAAAAATGCCCACCTTTAGGACGATGGGCAATCCAGATGTTTTCACAACGGAATAATCCTTATTGTGATTAGCTGAAAATTCATTGCAAATATACGCATTTTTGTTATAGGCCGTGTCGCGCTGTCGCAAATTTTTCATAAATTCGCAAAATAACATCATAAATTGCAAGTACAATGAAAACTATCTTGGGATTGGACCTTGGTCCGGGAAGCATAGGGTGGGCTTTGGTGAATGCGGAAAACGGCAAGCCCGAAAGCATAATAAAGGCGGGAAGCCGCATAATTCCTATGGACGCGGAAGAAATGGGCAAATACGAAAGTGGGAAACTGCAATCACCTGCATCGGCACGTACTGCATCCAGGGGGACGCGCCGCCTGTACGAGAGGGCTGCACTTCGTAGGGAGAGGCTTTTGAGGGTGTTGAATGTTCTCGGTTTCCTGCCGCAGCATTATCGCGACCAAATAGATTTTGACGAACACCCGGGAAAATTCAAAAACCACGGCGAACCGTTGCTGCCATACAGGAAAAACGAGGCAGGGAAAAATGAGTTCATTTTTCGGCAGTCATTTCTCGAAATGCTCGAAGATTTCAGAAAAAACAATCCGCAGGTCTTGGAGGGCGGTAGGCTTATTCCACGCGACTGGACGCTTTATTATTGCCGCAAAAAGGCTCTTGACCGTGAAATCTCGCGTGAGGAACTGGCTTGGATATTACTGAACGCCAATTCCAAGCGCGGTTATTACCAGCTCGATGAGGAAAAAGCAGAAAAATCGAACACGGAGGAGGAATACCGCCGTGCCAAAGTGCTTGATGTGGAAAGGTTGGGAGAGGACCGAAAACAAAAAGGCTCTTACTCTTACAAGATAACATACGAGGGAGGGCTGACGCAAACGAGAACGTGCAAAATGCAGCCGTGGCATGAAGGCGACTATGTGGATTTGATTATAACCACATCGCTTGACAAGAACGGCAAGCCGAAAAAAGATGAAAACGGTGAAATAAAGAAAACCATCCGCAGTCCCAAAGAGGACGATTGGGGACTTGTAATGCAAAAGACACAGGCGGGGATAGACCACAGCAATTGCACCGTGGGCGAATATATCTACAACAGTCTCCTTGAAAATCCGTCCGAAAAGGTGAAGGGCGGGATTGTGAAGACTATTGAGAGACATTATTATAAGGATGAGCTAAGAAAGATACTTGAGTCGCAGTTGAGGTTCATACCCGAGTTGCAGGACCACGAACTTTATATGAAATGCGTGAGGGAACTTTACCATAACAACGAAGCTCATGCAAACGAGTTGGAACACAAGAATATCATAGACTTTCTCATTAACGACGTAATCTACTACCAGCGTCCGCTCAAAAGCAAGAAAAGTTGCATAGCCGATTGTCCGTATGAGAGCTACACTTATGTGGACAGGGAAACAGGCGAGATAAAAAAGCGTCCCTTGAAAGTGATGCCCAGGTCTCATCCGCTGTTTCAGGAGTTCCGTCTGTGGCAGTTCATACGCAACCTAAGGATTACCGAGAACGAGAAGATTGTGGACGATCGCAAGTTGTATGCTTACGATGTAACAGCAAAATATCTTGGAACGCCCGAAGACGTGTGCCGGCTTTACGAAAAACTGTCCGGGTATAAGGATATAACCGAAAGCAATGTGCTGAAGGCGTTGGGGCTTAATACAAAAA
>CAVCON010000072.1:9414-11440 GCA_963603805.1 Oscillospiraceae bacterium
ACTAACCCAAAAAGAAGAATACAAGCTGTGGCACATACTCTATTCCGTAAGCGACAGGGACGAGCTGGAAAAAGCCCTGAAGCATTTTGCCGAAGAATGTAAGTTTAATCCGCAGGATTTCTATGACAAGTTCAAGTCCGTTCCGAAAATGCGTGGCGATTATGCCTCATACTCCGAAAGGGCAATCAAACGTCTGCTTCCGCTTATGCGCACGGGAAAATATTGGAACGAAAAAGATATAGACACGGCTACGCTCAAGCGTATAAACGTCATAATTGCTGATGGTTACAGCCCTTATGAGGAATTTCCCGAGTTCAAGCGAGTGGGGGATTTCCAATATTTGCAGCTTTCCGATGCCTGTTATGTGGTTTACGGGCGGCATTCCGAAAACGCCGACAACAGTGTGTGGACTTCCCCCAATGAAATAGACAAATATCTTTGCGGCGAGTTTCGCAAAAACTCAATGCGAAACCCTGTGGTGGAGAAAGTGGTGGCTGAAACGCTCAAGGTTGTAAGGGACATTTGGAAAACCTACGGCAAGCCTGCGGAGATTCATGTGGAAATGGCACGAAGTCTGAAAGACCCCAACGACAAGCGCAAGGAAGTCACAGAAAGAATGGCGGAAAATCGGGCGGATACAATAAAAGTGCGTAAGGAATTGCAGGAACTCAAAGACGGACACAAGGCTGACAACGTTAATCCGAATTCCTCGATACACATTTTGAAATACAAGTTGTGGAAAGAGCAGGGCGGTCTGTCGCCATACACAGGAAAAACAATTCCTATATCAAGTCTGTTCACAACGGAATACGAAATAGACCACATAATTCCCCAAAAGCGGTATTACGATGATTCTTTCACGAACAAGGTGGTGTGTGAAAGCACTGTGAACAAAGACAAAGGCGCACGGCTTGCATACGAGTACATACTTGCCGAGGGTGGAAAGGAGATAGACGTGGTGATAAACGGCAAGCACGAGAAAACAGTCATACTCCCCAAAGAACAATATGAGGGGTGGGTGGAAAAGCATTACGTTAAGGAAGGCGTAATCGGCAGAAAGGGCAAAAACCTCATGATGACGGATGTTCCGGTTTCGTTCAACGCCTCGCAGCTTAACAACACCCGCTACATAGCCCGCAAGACAGCGGAAATCCTGTCCCACATAGTACGTGGCGAAGACGACCCGGGGGCGCGTTCCAAGAACATAATAATGACAAACGGAAGCATAACCGACCGCCTGAAGAAAGACTGGGGACTGAAACAGATTTGGAGCAAACTTATGCAGCCGAGGTTTGAACGCCTCAACGACAAAACCCAAAGCCGTGACTACGGTGAGGAGGTTACGGACAGTAACGGCGATCGCTACTTCCAGACAAGAGTGCCGGAGGAGTTCGCCGAAAAGTTCGACATCAAGCGAATTGATCACCGCCACCACGCAATGGATGCAATTGTAATAGCCTGCACTTCCATCAGCCATATTAATTATATGAATAACCTAAGCAGTGGGGAAAAGGAACGGTATGACCTGCGCAGGGTGTTGTGCGAAAAAGAGCGCAGGGTGTTTTTGAAACCTTGGGAAACGTTTACGCAGGATTCTCGCGAGGCTTTGAACAGCATAATAGTCAGCTTCAAGCAAAACCTGCGCATTGTGAGCCGCGCAAGCAACTATTACAGCCATTACGTTGACGGCAAAAAGGTAACGGAAAGGCAAACCAAAGGCGAGCATTTCTCAATTCGCAAGCCGCTTCACAAACTCACGTATTCGGGGCTCGTAAGGCTGCCATACAATAAAAAGGAGAAAATAGAGAACACCATAGACAATCCCGAACAGATAGTTGACAAGGGCATACGCAAAGAATTGAAAAAGGTTCTTGCCCAATACAATGGTACTGCTGACAAAAAGAAAATCAAAAAGTATTTTAAGGACAGGGACTATAAGCTGGACAACGGTGTGGACGTGAAGAAAGTGGAAGTACGCATCGTGCCGGAAAAAGCAATGCATTCCGCACACCGCACGGCTCTTGGC
>CAVCON010000073.1:0-11400 GCA_963603805.1 Oscillospiraceae bacterium
TATGTAGAAAAAATTATGTCTGATATAATTTAAACTACATCAGACATAATTTTCGGCCTCTGCAACCTACTGAAAAACATACACTTATAGAAAATTTCAGTTTCCACACAAACATTTGGCAATCAGCGTGTTATGCAAAACCGCCCGAATGTGGGAAATCCTGCGCCTTTCTGCCGGTTTGCGGGTGCTTATTTCAGGTTTCCCGACTCTATCAGATATTCGCCTATCTGCACCGCGTTGAGCGCGGCACCTTTGCGTATCTGGTCGCCGGAAAGCCAGAATGTCAGTCCGTTGGGATTTGCGAGGTCGCTGCGGAAGCGTCCCACGTAAACATCGTCCTTGTCGGCGGTGAAAAGCGGCATGGGGTATTCGCCGTTCTGCGGATTGTCAACGAGGGTTACGCCCTTTGCGGCGGCAACGGCCTTGCGCGCCTCGTCAACGCTTATTGGGCGTTCGGTCTCAATCCAAACGCTCTCGCTGTGGGAGCGGAGGGACGGCACACGCACGCAGGTTGCGCTTGTAACCACATCGCTGTGCATTATCTTGCGCGTCTCGTTATACATCTTCATCTCCTCCTTTGTGTAGTCGTTGTCGGTGAACACGTCAACTTGGGGTATCATGTTGAAAGCAAGCTGGTGGGGAAATTTGCTCACGGTTATTTCCTCGCCGTTGAGTGCCTGGCGGTACTGCTGCTCAAGTTCTTTCATCGCCACCGCGCCCGCCCCACTCGCAGCCTGGTATGTGGCCACGTGTATGCGCTTTATGTGGCTGATGTTTTCGAGCGGTTTCAGCACCACGACCATCATTATTGTGGTGCAGTTGGGGTTGGCAATTATCCCGCGCGGACGGTTGAGCGCGTCCTCGGGGTTGCACTCCGGCACAACGAGAGGCACGTCGCTGTCCATGCGGAACGCGCTCGAGTTGTCAATCATCACAGTCCCGAACTTTGTTATGTCGTTTGCGAAGTCTTTCGACACTCCGCCGCCCGCCGATGTGAAGGCTATGTCTATGCCCTTGAAATCGTCGTTGTGTTGCAGAAGTTCCACTTCATATTCCTTGCCGCGAAAAACGTATTTGCTCCCCGCGCTGCGCTGTGAGCCGAAAAGGCGGAGGCTGTCAATCGGGAAATTGCGCTGTGCGAGCACTTTCAGAAATTCCTGCCCCACCGCGCCGCTTGCTCCTACGATAGCTACATTCATGCTTGTCTGGTCTTTGTTGTTTACGTAAATTTTGTCGGAGAAATCTGTCGGTTTTTCTCCCCGAAGTTTTGCAAAATTATCGTTTTTCCGCTGATAACGCACCGTAGGTGTAAAGTTTTTCGTTACTTTGCAAGGATAATATGCGTAAAAACGCTTTGAACGAATGGCAATGCCCGAAAAAAACTGGAAAGAGCGCACAGAGCTGCTCCTTGGCGGCGGTGCGGTTGAAAGACTGGCGCAGAGCAGCGTGCTTATAGCCGGCGTGGGCGGCGTGGGGGCTTATACCGCCGAAATGATATGCCGCGCCGGCGTAGGAAGCATCACCATTGTCGATGCCGACTGCGTGGCCCTGTCGAACATAAACCGCCAGCTTCCGGCAATGCACTCGACCGTAGGACTTGGAAAGGCTGCGCTCGTGGCGCAAAGGCTCAAGGACATAAATCCGGAGCTTGAAATAAAGGCTGAAAGCATCTTCCTTGACGCAGACAACATCCCCGCCCTGCTCGACGGCGGAAGTTTCGATTTTGTTGTTGATGCAATCGACACCATTACGCCCAAGGTAACGCTCATAAGCGAGGCGATGAAAAGAAAAATGCGCATTGTCTCGTCCATGGGCGCGGGGGCAAAGACCGACATAACGAAAATCCGTTTTGCAAACATCTGGGACACGTTCAACTGCGGCTTGAGCCGCGCCGTGAGGCAGGCGTTGAAAAAACGCGGGCTTGCAAGGCGGAAACTTCCCGTGGTGTTTTCGGAGGAAACGCCCGACATGAACGCCGTAAAGGCTGTGGAGGGCGAACGAAACAAGAAGACAACCGCAGGAACTGTGTCGTATATGCCGGCGGCGTTCGGGTGTTTTCTCGCCGAATACGTCATCACGCACCTTGTATCAGACAAAAAATAATCAATCATGATAAACCTGAAAGACATTCACAAGAGTTTCGGAAACCTTGAGGTTCTGCGGGGCATAGACCTGCACATCGGAAAAGGCGAAATAGTGAGCATCGTCGGACCGAGCGGAGCGGGAAAAACCACGCTGCTACAGATTATGGGCACACTCGACCGCCCCACGTCGGGAAGCGTAGAACTTTGCGGAATGGACGTAGGTCGGATGGGGCAAAAGGAGCTTGCGCGTTTCCGCAACAGGAAAATCGGCTTCGTGTTCCAGCAGCACCAGCTTCTAAACGAGTTCACTGCCGAGGAGAACGTGCTCATTCCAGCCTACATTGCGAAGACCGGGCGCAAGGAGGCACTTGCCCGCACCGAGGAGCTGCTCGGTTTCGTGGGGCTTTCAGACCGCAAAAACCATAAGCCGCTCGAACTTTCGGGCGGCGAGCAGCAAAGGGTGGCTGTGGCGCGTGCGCTGGTCAACAACCCCGACATAATTTTTGCCGACGAGCCTTCGGGAAGCCTCGACACCAAGAACAAGGAGGAACTTCACAGACTGTTTTTCGACCTCCGCGAACGTTACGGGCAGACTTTCGTAATAGTTACCCACGATGAGGCACTTGCATCGCAAACCGACCGCACAATACATATGCGCGACGGTTTGATTGTAACGCCAGAGGCGGATGCAGAAACCGCAATCTGACACAGACAGGACACTAACTTACTAAAAACGGAAACGATATGAAATTGCTGAAAAAAACTACGGCGTTGCTGATGCTGTTGCTTGCAGCCGCGCCTATGGGTGCGCAAACGCAGTGGCACTCTCCGATGGAAAACTGCGGGGATGAGCCTTTCGTGTGCGGACGTGCATGGAACAAGGAACTGGGACAGAACTTCCACCGTCTGCCCGAAAGATACAAGGGAAAGGTTACGCAAAGCGTGTGGGGGCTTTCCCACCTCAGCGCGGGGCTTTCGCTAAGGTTCACCACCAACTCGAAGAACATCAAGGTGAAGTATGTTATGGGGCAGAAACCGGGCTACCTGAACATGGCGTGGCTCAACCATTCGGGAATTGACCTTTACGGTGCTGACGCGAAAGGCGGTTTGCACTGGGTGGGAAACCACATGGACTGGCAGCTTAGGGGTGACACGGCGGAGATTACGTACCGCGAAATAAGCTATCCAAAGGGTTTGGAGGCTGGAACGGAGTTCCGCGTTTACCTTCCGCCCTACAACGAGGTGAAAAGCATTATGGTGGGCGTTGACAACGGCGCGAGTTTCTCGTACAAGCGCGAAAAGAGGGCTAAGCCCATTGTTGTTTACGGCACATCCATAGTAAACGGCGCGTCGCCCTCACGCCCGGGACTTATGTTCACCAACATCGTGGCACGGGAAAGCGGCTGGCCTGTCGTGAACCTCGGCTTTTCAGGCTCGGCCCTCATGGAGCCTGCGGTTTTCGACTTCCTGTCCGAAATAGATGCGCGGGCGTTCATCATAGACCCGATGCCAAACAGCTACGGTCTTGGCGATGAAATTGTGAAACGCGCCTGCGACGGCGTGAAGAAGCTGCGCAAGGCAAGCCTTGCACCTATACTTATGGTGGAGGCTTCAGTGCCGATGGACACCATGTTCCGCAAAAAACGCTGCATGGACTATGTAAACGGCAACAAGCGTTTCCGCGAGGCCTACGACAAGCTCCGCGCAGAGGGCATTACGGGTTTGTACTACCTGCCCGCAAAGGATTTGAAGTTCACAGAGGAGTCAATGATTGAGGGAACTCACCCCAACGACTTCGGAAACCGCCAATATGCCGACGCATACCTCAAAAAAATCAAGGAGATGTTCAACGGAATGCAGGCAAGGGGCGGAGCTTCGCGTGCAAGGGTGCGCAGATAAAAAGCCGCCTTACTCATAACAAATCCGCCCGATGCAGTCTTGGCTGCATCGGGCGGATTGTTTTCTGCGCTCCCCAGTGGGGGCGTTTATTTCTTTTTCTTTGTTTCCACCACAATCATTATCGGGTAGTGGTCGCTCGGCGTGTGGGCGCGTGCCACTTTCTTGCCGTTTGCATCGGTCGTCTCGGTGCGGTAAACGTCGGTCAGTTCGCCGTACTTCTCAACCGTGAACTCCTTGGTGAGGAAAATGTGGTCTATCCTCTCGTCAAAGCCCAGCCCCTGCGGGTGGTAGTCGTTGAAGGTGCTCATGTTGAGGTAGCGGAACTTGGCAATGCGGTAGGCATCGTTGAGAATGCCCGAATTGTCTATCAGCTTGAAACCGTCGTTGTTCTGATCGATGTTGAAGTCGCCCGAAAGAATTGCCGGCAGCTTGTGCTTGTCCTCCTTTATGCGGTTCAAAATCATCTTCGCGCTCTCGGCGCGTGCCGTTACCCCCACGTGGTCCATGTGCAGGTTGTAGTAAACAAACTTGAACTTGGTGTCCTTTATCTTGAAAACGCCCCATGTGCATATCCTCACGCACGCAGCGTCCCATCCCAAGCCGGGGCGGTCGGGCGTGGGGCTTAGCCAGAAGTTGCCGCTTTCAAGAAGCTCGAACTTGTTGGTGTCGTAGAATATCGCGGAGTGCTCCCCCTTTTTCTTGCCGTCGTCGCGCCCCACGCCTATGTACTCATAGCCGGGAAGCTGCGCCTTCATGTCCTCGAGCTGGTTGAGGAAGCCCTCCTGTGTGCCGAAAATCTCGAACCCGTGAAAGCGTATGAGTTTCGTGAGATAGGGGCAGCGTTGCTGCCAGCTCTCACCACGGTTTGTATCATACTCGCTTTGCAGGCGGATGTTGTAGGTGGCAAGCACGAATTTGTGCGCCGACACCGACATTGCCGTGATGAGCGCAACAAAAAGTATTGTAAGTTTTTTGTTCATAATGTTTGAATGTTTGTTTTGCTTTGCAAATATAGCAATAAAAGCCGCGTCGCCGAAAAAAGCGGTAAAGTTTTCCCTGTTTCCGTCCGCAGTTCCCCGATTTTCGGGAAAACATTATAACCGTTTGGGTTTCAACAAAATAAACAGGAAAGAGCAAATCGCTGTAACGTTTTGGTTTCCACGCCTTTGCAAAAGGCGGAAAAAAGGTCTGATGTAGTTTGAATTATGTCTGATATAATTTTTTCTACATCGGACGTAGTTTTCTTATGTCCTATGTAGTTTTCGGGATGTGGGCAGTTGGCGGTGGAAAACAAAAAGAGAGCATCACGAGGACGCTCTCTTTTCGTATGTTCAAGCAGGGCTGTTTTTCTCAGACCCTTTCGATGTATGCTATCACGTCGCCACGGCTGACGTTAGAGCCTTGCTTTGCGCAAATCTCCACGAGGCGGCCGCCCATGTTGGCGGGAACTTCGGATATGAAGCCGTGATTGTTCTCGATGTAGCAGAACGTGTCGCCGTCGTTGTATTTCTGCCCGATGAAAGGCTCGATGGCTTTCTTCGCCTCGCCATCGCCTTGGATTTCCCAAAGCAGCTTTCCGTTTTCCCTCGCAACAACGGGGTCGGCTTTCTGGTGCTTGAGTTCCGAAATCTGCTCGGCAGTGAGTCCTGCGCCGGCCTGTGCGTCCTTTGCCTTTTGCAGGTCTTCGAGGAAACGCTTCTTTGCCGCGCCGCTCTTGTAGTCGCGATACTGCGACTCGTGCATTGCGAACTCGAACAGTTCTTCCTGGTCTTCTCCCTCGTCCCAGCCGTTTTCCTTCATTTCCTTCTGGAAGCGTGCAAGGTCGTCGGGATAGTTGCTCTGCGGGTCTTCGGTCGTGAACTCGAAGCCCTTTTCCTTTGCCAGCTCCACAAGTTCGGGGGTCACCTCTCCGGGCAGCTTTCCGCTCTTGCCGAGAATCATTCCCCAAATGCTGTCGTCCATCATCGAATAGCGCGGCTTGCCCATGCTCTCGCAGAGCAGGTTCATAAGGGCGATGTTCTTAACATACTGGCTGAACGGCGTTACGAGTGGGGGGTAGCCCACACGCGGCCAAACGTATGCCACCTCGTTGAAGAGGCGCACCAGAAGTTCGTCCTCGCTGTAGGGTTTCTCGCCCTTTGCCTCGCGGTTGTGGTTTATTGCGCTCTGCACGCCCTTGAGGTCGGCCATCATCGAACCCATCATGCCTCCGGGAAGTCCGCAGCCAAGAAGCAGGGAACTCTCCAGACGGTTCTGCTTGTTCATGAAATAGCCAAGGAAATCGTCAATGAACTCCTGGGTGAGCGTGCGCACCTCCATGTAAGCGTCCATGTCGATGTCGGCAACCTCAAAGCCGTAGTGCTTGAGCATGCTCTGCACGGAGATTACGTCGGGGTGTCCCTTTCCCCATGAAAGCGGCTCTACGGCAGTGTCGATGATGTCCGCGCCGTTCTTGCACACTTCAAGCACAGAAGCCATTGCAAGTCCCGGACCCGTATGGCTGTGATACTGTATTATTATCTCGGGGTGTTTTGCCTTTATCATTGCGCAGAGCTTGCCGAGCATTGCCGGCTGTCCCACGCCCGCCATGTCCTTGAGGCATATTTCGGGTGCGCCAGCCTCAATCAGCTTGTCGGCAACGGCACTGTAGTATTCCGCCGTATGGATGGGCGATGTGGTGATGCAGAGCGTGGCCTGCGGAGTCATGCCGGCATCGAGTGCATAGTGGATGCTCGGGATGATGTTGCGCACATCGTTGAGACCGCAGAATATGCGGGGGATGTCAACTCCCTGTGCGTGCTTAACCTTGTACATGAGCTTCCTCACGTCTGCCGGCACGGGGAACATACGCAGCGCGTTGAGTCCGCGATCGAGCATATGGGTCTTTATGCCCACCTCGTTGAACGGCTTTGTGAATGCCCTTACAGCCTTGTTGGGGTTCTCGCCGTAAAGGAGGTTAACCTGCTCAAACGCCCCGCCGTTGGTCTCCACACGCGAAAAGCATCCCATCTTGATGATTGCGGGCGCAACGCGCTCAAGCTGGTCCTTGCGCGGCTGGTATTTGCCCGACGACTGGAACATGTCGCGGTAAACGAGACTGAATTGGATTTTCTTCTTATTCATGACTTGCTTCTTTGTTTGTCTGACATTGATGGATAATGCGCCGCCATACACGCGCACATTATGCGGTGCAAAGTTATGAAATTCCCACGATTTGGCATTCCGCGAAACGAATGTTTTTGTTAGATTTGCAAACGGCGCGGACTGGCGGCGCGTATGCCGAAAAAAATCCCGCCGATGCTGTAATAATTCCGCAGGTTGCCTGTCATAAAGGTGCAAACACCATAGATTGCATGAACGATTTACAAATAGTGGAGCGCATTCTCAAGCACTGCGAAAAGAGGCTTTTTGCGGTGGTTGTGGCGAAGTATTCGGGCGTGGTGCTTTCCAAGGCCCTCGCCATAGTGCGCGACAGGGAACTTGCAGCGGAAATTTCGCAGCAGACCTTTATAAAGGCGTACACCAACCTAAGCTCGTGGGGCGGCGGCGAGTCTCTCGCCCCATGGCTCACGGTGATTGCCTCGCACTTGGCTATAAACCTGCTCGACAAGATAAAGCGGCGAAACAGTGAGCCGCTTACGGACGACGTGGCCGAAGAGGAGGACTTTTCGGAGGAGCGCGAGGAAAAACTTGCCCGACTGCGCGAAGCCGTAAAGCATCTGCCAGCGCAGGAACGCGACATAATACGGCTGCACTATTACGAGAACATGAAAACCGGAGAGATAGCGGAAAAACTGAAACTGTCGCCGTCGAACGTTCTCGTGAAGCTGCACAGAATACGTGAGAAACTGAAAGAACAACTTAAATCCCTGGAAAATGAACGATAAGGAACTTGACAAACTGATTAAGGACAGCTTTGAGCGCGACGCGATGCTTGAGGAGATAAACCGCAGCGTGATGAGGCAGATTAACCGTTCGGAACGCAGGATTACGATGCGCCGGCTCGCAAGAATGGTTGCGGTGGCTTTCGGCACGCCATTGGTTGTGCTGGGTGGCGTGTGGGGCATTTACAATGCGATGGCAAACACGGAGAACAAGCTTGTCGTTGCCTTTCTTGCCGTATCGGCGTTGATACTCGTATCTTCGGTTGCCGGGTGTGTGGCAAAATTTTCTTCGGAAAACCTGTAATAATTCCCTGGTGCGTCTGTCATAAGGGTGAAGTCTAACAAATAAAAAAGAAATAAGATGGTAGATGATTTGAGTGGCTTGTTCGCCGTAGTCCTTTCGCTGGGAATTCCCATAACTGTCATGTCCTGGTATTACTACAGCAAGATAAAGGAGAAAAACGCCGATGTGGATTTGCGCAAGGCCCTTATCGAGAACAAAATCGACGCAGAAACGGCAAAGGTCATCATAGCCGAAAAGTCGCCGGAAAGGAAAAAGGAGAAAAAGTTCGCGAACCTGACATGGGGGCTTTCCTTAGTGGGAATGGCGTTGGGCGTGCTGATACCGCTGCTTTGCGGACTGGACCTTCAGAATGTGAACAGCGAATTCGAATTTGCCGCGTGCATCGTGCTGGGTATGGGCTTGGGGCTGCTTGCCGCATTCCTGATAATATGGAACCTCCGCAAAAAGGAAAAGGAACAGAAAGAGGAGGAAGAGTCAGAAGAACAGTAAATCCATACTCTTACGGTTAATCATTTGGGGCGGTTGCAAACGTTTGCAACCGCCTTTTTCATGCGCGGCATTTGCGCGAAAGGCGCAGCAGAAGCGTTCTCCCCCACACCACAACAAGCGCGAAAAGCACGCGGGTGGATATAATCCAAAACACACTTATGCCAATCGCGCCAAACACGCACGTGTCCTCGATTATGGAGTGGTTCATCGCCAGATGCCTGTTGACAGCCGCCGCCTTCTCCCGTGAAATTCCCCCGCCCTTTATGCAGTCGAACATCACCGCGCCGCCGTATGAAATCCCGAGCGTATTGCCGACGAGCCAGAAATAGGCGGCGTCTGCGGGCAGTCCGAAAAAGCGCATCAGCGGACGCAGGAACTTTGAAATGGCATTGAGCAAATGGTAAGCCTGAAGCACATTCTGCAAAACCATAATGGCATAAACAATCAGGAATATCATTACGGAGATTTTCAAATTGGACACCGCCCAGTTTTGCGCCACATCTGAAAGCGCGGACTCGGTTTGCGCCGCCGCGCCGAAGCCGAAATTTTGTGGCATATCGGGCAGCACAATGTTCAGATAGAACGCCGCCGCAAAAGCCATTAGTATCCTCAGCACCACCATCCCGGCAAACGACGAGCCTGTGCGGTGGGTTACGGTGCATTCCATGGGAAGCGCGTGGCACAACAATATCATAAGAGATACTATCGTGGCCTGCCGCAGCGTGAGCGTAAGGGAAAGCAACGCGGCCATGCCGGCATAGGTCGAGAGTGCGGCCCCGGTGATGAAAGCCACCGCACTTTCGCCCGGAAGCCCCATCAGGCGGAACAGCGGGTCGATGTAGCGGGCCGCGCATCCTATTATCCCGAAATGTTGCAGCAGGGTTACAACGAGAGATATGGGAATCATCATCTTCAGCAGCCACAAAGTCATTTTGCACGACTTCGGGAAAGCGTCGGCACAGCACCTGCGCACCCTCGCCCCATGAAGAACTATCAGTTTTCTTTTCAAAACAGCGGACGTTATTAATCGCGCTGCAAAATTACCTAATTTATTTGTGGCGTGATATTGTCCTATAGTCCGTATTTGCCGCTTTTTGCCTAACTTTGTGGGTGGAGAAAACTAAAACTTTGACTATATGAAAATAAGAAACTGTTTCGTGGCTGCCGCACTGGCGGTTGCCGCCTCGGCAATGGCGACTGTTACCCTGCCGCCCGAGGGCGAATGGGTGAAGCCCACCGACAAATCCATTGTTTACGTGGGGCGCGTGAGCTTCCGCAATCCCGACGCACCCATGTTCAACTATCCCGGCACGGAAATACGCGCAGGGTTCACCGGCACATCGCTCAAAATGGTCTGCAAGCCCATGACGGGCTACTTCATGGTGAGCATTGACGGCAAAAAGGCTTTCAAGGTGGGCTTCAACGCCCCCAAAGATTCCATTGTCAACCTTGCCACCGCGCTTTCGCCGGGCAAGCACACCGTGAGGGCTATGTACATCATCGAGGGGCTTGATCGCAAGGGCGACTTCCGTGGTTTCATACTCGACGAGGGCTGCAAGCTGTTCAAGCCCGCGCTGCCCAAGCACCGCATCGAGTTCATCGGCAACTCCATAACCTGCGGCTTCGGCAACGAAAGCCTCAGCAACAGCGACCCCTTTGAGTTTGAGAGCGAGAACCACTACCTTACATACGCCACCATTGTGAGCGACAAGCTCGACGCTCTCCACACCGCCATTGCCAAGAGCGGCATTGGCGTTTACCGCAACGCCGGAGCACCGATAGACGGTTCACCCGACGTTATGGCGGTTGAATATCCCTACACCATTTACAAGGACCATTCCGAGCGTTGGGATTTCTCGCGCTTCCGTCCCGAGGTGGTGTGCATAAACCTTGGCACAAACGACTTCTCCGGTCCAGGATACAAGGTTGAAAAATACGAAAAGGCATACCGGGAATTCCTCGCCATTGTGCGCGGCCATTACCCCAACGTGCCCATTGTGCTGCTCACAGGCAGTATGCTTCAGGGCGAGACCAACGAGTTGCAGAAAAAGACGCTCGACCGCATCGCAGCAGACTTCAAAAGCGCGGGCGACAGCAAGATTTACCGCCTCGACTTCTCGCCGCAGAAAGGCGATTTGGGCTATGGGGCGTGCTGGCATCCCAGCTACAAGCAGCACCAGAAAATGGCGGACGAACTGTTCCCATTGCTGAAGCGGCTGCTGAAACAATAACCGCGCAAAACAAAGACATAAATCAGGCAATGTCGGTTTCCAAAGCAAAGGAAACCGACATTTTTTATTTTTCAAACGCGCTTACGCACAAAATAAAATGACAGAGAATTTTCGCACAAAGGCAGAAAATTCGTAATCTCTTGAAACACAAAGTTTTGCCTATTTCTTAAATAAATCACATAGATTTCTGTTTTTCAGACGTTTGCAAGTGGCGAAAAAAGGTCTGATGTAATTTGAATTATATCAGACATAATTTTTTCTACATAGGACATAGTTTTTCCTACATCAAATATAATTTTCGGCGTGTATTGAAAAGGGAAATAAGTTTTGGTTTTGCGGAAACTATATGAACGATGTACGTTGTTTATTGATTGCATACGGTATATATGTAGGGGCGTATTGCATACGCCCTGTACGCCACCGCATAAACCGCATCGCAAACCAACATCGCGATATTACAAATCGGCGCAATTCAGGGCGTATGCAATACGCCCCTACAAGCGGTGCAA
>CAVCON010000074.1:0-11396 GCA_963603805.1 Oscillospiraceae bacterium
TAAAGGGCGTATGCGATAAGCATCACAAACATACAAATAACAATTAATCAGAAAAATCCACCGCTTGTAGGGGCGTATTGCATACGCCCTGAATTGCGCCGATTTGCGGTGCGGTTGACGCGGTGGAGTAAAGGGCGTATGCAATACGCCCCTACATATATACCGTTGCAATCAACAAACAACACACATCGTTCATATTGTTTCCACAAAACCATAATCGCCCACCCTTTCCCAAATACCGCTAAAACTACATTTGATGTAGGAAAAACTATGTCCTATGTAGAAAAAATTATGTCTGATATAATTCAAACTACATCAGACCTTTTTTTGTCGTTTGCAAACATCTGAAAAACAAAAACTTACGGAATACTTTTATTTTAAGGCAAATATTTGTTAATCAGTACCTTATGAAAAAGCACTTGCTTTTTGCGTTATTCGGAACTTGGAACAAATTGCCCCGCAATATCGGCAAGGCTGCCGGCACTGCGGGGCAATTTGTATTATATCATGTGGGCGGGGTGCTATGCCGCTTGCCGCTTACGCGGTTTGCGGCGTTTGTATCCTCGTGCCTTTGCCAAGGCGTGTGTGGAGTTACCAGTAATCCTCCGCATCAACTCCTGCGTAAACGTTCTTGGGCACCCACTCAAAGTAGTCGATGTCGAGGTTTGCGGCGGGGTTGGTGAGCACATCCTTGAACCTCACATAGTATGTCTGTTCCGGGCTTACGTAACCACGGAATATGATGTGGCGCAGCTTGTGGAGCGAGAAGCCGTCATCGCGTCCGCTTGTTGTTCCTGCCGAACTGATTGAGCCGTAAAATTTGGGGCCTTTCATCACGTCGTGGTTGCGCATATTGCGCTCCTTGCGGGTGTTCTCCTCCTTGTCCTCCGTGTCGCGGAACCAGCCGATGCGCTCCGTGTTCTCGTCATACCTCATGTCGATTGGCAGGCCTATTGCTGAAAGGTTGTTCTTGTCAGTTCCCACGTAAACCTGCATCATTCCGCGTGCCGCGCCGTTTGCCACAGCCACGCGCAGCTCGTATGTACCCTCGTTTGGCACACGCGGCAGCTTGAATGTAACGTCATAGTCGCCCTCGAACTGCGGTTCGTCCTGCTCGAAGGCGCGGCAGTTTGCGTTTCCGTAAACCATCATCAGCGAAAGGTCGGTCTCGTCAGTGAAAGTGATGCCTTCGCAATATCCGTTGTATATATGGTAGTAGTTGTTGTTGGGAAGTGCGCGCATTCCGTTGGTCATGAGTTCGGGCTGGATTGCCAGCACATCGAAACGTATGCGCTCGTTGAGCACCTTGCCGGGAACGTCCTCGTCATACCACAGCACATCGTCTATCGGGTAGTAGAAGCCGTTGAGAGCCTGAATGTCGCGCACGCCGTTGTTGGGCTGCACAAGCACGCCGGGACGCGGCACGAGCAGTTCGTCGTAAGTGTCCCAGTCATACTTCGCCACATAGCGGTTAAGGCGTTTGCCGTTGGTCTGCTTGCCTTCGGTCATCTTCAAAAGGCGCGGGTACTTGCCCATAGTCTCCCAATACTGCATCTTGTCGATGCCGAGCTTGTTGGGGTTGGTATAGGCGTAGCCCACCTCGTTATAGTGTATCACGAGTTTGTTGTACGACATCGAGCCTTTGACGATGTGGTATGCCACAAACTGGTTCACGGCGTTGTCGGGACTTGTCAGGTCGTTGCTCGTTGCGTTGGGGTAGTAGGTCTTGCACACGGCGTTCACCTTGTCCATTATCTCGTCCCAGTTGGTTACGAGGCCGTTCTCCTTCTTGATTTCAACGCCCCACTTTTCGCACAGCACCGAGTCCGTCTCAACGAAAGCCGTGAAGCCGTAATATCTGTGCTGTGGCACGCGCCCGCGTATCGTTGCGCTGTTGTCGTATTCGGGCAGGTCGCGGTTTTCGTACTCCTCGTCCCTGATTGCCTGCAAGCTGTCTTTCCAGTTGGTGGCGAACAAAAGGTGGGAGAATATAAGCAGGTTGTCCTGACCGGCGATGAGGTCGGGCAGTGTGCTCGAATAGGGCATCACCACGCGGTTCACCACGTGCATCCAGCCGTTTTCAGCCTCGTTGTCGGCACTTGTAATCTCAGAGAAGGCGTCGATGAAAATCCTCACCTTGCCTGTGGAGTCGTTCGTGCCGAAGGAGACGGTTGCAAAGCGGTCGGCCATTGTCTTGTAGTCGAACGTGCCTTCCTGGAAAGAGGTTGTCTTGTATGCTTCGTTGTGTTCGCTGTCGATTATGCTGTTGAACACAATGTCCTGCGCCACCGAGTCGGGCGTTTGGTTTATGTCGTAGTTGGGGGTTGAGAAAACGGAGTCAAGATAATGCTGCACGGCGGCGTTTGTGGGCGCAAAGACCGTGTAGTTGCCCCTCGCCTCGAGCAGGTGGTCCATTGTGGAGCCTTTCTTGCCGCTCTTGGCGTGCTGGAGCATCAGATAGTAATAACTCAAGTCGGGGTCCTCTTTGATGTAATCGGCAACCGACTTCCCGGTGAACACGAAGATGTTTGAATCATCCACTTTGTCGGAACACGAGAAGAAACTGAAAGCAAAAGCCGTCAGCATCAGTAGTCCAAAGCTGATTTTTTTCATGGAATATGTCTTATCTATTTTAATTTTCATGTAGTGGCTCACGCCATAAAATATGCTTAGAAGTTTTCAAAAGGCAAAGATGTGATTTTTTCTCAAACCAAGCAAATGTAGCACTCGCTTTTTTCACCCCTAAAACAAAGATTTTGAAAAAAGTGCAAATGCCGCGAAATAATGCATCCAATGCGTTTTGCGTTACAAAAATATGTGCTAACTTTGCAACGAATATCCGACCGTCCGTTTGGGGGTGGGATTATATTTATTTGTTTGGTGGATAGATTTGAGCTGCTTGCAACCACTTGAAAACAATGCTAAAACAACGGTCGCGTTAAGACCGTGATGCGTTTCCGCAAAGTTTTCAGCCGCGAACGGCAAAAATTTCCGCCACACGAGAGAGAAATTCTAACCCGTGTGCGAAGGCGAACGCCCCGGCACACACAAATTATTTTATATGGCTTACTTATTCACTTCCGAATCAGTGTCAGAGGGACATCCCGACAAGGTGGCCGACCAAATATCGGACGCCGTGCTTGACGAGTTGCTTGCTTACGACCGCAACTCAAAAGTAGCTTGCGAAACATTAGTTACCACAGGACAGGTGGTAGTGGCAGGTGAAGTAAAGACAAAAACCTATGTTGACCTTCACGAGGTTGTGCGAAAGACAATAGGGCGCATAGGCTACACAAAGGCAGAATACAAGTTCGAGGCAGAGTCGTGCGGCGTGCTTAACGCCATACACGAGCAGAGTGCCGACATACGCCGTGGCGTGGAGCGCGAAGACCCGATGAACCAGGGCGCGGGCGACCAGGGAATAATGTTCGGCTACGCCACAAACGAAACGGCGAACTATATGCCGCTTACTCTTGCGCTGGCAAACAAGATTCTCACCGTGCTTGCAGAAATCCGCCGCGAGGGAAAGGTTATGACATACCTGCGCCCCGATGCGAAGAGCCAGGTAACGGTTGAGTATGACGACAACAACAAGCCCGTGCGCATCGATACAATTGTGGTTTCCACGCAGCACGATGAGTTTGTTGAGGCAAAGGACGGCGACCAAAAGGCGGCAGACGCCGAAATGCTCGCAAAAATCCGCGAGGATGTGATAAACATCGTCATTCCGCGTGTGCTTGCCGAAATCAAGACCGAATCGGTGAAGAAACTTTTCAACGACGACATAAAATATTTCGTGAACCCCACCGGCAAGTTCGTTATCGGCGGCCCCCACGGCGACACAGGACTTACAGGGCGCAAGATAATAGTTGATACATACGGCGGACGCGGTGCGCACGGAGGCGGAGCGTTCTCGGGCAAGGACCCCTCGAAGGTTGACCGCTCGGCTTGCTACGCCGCACGCCACATAGCGAAAAATCTCGTTGCCGCCGGCGTTGCAGACGAAATTCTGATACAGCTCAGCTATGCAATAGGCGTTGCAGAGCCGATAAACATATACGTAAACACCAACGGCACTTCGCACCTCAACATCACAGACGGAGAAATCGCGAAGAAGATCGGCGGCATTTTCGACCTGCGTCCCTACGCAATCGAGGAACGCCTGAAACTGCGCAACCCAATCTATGAGGAGACGGCAGCCTACGGACACTTCGGGCGCGAGCCGCAGACGATAACGAAGCATTTCCACAACGCATACTTCGGCGACAAGGACGAAACCGTGGAACTGTTCACTTGGGAGAAACTCGACTACGTTGACAAGGTGCGCGAGGCGTTCGGCATCTGAAAATAAAGCAAACCATTTGCCCGGCGCAGCCACACGACAGGTTGCACCGGGCTTTGTTTTTTCACGGATATGGACAATATAAAACGAGTGGGCGTTTACGCCGCATCAAGCTCGCAGGTGGCGCAGGAATACACCGCCGCAGCCGCCGCGCTCGGCAAAGCCCTCGCCGCAGAGGGCATCGAAGTTGTTTACGGGGCGGGAAAAGTGGGCCTGATGGGGGCTTTGGCAGATGCCGCGCTCAATGCCGGCGGAAAAGTAACTGGCGTGATACCCGAATTTATGGTTGACAACGGATGGTGCAGGGACGGACTCACTACCCTCGTCGTAACTCCCGATATGCACGCACGTAAGGAAAAAATAGTATCTTTGGCGGATGCCACGATAGCCCTGCCGGGCGGTGTCGGCACGCTCGAGGAACTGCTGGAGATTATCACGTGGAAGCAGCTGGGGCTTTACTCCAACCCGATAGTCATCCTGAACACGCGGGGCTACTTCGACCCTCTTGCCGCAATGCTCGAAAGGGCGGTAAGCGAAAGATTCATGCGCGAGATACACCGAAACCTCTGGAGCGTTGCCGACACGCCGCAACAGGCGGTGGAGCTTGTGAAGTCAACACCGCAATGGGACACCGCAATATCAAAGATGGCGCAGATGTAACGCCGCACGGATAAAGGCACAAAGGACAAAAATGAAGTTCATTCCGCCAATAACGCCGCAAGACACGGTGGCGGGCTACTCGTTCGAGGAAACCGCCGACTCGCTTGCCGTCGCCCCGCAGCCGAAGCCGAGGACGGTGAACGGAATACTGCGCCTGCTTCCCGCAGATGCAACCCCGGCGCAACAGGACTCCGCCGTGCAGGCGATGATGGACATACCGCCAGCCACACATCTCTCCACGCAGCCCGACACCCTGTACATCCCGGGGCTGAAAGGCTCGCCGGCCCATGTTGACCTGAAAAAATACGACCTGCGGAAAAACTATTTTTCCGACAAAGAGTACTTCCACCCCGAACTGCGGGTGAACCAGATAGGGATGGCGGCAGAGCCGATAACCTACCGCCTCAACAGCGACGACTATGTAACCGGGCTTCTGCTCGCAAGCTTTTTCATAGCCTCGCTCTTCATTGCGCGGAACATCGGAATTCTTGCCGACAGGATAAAGAACTTCTTCCGCTTCCACCATGACGGCGACTTTTCCATGAGCGCGAACCCCGAAACCAAGGGACACATCTTCCTCATACTGCAAACCTGCCTCACGCTCGCGATACTGTTTTTCGACTACACGCAGCTCCATCTCACCGAAGTGTTCAACCAAGTGTCGCCGTACATACTGTTGGGAATGGACACGGCAATATGCTTCGCATACTTTGTGGCAAAGCTCGCGATGTACAAGGTGGTGAACTGGGTGTTTTTCGACCGTGCGCAAAACAGGCAGTGGCTTGAGTCCTACCTGCTCATGGTAACGCTGCTCGGGCTGTCGCTTTTCGCCCTCGCGCTGCTGGTGGTTTATTTCGATTTGTCGTTCAAACCCCTTGGCGTAACGGTTGTTTTGTTAGTCGCGACTTTCAAAATGTTACAGCTAATCAAGTGTAAACAAATCTTTTTCGCATACCGTTTCAGCGGTGTCCATTTAATTTTGTACTTTTGCACCCTGGAATTGATACCGGTGCTTCTGCTATGGCGGGCATTGGTCTATTTCAACGAAATATTGATAGTGAACATTTAAAGAAATGATCAAGAAGATTCTGGTGTCCCAACCCCAGCCAAGTTCAGAGAAATCACCCTATTTCAATATTGCGCAAAAGTACGGAGTAGAACTTGTTTTCAGACCATTCATAAAGGTGGAGGGTGTAAGCGCAAAAGATTTCCGCAAGCAAAAGGTAAACATACTCGACTACACAGCCATAGTGTTCACATCGCGCACGGCGGTGGACAACTTCTTCCGCATGGCGCGCGAACTGCGCATCACAATCCCCGAGGACATGAAATACTTCGGAATCTCCGAGACCGTTTCACTATACATCCAGAAATACGCCATCTACCGCAAGCGCAAAGTGTTCTTCGGCACAACAGGCAAGCTCCCCGAGCTCGTTGCGGTGATGATGAAGCACAAGACGGAAAAATACCTCATCCCCGTGAGCGACGTGCACGATGACCACATAAAGACCTTTCTCGACGCGAAAGGCCTCAAATACAAGGAAGCCGTGATGTACCGCACTGTGAGCAACGACTTCAAGCCCGAAGAAAAGTTCGACTACGACATGATGATATTCTTCACGTCGGCGGGAGTGCAGGCGTTGAAGAAAAACTTCCCCGACTTCAAGCAGGACGACGTGCGCATAGCCTGCTACGGCAACTCGGCGCAAAAAACGGTGAACGAACTCGGCTTGCGGCTCGACCTCGCTGCGCCAACCCCCGAAATGCCCTCAATAACGGCCGCGCTCGACAAATACCTTGCCGACAACAAATAATACACATCATATTATATATACGCGGGGCGGCAAAAGAAATCCTTTTGCCGCCCCGCAGTTTTTCCACAAAATCGCGCAACCTACTGGTTTACAGAAATTTCCCCAATAAAACGAATGATTGGATAAACTCTTGAAAAATAACGCCTTACAAGGCGCGAAAAAAGGTCTGATGTAGTTTAAATTATATCAGACATAATTTTTCCTACGTCCTATGTAGTTTTTCCCATATCCGATGTAATTTTCGGGGTGTTGTGAAGGGGCAATCGTTTTTGGCTTTGCGAGAATTATACAAACGGCGTATGTTGTTTTTGATTGCAAACGGTATATATGTAGGGGCGTATGGCATACGCCCTTTACTCCGCCGCATAAACCGCACCGCAAACCGCCGCCACAGAATTGCAAACCAGCGCAATTCAGGGCGTATGCCATACGCCCCTACGGCGGTGCAATTTATTGAATTAATAATAAATTCTTTGCTGATGCGTATTGCATACGCCATGCACGCCACCGGCTACCGCACAAACGCCGCAAGCCTTCATGGTTGCGCGGCAACGGCATACGGCTGTATATGGCGTTATGTCAATGATAGATTTATGCCTTGCAGGCAATGCTTTTCGCTCAAATCAATATGCCTGTTTTAAGTATGTCGGCATATAGCGGGTTGCTTGTGTCGTCCGTAAGCAATACAGGTTCTATAAGGTTGCTCACCTTGCGTTTCAGTTTCCACAATAAGGGAGTGTCCTCAAAATAGTTGTCGTCCATGCGCTCCACGACCACGGCAATGTCTATATCGCTGTCCTCCGTATAATTGCCCTTGCTGAACGAGCCATAAAGATAAAGAGCCTTCAATGGCAACCGTTCCGCAACAGCCGCTTTGTAGCGTTGTGCCAGTTTTATAGCTTGTTCTTTATCCATATTCTTAGTTCGTCAGTTTGTTTGATTATATATTTGCAACGCTCCGTCGTAAGGCTTCTGAGCAGCCGTTCTTTATATGATGGGTAGCGCGCTTCAATATTCAGCGGTTCAAGTTCGTCAATGAAGTCCGTTTGTTCTTCAGACATATTTTTATCTAAGCCGCTTTTTTCCGCCAGCCTTGACAAACTATGAATCTTCAAAGGAGGTTCCTCCAATGCATTGCTCCAATATGCCTTTAGTATTTTCTCTATAGTTTGGTGGCACATAAAAGCCACATAAAGGAAACGCTTGGTGTCGAGTATGGCTTTTGCTGTCTCGAAATCATAGTCGGACATTTCAATCCAATATTTCACTTTGTCGTCCATGCGTGTCTTGGCATTATGTCTGGTGCAAATATAGCAAATTTCTTTGGGAAAAGCCCCAAATCTCATGAAGTTACTCTAAATAAGGTTGCTGGCAAAAACAAGAGTGATAGCCGCTTCACAATAATCGCGTTTGAGGATTTTGAATTTAATCCAGAGCTATGTTGAAAGGCAATGATGTAAAAATATTCCCGCGTTTATGGTGCGGGTGTTGGAAAATTATTACATTTGCAGGGCAGACCGCACAGCAGAGCCCCGGTCCGGGGTTCGTGTGGCGGGATGTGAATATAACATAAGAAAGCGTTTATCCGCGCTGGTTCTTGACGGTTGGGAATTCTCGCAAAATTCATATCAAAGTCAAGGATGTAGCAACGGTAGATGCCCGTGGTATGTAAATCAGGCATTGTCCCGGCTTTGGAAAGAGCTTGGGGCATTAAGCCGTTTTTACATATAATATGCGTGGGCTTCTGCAGTTGCCGTCTGACTTTGATAGGGCAATGCGAGAAGCCTCCAATCGTAGGACGGTAACAGATACAGATTCCTACGCTTTTTCATACCAATTTTTCAACGCCGACGAGAGGGGTCCTGAGGCAGGGAAAATAAAAAATGAAAAGAGAAAAAAGAGTGTTAGTAAACTCTGAGAGGCTCACAAGAAAAGGCATTGAGGCACTTGCGGAGCTGGAAAGGAAAGGGTTCTTCAAGGACGGCAAAATCGTGTACGAACCCGAACAGGAGAATGAGGTGCTCGAAATCCTTGGAAACGCGAGCGGATTGAGCATTCTCGACGGTTCCGAACTTTCGGGCAATTCCGGGGAATGCGAATGCGGTGAAAGACAAAAAACTTCGTCGAAATGAAATCCTTCATTCAAAAAACAGGAGTGCTGATAGCAATGCTATCGGCATTCCTTTCCGCCTCTGCGGAAGATTTCATCGTTGACAGCATCTGTTACAAGATAACCTACAAGTCGGGGATGGTTGACGGCTCGGAATGTGCTGTCGCGTATAAAGACTATGATAATAGGTTCGTAAACATTCCGGAACAGGTGTCTTATAATGGTTATAACTATAAAGTAACAGGCATAGAAGATGGAACTTTTGCTTATGCAAAAGGAGCGATTATAGTTATTCCAAGCTCTATAAAAGAAGTAAAAGACGAAGCTTTTTTTGATTACTATGGGAAATCTTATTATACAACCGACTGCACCGTGTACTTTTTATGTAATAATGTAGAAAAAAGTATTTATGGAAATGGTTGTCGTTTCTATTTCATAAACAACGCCCTTAAAAGAAGCGACTGCTATAATATGGTGGAACTTAATTCAGAAGAGCAAGAATATTCCGGGAAGAAGCCCAAAATTTCATACAGAAACTATCTGAAGCAGAACGAGGGGATAGACGTTTCCTTGGACTTCAGTTCTATAGAAAAGGACGCCGGGACATATACCACAAAAATTCACGCGAAAGCCTCAAACGGCATCCAATGGGACATTCCTTTCACTTACACAATAAAGAAAAAGACGTTGAATGCGGTTGTTGCCAACGGCGAGAGGATGTACGGGGACGAGAACCCGAAGTTCAGGTGTGCCTCGGTTGACGGATTTGTGAACAACGAGGGCGTTTCCAATTTGGACAATCCCATACACCTCTCAACTGAAGCCACGCCGCAGAGTGGTGTGGGGACATACCCGATAGTGGCCACGCTTGAGGACAAGAACTACACCTTGAGCTCCACGAACGGCAAACTGGCAGTGGTAAAGGCTCCGCTGTCGGTGTCGGTGAAAAACTGCACCAAGGTTTACGGCGACCCAAATCCGTCTTTCAGCTTGTCTTACGCCGGATTGAAAAATGGGGAAACTGCCCCGAATATGCAACAAGCGTTCAAAATTTCAACGGAAGCCTCGGCGAAATCTCCTTGCGGAACTTATCCAATAAACATAAGTGGGGGCGTTTCGGATAATTATGACATATCGTCCTACACTCCTGGGGAACTCGCGATAACAAAGCGCGAACTCACCTGCAAGGTCGGCGATTATGAGCGTCTGTACGGCAAGGACGACCCGGAATTCAAGGTTTCGTATGCGGGCTTTGCGAATGGCGATAACGAATCTTCGCTCACAGCCAAGCCCAAGGCGGAGTGCAATGCCACCAAGGAGTCAAACGTGGGCGATTACGCGATATACGTGGACGGCGGCAAGTCGGACAATTACAATTTTGTTTACAAGGACGGCAAGCTTACGGTAAATCCGCTGGTCATCGGCTTTAAGGATGAGTACCAAACGGTAACTTATGACGATATGTCAATAAGCTCCAGCGAGAGCTGCTTTAGCATTGTCCCAGAAATCTTCGGTCCTTATAATGAAAAAGATTTTTGGCTGAGTTTGTATTATCTTGACAAGGATGACAAGTACCCCGAATTGCAAATGTTTAAAGTGTCGGGCAACGAGTATGCAGGCGGCTATATAAACACTAACGAAACGGAAATGAACGCCGGTAAATATGCTTACGTCTTGGAACCCAAAGAGGGCGGAAATCCCAATATAGTAGCCAACCCTTCGAAAGCCTTCATTACGGTAAACCGTGCGTCCACCAACCTTGAGTGGGATAAGGAAACCCCTATTGTCGTAGAGGTTGGGGAAAAAATAAACTTGGGCATAAACTACCAGGCAAATATGTTCTGCGATTTCCAAACCGAGTATGACAGCGAAATTATAGAGCTGTCATCCGACAGCAAGAAAAGCATGGAGCCGCACTGGTATGCCAAGGGCTTGAAAGAAGGGGAGACAACTCTTTATTTCGGAATAAAATGCCGTAAGAACGAAAAGGGATTTTATGATTTCAAAGACTCGAAGATTTTGTCCAAACGGATAATAGTGGTGGCAAGCACAGGGATTGACGGCATAAAGACAGACAAAGTGTCTGTGTCTGGCACACAAGGCCGGATAACCGTTTCGGGCAAGGCGGATGAGGAAATATGCCGGATTTACACCACCGACGGAGTTTTGTGGGCAGAGACAAAACAGCCTGTTGTTGAGAATGTGCCCAGCGGCATATACGTTGTAAAAATCGGCGCAAAATCATTCAAGGTTACCGTAAGGTGATAAGGAAGGCTATAAACGGCATTGCCGAAGCATTATGCTGCGGCTTTTGCTTTGGTCGCGCCTTGTGTGAAACGGCTTATAAATCCGTAATCCGGCCAGTTGAGGAGTTTAACTTGGCGGTTGAAATCCGAGGGTGCGAACTCGGCGAGTTTATGAATATAAAATTGATACAATGATGTAGTAGAAATATTGCGTCAGAGTGGTG
>CAVCON010000075.1:0-11357 GCA_963603805.1 Oscillospiraceae bacterium
CCTACATATATACCGTATGCAATCAAAAACAACACACACCGTTTATATAATCCCCACAAAACGCAAATCGATTGCTTTTTCAAAACACCCCGAAAACTACATCGGATGTAGGAAAAACTATGTCCTATGTAGAAAAAATTATGTCTGATATAATTCAAACTACATCAGACCTTTTTTTGCCGTTTTGCAACAAGCTGTAAATCAAGAGCTTGCTGTTTTATGCAAACAAAGGGGAAAGTGCTGTAATTCTGCGTGTTACGAAAAATGGCTTTTGCCGTCAAATGCAGCGCACGCAGGCTATGATTGTGATGACGGAAAACGTAAGCAAAAGGGAAAGGGTGAGGAAGTTGATGTCCGCCTTGAGATAGCCTCCGCGTGTGTATTCGGATGATATTACCCGCGTCTGGTTTGCCAAGCGCGACGCTATTTTGTGGTGCAAATAATAAAGTGCCGCTCCGACCATTGCCCCGACTGCAAAGCCAACGATGACATCACCGAAATAGTGCACCCCGAGATATATGCGCGACCATCCGTTGAGCAGCGACCATAGCAGCATCAACAATGACAGGCGGGTGTTCCTGAAAAGGAGCACGAGGAACACGGCAACCGACATGGTGTTGGCGGCGTGGGCGGAGAAAAAGCCGAAGCCGCTTTCGCGATAGCCATCAACAATATTCACGGTGTACATTAATATAGGGTCGTTAGACGGTCTCCACCTTTCAAACAGCGCCTTGCTTATTTCGGAAAGCGTTGTGCATAACGCCACGCACGCCACAAGCATGGCAACAATGGTGAGAAGCCGTGGGAGTTCGTTGTTTTTTATCACCACGTAGAGCATAACCAACCCCACGGGAATCCATGTGAGTGTGGAAGTTATTGTCATCATCAGTCCGTCGGCGTACAGCGAGTCGCTGCCGTTGAGGGCGAGGGTGATTGTTTGGTCGAGGGACAGGGCTTTTTCCAACATGGCTTTCGTGGTGTTACAGACGGTTATGTGTAATTAATCAACAAATTGCACCTCCGTAGGGGCGTATTGCATACGCCCGAAATGCGCGGATTTTGCAATGTTGCGGCGGTGGTTCGAGGTGTTTTTTGATGCGGTTTGTGCGGTGGCGTACAGGGCGTATGCCATACGCCCATATAAATGTACGATATACGATTAATGAATGAATTGCACCTCCGTAGGGGCGTATTGCATACGCCCGAATTGTGCGGATTTTGCAATGTTGCGGCAATGGCTGCCAGTGTTTTTTGATGCGGCTTGTGCGGCAGCGTACAGGGCGTGTGCCATACGCCCCTACATATATACCCTATATAACTAACCAACGGTTTGCATACACCCAAAACGCCTTGCGTAAACCGTTTCGCAAAATAAGGGGAACGTATTTGTTTGCTGTACGGAATATAGGTGGGCATAAGGTCAGTCATATGGATTTAATTTTGAACCGTTGTTTATATCATGCCTATGTTTTCTGTGGAAATCCATCCTTTCTGCCCTCCGCCGAGAGAAACCTGCTGCCAGCCTTTTACGGAGCTTTCGGTGATGAGCCTTATTTTTGCCCCGGGAAGAATGTGCTGGAGAGTTTTTGAATTTGCGGACGGCGACTGGCGGATGTCGCTTTGTTGCAGCACGATGGCTTCACTCGGCGTGTCTCCTTGACTTGTGAGTATGCCGGCGCATATAAGGGAGACTGCCATGACAAACACCAAAGCCAAGCCTCCGAAGAACGCGCCTTTTCTCATCCATAGCGCGTTGCCGAAAAAGTAGAGCAGGACGCATAATAATATGAGCGCGAAGCATACAAGGGCGTATGTCGTCCATTGGGCGATGCTACGGGAGTGGAGCAGGTTGTGCCACCACGAGGAGATGAACGACTGGGGTTGCGCCCCGGCGTACTTGATTTTTGCCGCTGTTATTCTCAGATTGTATTTCGCGTCGGAGTTTGACGGGTCAATGCGCACTGCCCGCTCAAAGGCGAGACGTGCGCGGGGATAGTCGTTGAGGCGGTAGTAGCAGTTGCCGAGATTGTATTGTATGTCGGAGCTGCGTATGCCTTTGGCAGCGTTCTCAAACTCCTTGGCGGCGGCGCGGAACTCGTTCTTGGAGTAGAGGGCGCAGCCGTTTTCGTAGCTTTCTTGCGGCGATGCGGCGCGGAGGCTGACCGCGAACAGTGTGCAGCAGAATATAAGTGATATTATGAATAATGCTCGTTTCATGTCGGTGGGTTATCTTAATGTGTCCTCAATTTCCACTATTGCCTTGGCGGAACGTTGGTAGAGGTTTTCCATGTTCTCCTGCGGGTTTCCCGGCGCGTAGCGTGCGAACTCGCATTGCTTCATTAGGTCGGTGAACTCTGCGGCGAGCGTCTGGCTCACGTTCCTTTTAAGCAGCGTGCTTTCTATCTCGTCGGTCTTGAACTCCGACATGGGTATTGCCAGACGGTGGGAGGCGTAAGCCATAAGCGCGTTGGCTATTTCGTCGTAGAACTCTGCGGAGTTTCCTGCTTTCATCAGCTTTTCGGCCTTGCGCAGGTGTTTTGTGGCTGTGCGCTTTGCGCGGTGCTGCAACCGCAGGGTGGTGTTGCTTCTGAAATGTTCGGAACGTTTCAACACGAAGAATGCAATGGCAAACAGCACGAGCAGTGCAGCGTATGCCGCATAGTACCATGCGTTAGTGGGCGTGAGGAAACTTGACGGCGTGGAGTATTGCCCACGGTGTATGTCGTTGATGTCCTTGCGAAGCAGGTCGTCATCCTCTGACGGCTGGTTCGCGCCCTGTTCCACGCGGAAACTTATGGGTTGCGTGGTGGCGGTCTTGTATGCGTTGTCTGCCGTGTTGAAATATCCGAGGTTTATTGCCGGAAGCGTGTAGTCGCCCTTTTGGTGGGGCACAACCACGTAGTCGTAATACACCGTTCCGCTCATGCCGTTGGCGGTGAGCGTGGTTTTGTCGGTAAGTTTTGCTGGGAACACCTCGAAGTCCGCGCCAAGGTTGAGCTTGGGGGCGGTGATGAGTTTCATGTTTCCCGTGCCGCTGATTGCGAGGCGCACGGAAAGGTTTTCGTTTGTGCGCGGCTTGGGGGTGAGAATGGAGGAAGTGATTTTGAAATCGCCCACAGCCCCGGAAAAGTCAGAGGGCTTGGGGGCGGGGAGTTTCGACACTTCCAATGTGAGCGACGGTGCGATTATCGACTTCTTGACCTCCGCAAAATTTGAGTTTCCGTTGAAGAATGCGTCAAAGGGGTCGATGTTGGGGTTGGCTACGGCAACAATGCCGTCGAACTTTATTGACGGTATTTCCAATTTGCCTGTCTGCTGTGGGAACATCACGTACTGACACCATTTGGTGGTTTGGTAGTTCTCGCCTTTGTAGCTTTCCACGCTGAAAGTCTTGTTTTTGGGCAGCGGCACTTCCTGTATGAGGAAACCTTTGAGGTCGGGCATTTTGCCGGAAAGCTGTGTGAGGTTTACGCGCGTGTATATTTTGTATGTGAGCACAATTGGCTCCTGCTCGTAAACCTTTGTCTTGTTTGCCGAAACGGTGATGAAAAGGTCTTTCGCGGTAATCCTGCCGTTTGTGGGCGTTGTTATTGCTTGGTCCTGCTGTTGGGAGCTTCCGCCTTGCGTGTGGCGCGTTGAACCGCTTGCGTGTATCGTAACCGAGTTGGTCTTGTATGTTTTGCCGCCTATGCGGAACGTTGCCGGCGGTATGCTTACGCTTCCCGCCTTGTCGATGGTGCAGGTGTAGGTGAAGGTTACGGAGCTTGAGCCGGAGCTTTTGCCGTTTATTATCTGGTAGCTCGACATTTCGGAGCGGCTCGGACCGTAGAGGACGTTGATGCCGGAGGGAAACTTCGGACCTGTGAAATTCTCGACTTCACGCGTTGAGACGTAGTATTCTATTCTGAAATCCTCTCCCGTTGCCACGCTGCTTGGGGCGTTCACCTTTATGTGTATCGCGCCGAATAGCGGCAGGGCGAGCAGTGAAAGGAGTAATAGGCTGTATATTCTTTTTGTCATTGTATGTATGCTCTGTTCACCAGTTCTTGTCAAGGCTTCTGGGACTTGCGTAACGTTGCCCCTTGCGCAGCTTGTCCTGCGTTTTCTGCTCTTCCTGTTTTGCAGCGTCAAGCAGGCGTTCGGCATTGTCCTTTGACATCTGGTTATTGTTCTGTTGTTGTTTCTGCTCTTGCTTGTCCTTGTTTTGCTGCGGTTTGTTCTGTTGCTTTTTGTCGTCCTTCTCCTGCTGGTTCTGGTCGTTCTGCTTCTGATCCTGCTTTTGGTTTTTCAAAAGATGCCGGCACAAGGCGAGATTGTAACGGCTCTCGTCGTCGCGGGGATTGTTGCGCAGGGCGTTCTCGTAGCTTTTTATGGCTTCGCCGTATTGTTTTTGGCTTTGCAGTATCACGCCGAGGTTATGGTTGGCCTTGGCGAGGTAAAGGGGATTTTTTGTGCGCTTTATCGCAGCCTCGTATTGCGCGGCGGCGTCTTTGGGGTTGCGCTGGCGCAGCAGGGCGTTGCCGAGGTTGAAGTGTGCCGCAGCGTCCTTGTCGTTCTTTTTTATTGCCTTGCGGTACGAGGTCTCGGCATCGTTGAACAGGCTGTCAAGGTAAAGGGAGTTGCCCTGGCGTATCAGTCGGCGGTTGTCGCTTTGCGAAAAAGCCTCGACCGCACACAGCAGTGCAAAAATTAATATTATGTATTTCCTGGAAATCATCATCTTTTCTTGAACAGGTTGAGTTTGCGCAGCACGCGGTTTTTGCGCTCCATTATTATTGCGTCAATAACCAATGCGATGAGGGCGAGAAGGGCTACCCATTGGAATTGCTCGGCGTATGAGGAATAAATGGCGGAGGACATTTCGCTCTTCTTTATCTTGTCGAGGTCGCCGAACAGGCGTTCCCTTGCTGTGGGCGCATTTGTGAGGTAGATGAACGTGCCCTTTCCCGCCTCGGCTATTTTGCGGCACATTTCCTTGTTGAGCCGCGAAATCACAGTCTGACCGTTCTTGTCTGTGAGATAGTTATTCTTGTTCGCAGGGTCGGGCACTGGTGCGCCGCTTTCCTTTCCTACGCCAATCATGAACACGCGCATTCCTTTCTTTGCTGCTTCTTTCGCCGCCTCCTCGGCACCCCCTTCGTGGTCTTCGCCGTCGGTAATCACAATGATTGCACGTCCCACGCCCTCTTTCTGGGTGAAACTTTTGATTGCAAGGCTTATGGCCTGTCCTATCGCCGTTCCCTGACGGGTTATGAGCGATGGGTTGATTGCGTCAAGAAACATATTCGCGGAGATGTTGTCGCTCGTGATTGGCAGCTGGCTGAACGCATCGCCCGCAAACACTATAATCCCCACCTTGTCGTTGTCCATACGGTCGATGGTTGAGGAAATAAGTTGCTTGGCGCATTCCAGACGGTTTGGCGACACGTCTTCGGCCATCATACTGTTGGAAATGTCCAAGGCAATTATGACCTCGATGCCCTGCTTCTTTTCGTTGTCAATAGTCATTCCCATTTGCGGGCGGGCTAAGGCGATTATAAGCATTGCTGCGGCAAACAGCACAATTATGAATTTCAGGTGCTGCCTTTTGACTGAGGCATCGGGCATGAGGGCTTTAAGGAGCTGCGCATCGCCAAAGCGGCGCAGCTTGCGTCTGGCGGATATGCAGGACAATATATATATAATGGCGCACAGCGCGAGCAGCAACAGCAAATACAGATATTTCGGGTCTTCAAATCTGAACATGGTCCGTTTTATATTTATGGCAACCGCCGGTATATGGTTGTTCGCAGCAGTATTTCAAGAAGCAGCGAGATTATCGCCAGCAGCGCGAGCGGTTGGTAAAGGTCGTAGCGTTTGGAATATTTGCGCACACTGAATTTTGTGCGCTCCAATGTGTCGATGTCGTGATATACTTTTTTCAGCTGGCTTGTTGAGTTAGCCTGATAAAATTGTCCGCCTGTGGCAGTAGCGATGCCGTTTAGCGTCTGCGTGTCTATTTCGCAAGGCATCTGCACATAGTGAACGCCTCCGCCGGGAAGCGGATAGGGGAACGGCGCAGTGCCGTTTGTGCCTACGCCGATTGTGTAAATTCTTATTCCGTATGTGGCGGCGATGTCGGCGGCTGTGAGCGGGGATATTTCCCCAGAGTTGTTGGAGCCGTCGGTGAGCAGTATTATTACTTTGCTTTTGGCTTTGCTCTCCTTCAGACGCGAGACGGCGTTGGTTATTCCCATTCCAATCGCAGTGCCGTCGTTTATAACTCCGTGCAGGGCAAGGTCGCAACTCACCTGCTGCATAAGGTTCAGCAGCGATGCGTGGTCGGTTGTCATGGGACACTGCGTGTAGGCTTCGGCGGCAAATACTGTCAATCCTATGTTGTCGTTGGGGCGTGCCGAGATAAACTCCGTGGCAACGCTTTTGGCCGCCTGTATTCTGTTAGGCTGCAAGTCTTCGGCGAGCATACTTGTGCTTGCGTCTATGGCGAGCATAATGTCGATGCCTTCAACCTGCGAGTTTTTCCACGAGTTCTTTCCCTGCGGGCGGGCTATTATAAGAATAATCAGTGCAATGGTGAACAGCCGCAGGATAAACGGCGTGTGCATCAGCCGCAGTTTCAGCGTCGGGCGGATATGTCTGTATGCGTTGGTGTCGGATATGGTTATGGATGCCTCGCGTTTGCTGTGGCGCAGGAAGTACCATACGGCGTATGGTATGAGCAGCAACAGCAGCAGGAGAACTTCTTTGTTTGCGAATGTTACCATTTACTGATATTTAGTTATAGCAATAAGCCGAAAATCTCGTTTATCATTAGCAAGGCGATTGCAACCGTGGCAGCAATTGCGATTCCGAGAATTAATTTCTTTTTCGTGCGCGGGCTCTTTGCCGGTGTCTCGGGCTTTTCGTCCTCATCTTCGGCAATTGTTTCGGGCAGTTTGTCGCTTTTTGTTGTTTCGATATAGGCTGACAGGCGCATAAGGTTGCGCTCGTCCTCGCTGGAGTCTGTTTTGAGCTTTGCGAATTTTGTCAGGTCGGCAGTGGCGAGAATTTCGCGCAGCTCGGCATAGTCCGGCTCTTTTTCCAATGTGGCTTGCGCGTTTTCGCTATTGGCACTCTCTTTTGCCTGAAGCCTTTGCTTGTCGCCGAGGTCAATAAGATGCTCCACGAGTTCATACGAAGTCATCTCGTCAGCGCGGAAACCGTAGCGTTTGCTCACATAGCGGCGCAAAATCAGGATAAGGCTGGTGTAGTAGTCTTTTGATGAAAGCTCCTCCGACTCGTATTCGTCTTTGAGTTTCGCGATTTCCTTTTGTGCTTCCTTGTGGGGCAGGAGCGGCGTTTTCTTTTCGGCTTTTGCAACTTTCACCTTGGGCGCGGACATCAGCCTTCGTGCCGATAGCCATACGGCAACCCCGCAGACGATAAGCAGCAGCGACAGGAAAAACAGCGGCATCCAGTCGCGCCATGTATATACTGGCTCTATAATCTCCTTAGGTCCGAAAAACTTGTCAACGTGGGCTGTGTCAACCTTCACATCGTTGACTTTGAGCGCGAGTTGGTCGGTGGAATAGACTTTGCCGCCCACCTTGACGTTCATGGAAGGGATGTAGTAGAGCGCGGGATCGAAACTTGTTATCGTAAACGAGAAATCCGAAGTGTTTGTCCCGCTTGCGGGTTTGTCTTTCTTTGTGTTCACGCTTCCTTCTTTCACAACCTCAACGCCTTCCTTCATCAATTGCTGGACGGATTTGGGGAATGCCGGCTGCACGTTTTGCGGATGCTCCACGGTGATGTGTACGGCAGTCTGCCCTCCTATCAGTATTTCGGCGGAGTCGATTGTGGCGGTAACCTTTACCTGCGCCTTTGCCGTGAACACCGCAGCCAGGAGTATCAATGCGAGTATATGTGCTTTTTTTGCCATTTTTAGTGTTTGCCTTGTTATGATACGGCTGTTTTTGTGTTGAACAGTTGCATAAGTTTCTTCACGTAGTTCCCGTCGGTTGGTATCGCAACGTTTCTCACTCCCGCCTTGGTGAATTGCAGGTGCAGCGCGTCTTCGCGCTCCTGCCATGCGCGGCGGTGCTGGTTGCGCACTCGCTTGCTCGATGTGTCAACATACTCAATGTGTCCCGTCTCGGCATCGCGGATTTCTATTATTCCCACATCGGGAAGCTCTTTCATTCTGATGTCATACACCTCTATGGCGTTGAGGTCGTAGCGGTGTCCCGCTGTCTTCAGCTTGTCGGTGAGGTCGTGGCGGTCTATGAAGTCGCTTATCACGAACGCCGCGCACTGCCTCCTTTGTATTTTCATCATGAACTCCAACGCTTCCGAAATGTCGGTTTTCTTTCCCTGCGGCGTGAACGTGAGCAATTCGCGTATTATGTACAATATGTGCTTGCGCCCTTTCTGTGGGGGAATGTACTTCTCCACCTTGTCGCTGAAAAAGATTACGCCTATCTTGTCGTTGTTCTGAATGGCGGAAAACGACAGTGTGGCGGCGATTTCGGTGATTAGTTCCCTTTTTGTGCGCATTCTCGTGCCAAAATCCACAGAACCCGACACGTCGATAAGGAGCATCACGGTAAGTTCGCGCTCTTCCTCATACACCTTTACGTATGGGCGGTTGAAGCGTGCCGTAACGTTCCAGTCGATGTCGCGCACGTCATCGCCATACTGGTATTCCCTCACTTCGGAGAAGCTCATTCCCTTGCCCTTGAATGCCGAATGGTATTCGCCGGCAAATATGTTGCTGCTCAGCCGTCGCGATTTTATTTCAATGCGCCTTACGCGGCGCAGAAGTTCCGTGGTGTCCATAATGCAAGTTCCCTGTGTGGTTCTTAGGGTACGGCAACCTTGTTTATGATTTCGTCGATTATGTTGTCGCTTGTTACGTTTGCCGCCTCGGCCTCATACGAAAGCCCTATTCTGTGGCGCAGCACGTCGTGTGCCACGGCGCGAATGTCCTCGGGTATCACGTAGCCCCTGCGCTTCAGGAAGGCATATGCGCGGCTTGCGTATGCAAGGTTTATGGATGCTCGCGGACTGCCGCCGAAAGATATGTAGTCTTTCATGTCCTTCAGTTTGTAGCGCTCGGGATAGCGTGTGGCAAACACAATGTCGGCAATGTACTGCTCTATCTTTTCGTCAAGATATATGTCTTTCACCACCTCGCGTGCGTGCATAATCTTGTCCGCCCCAACAACGGCCTTTATTTCCTCTGGTTTCTTCTCGTCGAGCTTTGCGCGTATAATGGCCTTTTCTTCCTCAATGGTGGGGTAGTCTATTATCACCTTCATCATGAAGCGGTCGGTTTGCGCTTCGGGCAGGTTGTATGTGCCTTCCTGTTCAATGGGGTTTTCGGTGGCGAGTACGAGGAACGGTTCGGGCAGGGGGAATGTCTCGCCGCCGATAGTTACCTGTCGTTCCTGCATGGCTTCGAGTAGTGCGCTCTGCACCTTTGCCGGGGCGCGGTTAATCTCGTCGGCAAGGATGAAGTTGGCGAAAACAGGGCCTTGCTTCACCACGAAGGTTTCCGTCTTCTGGCTGTATATCAATGTTCCTATGATATCGGCGGGCAGGAGGTCGGGAGTGAACTGCACGCGGTTGAACTTTGCGTCAATCAGCGAGGCGAGGGTTTTTATCGCGAGTGTCTTGGCAAGTCCCGGCACGCCTTCGAGCAGTATGTGCCCATTTGACAGAAGCCCCACAAGCAGTGAGTCAACCAAATGTTTCTGTCCCACAATGGTGCGCCCCATGCCGGCGGTGAGGTCGGTGATGAAGCCGCTTTCTATTTCTATTTGCTCGTTCAGGGCGCGGATGTCGATATTGCTGTTCATATACTTGTATGTAGTTGGTTTCTTGCGTGTGCAAAAATATAATTATCTTTTTTAATATGGCGGCTAAGTGTATTAAAAAAGAGAAAAAGAACACTATAAACGCTGTGCGCCGCCTTGGCGCGTTCAGTCGCAGTAGTCGGGGTCGGTGTTCACGAGGAACTTGTATTGCGGATGGGCTGCGCCGAGTTCCTCGCCGAGTGCGCGGCTGAAGGCTTTGCGGTCTTTTACCGAGAAGTCTGTTACCACGTCAAACGAAACGGTTTTGTTTTCCTCGTCAATGATGAACCCGTGAAGCTGCATAGCCCCCTTGCGCCCCATAACCGTTTGGCGCACGCTTTCCTGCAACGCCGCGTGTTCGAGGCTGCCGTCGTGCGCGTATATGCCCACGGCAAGGTATATGCCGTAGTTTTCGGATATGTCGCGCTGTATTTTCAGCGTGAGCAGGTGCAGTTCTCTTGCGGTCATCTGTCCGGGAACTTCTATGTTGACCGAACCCACCATGCTGTCGGGACCGTAGTTGTTGAGTATAAGGTCGTATGCCCCATACACCTCCTCGTATGACGTGATTCGGCTTTTCAGTTGCCTCGACAGCTTGCTGTCGGCCCTGTGTCCCAAAAGGTCGTTGAAGGTGTCCTTGAGTATGCCCGCTCCGGCTTTGACAAGTATGAGCGAGATGCCCGCCCCAAACCAGCCGTCAAGGTCAATGTCCCACACCATGAGCAGCAGGGCGGAGATTATGGTGGCGAATGTTATTATCGCGTCGAAGAGGTTTTCCGTGCCAGAGCCGTTCAGCGAGTCGGAGTTTTCGCGTTTCCCTACGCGTATGGTGTGTATTCCGAGCCACAGTTTGGCTATTACCCCCGTTGCCATTACAATGAGCATCGGGGTGGTGTAGTGCGTGGCGGTGGGGTGGATTATCTTCCCCACTGCGCTGAAAAACGACACAGCCCCTACGCCGACGATTATCGCCGATATTACGAAGGCACTGACGTATTCTATCCTGCCGTGCCCGAAAGGGTGGCGTTTGTCGGCGGGCTTCATGGCGAGCTTTATGCCGCCCACGGCAATGACGGACGACACCGCATCGCTGAGGTTGTTCACGGCATCGAGGAAAATGGCTATCGACCCGGAGGCAAGCCCTATCACGCCCTTGAACAGGGCATACACAAAGTTCACCGCTATGCCCCATATCCCTACGCGGACAATCCGCTTTTCGCGCGAGCCGTATTTTGCAGTATGTCTGATGTCGCAGTTTCCCATGTTTTTGCAAAAATAGTCATTTTCGCCTTTATGGCAATGTTGGCGGAGGTGGTGCGCGTGGTGTGCCGGGTTGGTAAGTGTATTTCACGCATTGGAAATGGGGAAACATCCGATTTTATCAGGGAAGTGCCAAGCCGCTCATAAACAGCCTTTTATACGAAAAATGGCGAATAGGCGTAAGTTGTTGTTTATCATGCGTTTGCAAGCGGTGAAAAAAGGTCTGATGTAGTTTGAATTATGTCTGATATAATTTTTTCT
>CAVCON010000076.1:0-6694 GCA_963603805.1 Oscillospiraceae bacterium
ATGTAGTTTGAATTATGTCTGATATAATTTTTTCTATGTCCTATGTAGTTTTTCCTATGTCAAATGTAGTTTTCGGGGGTTGCGAATTGCGTCATTTGTCGAACAATGTATGTTGTTTATTGATTGCATACGGTATATATGTAGGGGCGTATTGCATACGCCCTGTACGCCACCGCATGAACCGCACCACAAACCAACACCACAACATTGCAAATCCGCGCAATTCAGGGCGTATGCCATACGCCCCTACAAGCGGTGCAATTTATTGATTAATCGCTGTTTGTAAGTTCATTACATGTGCCACATACACCTTGTACGCCACCGCTCAAACTGCATTGCACAAACAAAGCAAGCCATCGCAACAATATGACTAAGCTATGCAATTCTACCATGCTTTTCCCATATCCCGAGAAATTCCACAGCGTTTCCATTCCCCAGACTGTTCGAAATAAAAAACCGCAACCCCGGCAATTTTGCCAAGGTTGCGGGTCGGTCTTTTAATTGGGGAGCGGTTTTATGTCGCGTCCGTTCCCAATGATAGCAAAAAAGACTTTGCGTCAAAGTTCCGCACCGCCACACAAGCGGCACGGAACTGCAATGTTTCAGAATTTCTTCTTGTTTGAGTCGAAGCCCATAGGCTTCACCACATAGTTGACCACAGGGAAACTCTGTCCGCCGGCTCTATAGTTGTACCAGCACAGGTTCCAGTCGAAGAACATACGGTCGGGATTGGTGTCGCCAACCACAAGTCCCGGCACGCTTGCCGACACGGCGAAGCCCTGTGTCTCGGTGTGGGAGATTTCGTTGGAATGGTTGTATCCGAAGCCTACGCCGGCCTTGAGGCATCCCGCAGTAACTACAAGCTCCGTCTCGGTGGAGAACGAGAAACCTGTGGAGGTTGACGAAGACTTCTCAATGGATATTTCGCGTGTGGTTGCGCCGCCCGAGCCAGTGGTTACATAACTGTTCTCATCGCCGTTGCCCCACATTACGCCCCAGCCGTCTATTTCGTTCGGCTTGCTGGGATAGGAGAACGGATCGCCAATCGTGTGCTTGAACACATTGCCAAGATAGGGCGCACCCGGAGCGTCGCCCACAAGAGCCTCGTAGTCTGCAAGACCGAGACCGATTGTCTTGGGTTTGCCGGGAATTGCCACATAATACTCCCCGCCTATCTCATCGGGGTCTGCCGCATTGGTGATTTCGTATGTGTAGAGCGTGTAGGGCGTAACCTGCATCACAACGCGGTCGTCGTCCCTCGCCTCGTATGTCTGGCTGTAGGTTACAGACGAGCCGGTGGTGGTTGACTTTGAGAACTCGCTCTGCAACTTCGCGGTGAAATCAACACCGCCCACTTTCTGTCCGACGAGCGGGACGGAGAACTCATACTCGAAGCCGCCGATTATCGATGCTGATATGCTGCCCGCGCTTGTGGTCTCGGTGCCGTGGCTGCGCGAATATCCCCAGGTTGTTACGTAGTCCTCGCTCGGGGCTTTCTCGTATTCGCCGTAAAGGTAGGTTGGCGGCGCGGCTATCATGGCGTATATGGTCGGCTCGCTGAACGCCTTCTGCGTTGACTTGTATTCAAGCGTCTTGCATTTGGCGTTTATGTTCACGGCGCACATTGCGGCGTTGTTGCCCCATTCCACGTCGCCGTCGCCGAACCACCACATCAGCTCGCACTCCTTGTTGGAACTCCACTGGTTGCCCTGCGTGTTGTATTTGAACTTATTGGTGTTGTAGGTCCATGCACTCCAGTTCAACAGGTTGTCTTCCGTGCCGCCCGTGCTGTACCAGGTCAGGTAGTTCGCGCCAAGGAAGGTGTAAAGGAAACGCTTGCCCGAGTCTGACGTGCTCATGCTTGCAAAATAATAAACGGCTTCGGGTTGGCCGTCCCCCGTAATGTTTACCGGAACTATGTTGTCGGCGAATATGGAATAATTGCCGGTGTCTATCCAATCGAATACCTGGCGGTCGAACTTCACCTTGCCGGTGCTTGCGTTCCACCTCCAAAGGTCTGCGCCTACAATTATGTCGCGGTTTGACGAAATGCCGTGCTCCGTGCGCAGAAGAGTTACGTTGCAGTTGCCCGCGCAGCCGGCGTTGCTGCGGAAGCCGCCGCTCACAGTTCCGCCCTCCACGGGAATTGCCTTGAACTCCGGCCCGTCAAGTCCATAACTTCCGTCGGGAGTGTACTGATATACGCCGAGCGTTGCGGACTGCGCATACGACTTGTCGCTGTAATTGCGGTGCAGCGTAACTATGTCGGGGTATTTGCCGTTGGTAACGTTGCCCACCTTCACATCAAGAAACCAGGTTTCCCCAACCCTGTCGCCAGGAATGTCGCCAAGCTGCAAGTACATGGCATTACCCATGATATGGTCATAACTGAGGAGCATCTCGCCCTCCCAATTACCAGAGTACGGGCCATTCGTAAAGTCAACGGCTACCAAATCCAGCTTCTTTATGTACGGATTGTTACGGGCTCGCAACATCACAAGGTCGGGAGTGCCGTTGCCGTTCACGTCCCCCACGGCCAGACGCGCCACAGTATAGGAATCGTATCCACTTTCCCATCGGTTGAACGAGTCAAACGCATATACCGCGCTGTTTCTTGCATTATTCCATTCGTTCCATTCACAAGAATTTTTGGTGGCGTTCAGCACTTTGTTCCCGTCCAGGATTGTCATATATCCGAAGAAGCACACCACAATCTCGTCCGTCCCATCGCGGTTGAAGTCGGCGGTGAGCAACTGGAAATAGCGCGTGGCGAAATCGTAGCGCGCCTCGGTGGTGCGTCCGTTATACAGGAAATAGGGGAAAGTCTTGGCGAATTGATTGTCGTCGTATCTCAGCCCCGTAACGGTGAATGTCTTTATCAGCTTGTGGCCCATAGCCGAGTCGCCGTATATCTCGATGTCAACAACCCTGTTGCTGGAGTCGCTCCAGTAGTACATCAAACCGATTTCGTCATGGCTGTCCGTGCGGATTACGTTTCCGTTTTCGTCAACCCTTGTCCAAAGCTGGAACGGACACCTCCATTTAGCCTCAATTATATACTGCCGTCCGTTCACCGTCATTGCAGCCATTTTGCGCAGGGTGTTTGCGTTCTCCTGCCCTATGAAGCCGTTGTTGTCGAAGTCCTCTTCCATAAGCCCGGTGTTTTGGGGATTGCGCAGCGTGAGTATTCCCGAGCGTTTCTCGGCGTTCGCGCTGTTCAGCTGTCCGCCGCTGTAGTCGAACGCGAGGCTCTGTCTGCCGTCGAGCATGGTGTAGAGCTTGCCGAGCGGACCGTAGTCGGTTTCGTCGCTTGCCCTGGTGGCTTTTGTCTGCGGCACCATGCCGAACTTCCTAAGCATCGGGGTGTATGCCGAAGGTGCGCTCCTCACTCCGCGAACGTGGAAGCCGAGGTTGTGGATGTCGTAGCCGTTGGTCATTGTCAGCTCATCGGAATTGTCGGAAATCTCAAACGATGTGGGCTTGAGGTCCTTGGTGCTGCGCGTCAGCAGCACGGCGTTGCCGGCATCCTGTATCGCGCCGTTCTTTATGTATCCCGCCGGAGTGATGCCTGCGGAGTATTCGTCAACATCGCTCACGCGGTTGCCCCATTCGTTGCCACGGCTTTTGAGGGCTTTTCCCGCGCTATAGTAGTAGCCTGTTGTCTTTTTCACAAGATAGTCAATCTCGCCGAGCGTGGGCAAGTTCCAACCCTCGGGCAGTGCCTTAAGTGCCGCCGCCTTTGAGTAGTAAACGTTGCCTGTCGAGGGGGAATACAGTTTTGCGTCCTGACTGTCGTTGTTGCCGCCCCAGTCTTCAACCTTGCTTACCTTGCTCACGCCGCTCACATTCGTAGCCCGCAAGTCTTCCGCCATCCACATCATGTCGCCCACGCGCACTGTGGTGTAGTTGTAGCCGTCGGCATCCTCGCACTTGAAGAAGTCGAAATACACGGGGTGGCTCGAATGTGGCGTGTTCATCATGATTGTGCGCATCTTGCCCGTCTCTCCCGTAAAGCGCAGTATGTCGCCCTCGGTGTACTCCAGATATTCCGCCTTGAACGGACTTGCATACGTGGCAATCGCCGGAAGCACCTGCGCCCTTGTCATCTTCGCGTCCGCACCGCCGTCTTCGCCGCCAAGGTTGAGCGCGGGCAGATTGCTGCTGCCGTTGCAGAGCCACTTGACGCTTTTGTTAAGCCCCGGCGCGGTGGCTTTCACGATGTAGATGCCTTTGCCGAGCGTGGGGAGCGCAAGCGTCGCGCTCTGGAATGTCGTTGCCACAACGTCCTTGTGAACCAGTTCGCCCGACACGGTATATATCGCCACGTTCACGTTTGCCGGCGCGGCGGTTTTCACCGTAAGCTGCCCACCGTCGATTTTAATGTCGCCGGCATCGTTTGCCGCAGCATCGTCCACGCCCACAGCATTGAACTCCGAGGGGTGAACCAAAACAAGTGTGTCTTTCCCCCCGAGCGAAACGTTCTTTCCGTTGCTCAGGTTCTCAACGGTAACATTGCTGACTAAGGTCGTGTCGCCCCGTCCCGCGAATGTAATCCTGTAAATCTTGCCCTTGTTGTCGGCAGAAGCCGTTCCGGGCGGCATCGCAAAAGCGGCGCAAAAAGCCGCTGCGACCAGCATTAGTTTTTGTTTCATATCGCTTGTATATAAAAAGTTTTATGCAAATATATGTTGTCTCTTGTTGTTTTTTGTTGTAAAAAGTGTTGTTTTTACCCCCCCCTCGAGAAATACAACAAAAATATTCACAAAACAAAGTAAATATTCGGCGTTTTGGCAGCTTTTTCTTATGAAAACAAACGCAAAATGAATGACGGCGAATTTCGTGCAATCGGATTTTCGCCCCACCCAAACCAGAAAAAAGCCGTATCAGAGACATATTTTTCAAGATGATTTGCATCCGCGCAGATGTAAAACCTTTCCGGCTTGCATAGTTACGTTTCTGCAACGCCCCTTGAAGCACGCCGCATTTTGCGAAACGTGGCATTTTTTTTCGACCAATACAAAAACAGCCAAATTGGGTAACAAAACACCGCCAAATTAAGTAACGATTTGCAGCCAAATTAGGTAACAAATTGCCGCCAAATTTGGTATTTTTGATTATTAACCGTACCTTTGCCACAGAGACAAAGACAGTTGCGAATGGATGCGTACAAAAAAAGAATAGCAGACAAACTTCTTGAATACAGACTTGAAGAAATAGGCTCTGTTGTGATAGAAGGTCCAAAGTGGTGCGGAAAGACCACCACGGCAGAACAACAGGCAAAAAGCGTGCTGTATATGGCTGACCCGGACAAACAAAATGAATATCTTGAAATGGCAGACCTGCACATTAAGATGCTCTTGAAAGGCGATGCCCCACGCCTTATTGACGAATGGCAAATTGTGCCTCAAATTTGGGACGCTGTCCGCTTCGAGGTGGATCACCGCAGGGAAGAAGGGCAATTCATACTCACAGGGTCTGCCGTGCCAGCATCAACAGAAAGAATCCACCATACAGGAACAGGACGTTTTGCATGGATAACGATGCGCCCGATGTCTCTGTGGGAGTCCGAAAATTCCACAGGCGACATAAGTTTGGAACAGTTGTTCAAGAGCCATAGGGAAATTGAAGGCTACAACAAATTAAATTTGGAAGATATAGCCTTCTTGGTGTGCCGGGGTGGCTGGCCAAGCGCACTTGGCAAAAACCCTCGTGCAGCGTTGAGGCAGGCATACGACTACTACGATGCGGTGGTGAAATCTGACATTTCAAGAGTGGACGAAATTTCGAGAAGCAGCGAACGCACAAAACTATTGCTCCGCTCATACGCACGCTCGCAAGGCGGGCAAGTCAGCATAAGTGCAATCCGCCAAGACATGAGGGACAATGATGATGAAACATTGGCAGACAAGACTGTACAAAACTATATCAGTGCCTTGAAGAAGATATTTGTAATAGAAGATATGCCGGCATGGAATCCGAATCTTCGCAGTAAAACAGCGATAAGGGCGGCGGAAACGCGCTATTTCGTTGACCCGTCCATCGCCGCTGCATCATTAGGCTTAGGCCCTGACGACCTACTGAACGACTTGGAAACATTCGGTTTGCTGTTTGAAACACTGTGTGTTCGCGACCTGCGCGTGTATGCCGACTCCATAGACGGCAGTGTTTACCACTATCGCGACAAGAACGGATTGGAATGTGACGCCGTACTTCACCTACGCAATGGTTCGTATGGCTTGATAGAAATAAAATTGGGCGGGACACAGGCAATAGAAAAAGGAGTGTCCACCTTGACAAGCCTTGCAGCAAAGATAGACACCACCAAGATGAAAGCCCCCTCATTCCTTATGGTTCTTACCGCAGTCGGTGATTATGCCTACCGGCGAAAAGACGGTGTATATGTCGTTCCCATCGGCTGCCTGAAAGACTGACACTGCCCATACAAACAGCTAAGTGGTTTGGCTTGGCGCATTACGGCGATGGTTTGCGATGCGGTTCAAGCGATGGCGTACAGAGTGTATGCAACACGCCGCACAAATACGCAGCAGTCAACCATTCAATAAATTGCGCCGCCGTAGGGGCGTATTGCATACGCCCGAATTGCGACGATTTGCGATGTTGTTGTGACGATTTGCGGTACGGTTCATGCGGTGGCATACAGGGCGTATGCAATACGCCCCTACAAATGGCGCAA
>CAVCON010000076.1:6754-11325 GCA_963603805.1 Oscillospiraceae bacterium
GACCTTTTTTCGCCACTTACAAATAGCTAATTTACAATAAGTTGCAAAAGTGTTTTTATTTCTCAAAACTTGCAGGTAATCAGTGAGTTATGAGATTTACCTTCAAATTGCAAATCCGCATGAATAAAAAGTCCGCCAACCGAAATAACGGCTGGCGGACTTTTCGTAAATCTTTCTTATTACTTTTCCCTTATGGGATGGTCTTGAACGCAAAACCTTGCGACTGCAGCCATTCTATCGCCCTTGGCAGGGCATACAGCAGCTTGTCCTCGCTTTTCAGCGAGTCGTGGAACGTGATGATTGAGCCGTTGCGGGCGTATTTCCTGACGTTGAGCAGCACATCGCGACCGTTGAGGCGTATGCTGTAGTCGCGGGTTACGAGATCCCACATCACGATTTTGTACTTCTGCCCCACAACCTTGTACTGGTCCCATTTCAGCCAGCCGTGGGGCGGGCGGAAAAGGTCGGTCTGGAGCAGCATATTGGCCTTGTCAACGTTGTGCAGGTAGGAGCGGTAGCCGTGCCTGAGACCGCCAATATGATTATAGGTGTGGTTTCCTATGCGATGCCCCGCGTCCCTCACCATAGCCAGCTCATGGGGGTGCTTGTAGGCGTTTTCGCCCACCATGAAGAACGTGGCGTGAATGCCGTAGTGTTTCAGCACATCGAGCACCCACGGAGTGACGACGGGAATAGGCCCGTCGTCAAACGTGAGGTAAACAGCCCTTTCGTGCGGATTTATTCTCCATAGGGCATGAGGATAAAGCCATCGCAGAAAAGTTGCAGGTTGCTCGATTATCATTTACTCGCACACGGTGCCGCCGCGTTACATATCGGCTTCCGCGCCTCTACGCGACTGGAACAAGTCTATGCCAGTCTTCGACTGCCAAAGCTCGTAATAACGGTAGAGGGTTTTCTCCACCTCTTTCTCCTTCGGCGATTTCACACTGCGGTATGTTGCCATTACGTTCTGCAAAATCGCGAGACAATCGCTGTATTCGTAGCGGTAGCTTGCAAGGTCGGAAGCGGAAAGCGACTGATACCAGCGCAAATACTGCGTGCATTCGGTTGTAGCCTTGTTTATAACGTATTCGCCGCGCTTGGTGTTGCCCGTAAGCATCATTGCCTTGCCGAGTTCGATTGCACCGCTGCGCCAAACGTAAGGCACGTTGAATTCTGGGATTTCCTTTTCGCATTTGGCAATCAATTCCTTTGCCTTGTCGGTCTCGCCGCGCTTTATAAACTCCAAGGCTGTTTGTGCAAACAGTTGGCGGTGTCCCCAGCACATTCTCAATGCGTTTTCGTCAATGTACAGTTCCCTGTCCTTCAACCCGCCGTAGCTGTAGCGGTGCATCAGGTTGTCGTAGCACTTTTCGGGGTCGAGCGTGTTGCCGTTCTTTGCAGTGTTATACGGTGTGATGCGGTTTGCCATGCCTTCCTTTACGAAATAGTCGCCGAGCCGGCCGTAGTTATCGCTGCCCACGGTGATTGCTATATACATGGGACGCTTGAAGTTGCTCTGCGCGAGCATCTCGTAAAGCATAAGCTCGCTCTTGAAAACGGAAGAGCGTCCTTTGAGCGAAATAACCATTTGGTCAGGCACGCCTCCGGCTACGCTGTCCTGCAACCACATTCCCGACTTGCGCACAGCCTCCTTGTCAACCGTGAGCACAAGGCTGTCGGTGGGGATGAAGCGCATATCAGGGTCGGTATTGAGCACGAAGTTCTTCATTATATATGAAAGCTCGAACATATTCACGTCGGGGTGCTGGCGGTTGAGTTCGGCAAGTGCCGACTTCTGCGAAGCGTCAACGCGAACCATCTCATGCTCTCCGTTCGAGATATACTGCGACCTGTCCCAGGTTATAGGGCATGGGGGCGACGTATATGCAGGACGCTTCATCTGGTCAATATACCAGTCGGTCTGCAAATAGGAGAAGTTGCAGACACGCGCATCTGTGCGAACGCCCTCAACTTCCTGATTGTACCACTGCGGGAAAGTGTCGTTGTCGCCGTTGCAGAAGATAATGGGGTTGCCCTTATCGGGAAGGGTGAGAAGATAGTTAGCTCCGAAATCACGGCACATATAGCGGCCCGAACGATCATGGTCGTCCCACGTCTGCGAAGCCATCTGCACCGGAACAAGCAGGCACACGAGCGAAGCGAGTGCCGCAACGCCCGCGCCGTTCAGTTTGAGTTTCTTCAAGCCCTCAACAATGCCGAGAACGCCAAAGCCAATCCATATCGCGAAAGCGTAGAACGAGCCGGCGTAAGCGTAGTCGCGCTCACGGGGCTGCGTGGGCGTCTGGTTTAGATAGACAACAATTGCGATACCTGTCATAAAGAACAGGAAGAACACCACCCAGAACTGGCGGATTCCCTTCTTGCCCCTGTAAGCTTGGAAGAACAAGCCTATGAGACCGAGAATAAGCGGCAGACAATAGAACACATTGTGCCCTTTGTTCTGTTTAAGCGTATCGGGAAGCAAGCTCTGGTCGCCCAGGCGTGCGTTGTCGAGGAAACTAATGCCCGTAATCCAGTTGCCGTGGTCTTTCTCGCCCATGCTCTGAATATCATTTTGGCGACCGGCAAAGTTCCACATGAAATAACGCCAGTACATGAAGTTCAGTTGGTATGAAAGGAAGAACTTGAGGTTCTCAAGCTGCGTGGGCATCTTGACTGACGATGTTCTGTCTGTAGGATCGTCATAAGGAACCTGACGTCCTTCAACTCCCCCCATCCAACTTTCGTACGCCTTGGCGTGTTCGCTCGAATACATACGCGGGAACAGCATATTCTGGGCATATACGTATTCGTTGTTGTGTCCTACAACCTCGTATGAGTCTTTTTCATCCTTGCTTGTCTTGTCCTTGCGGCTGTAAATGGGCTTGCCCTCTTTATACTTCCAAGTGAGCATACCGTTGCCTGCGGGCTGGTAGGCGGGTTGCGAAGTGTATGCCTGTCCGTAGAACAAGGGGCGCGAACCGTATTGCTCGCGATTGAGGTAGCTTCCGAGGGTGAATATGTCCTCGGGCGAGTTTTGGTCCATGGGCGGGTTTGCCACCGAACGTATCACTATTATCGCAAACGAGGAATAGCCTATCATCAGCATGAGCAGGCAAAGCAGCGAAGTGTTCACAATTCTCGATGAAACCAGGAAATTTGTTTTCTTTCCCTTGCGCTTCAGCACATAGAACAGCACAGCCAAAACAATCACGCCAAACACAACACTCATTACGCCATCGCCATAGAAAGGAATGCCGAGCAACCCCACGGAAAGCGTGGCTGATATGGCGATTGCCTTGCGGCTCTTGTCGCGCTGGCTCTCAAAGATTGCCCAAATGATGCACGCGACAAGAATTACGAGATACACAACAGTACCGGTGTTGAAGCTGAAGCCGAGGCCGTTGACGAACAAAAGTTCGAACCAGCCTCCCACTTTCACGATGCCCGGCACAACGCCGTAAAGCACAGCCGCCACAATGACGAACGAAACCAGCAGCGCGAGAAGCGAGCCTTTCGCGCCGAGGTCGGGCTTGTGCTTGTAAACGTAAACAAGCACGATGGCGGGGATGCAAAGCAGGTTCAAAAGGTGCACACCGATGCTCAAACCCACGATGAAAGCTATCAAAACGAGCCAACGGTCGCTGTGAGCGTCATTGGCGCGGTTCTCCCATTTCAGGATGAGCCAGAACACCAAAGCAGTGCACATGGACGAATAAGCGTAAACCTCACCTTCAACTGCACTGAACCAGAACGTGTCGCTGAACGTGTAGGCCAAAGCTCCCACAAGCCCCGCGCCCATTATCTCTATTGTCTGCGCAAGGGTAGGGTTTGAGTCATCCTTCACAATGAGCTTGCGCGAAAGGTCGGTGATTGTCCAAAACAGGAACAATATGCACATCGCACTCAAAAGAGCGGACATTATGTTGACCATCATCGCCACATGGCTCACATCCTTTGCAAACTGCGAGAACAGGTTTGCCGTAATCATGAAAACAGGTGCTCCGGGCGGATGACCCACCTCAAGCTTGAATGCCGAGGAGATGAACTCCGGGCAGTCCCAATAACTTGCGCTCGGCTCTATGGTCGAGCAATAGACAAATGCCGCAATGGCAAACGCTATCCAACCCAATAGGTTGTTGACTGTCTTGTAGCGCATTGATTCTTCAGTTTATTTTGTTTTGTTATTTATTCGTCGCCTTTTCCCTGCCAACGGCACGCATTGGCACACATTCGTGCAAAATTAGAAATTAATATCAAATTCGCCAAAGGCACAGCCACTTTTATAACGTGAGTTCGAGATATAAAACCCTGAAAATCGCAGGGACAGTGGTGCGCAACTTGCAAACAACCGTTTTTGCCACATTGCGGCAACGGTTTGTGACGTGGTTTGCGCGGCGATATACATTGTGCATACAACGCACAATCTGTCAAAGAATTGCACCGCCGTAGGGGCGTATTGCATACGCCCTGAATTGTGCCGCTTTGCAATGTTGTGACGATGGTTTGCCATTGCGGTTCATGCGGTGGCGTACAGGGCGTATGCAATACGCCCCTACATATATACC
>CAVCON010000077.1:0-10742 GCA_963603805.1 Oscillospiraceae bacterium
GCGTAATGGAGTGGAACGTGGAAAATCTGTTCGACCCATACGATGACCCTCAAAAACAGGATGACGATTTTACCCCAACGGCGTTGAGGCGGTGGACATGGCGCAGGTTCATGAAAAAGCTGGAGAACGTGGGCAAGACAATAGCGGCAGCTGGGGGAGTGTCCGTTCCCGATTTGGTTGCGTTGTGCGAGGTGGAGAACGACACTGTACTTGAGAAACTGACAAAAGTGAGTGTGCTGAAAAGGGCGGGGTACAGATATTTTGTTACCCGAAGCCTGGACAGCAGGGGAATAAATGTGGCGTTGCTTTACAGACCGCTTTCGTTCGCGCCAGTATGCACCGAAACCATACGCCCAGATTTCAGCGGTTTGCCGCGCAAGTTTTCGCGCGATGTGCTGCTTGTGTCGGGCAGGATTGTAACCGGCGACACTCTTGACGTTTTTGTGTGCCATTTCCCGAGCAGGCTCGACCGCTACAAGCAGGGGGCGCGCTATCGCGAACGCATTGCGTGGCAGGTGGGGCGCAAGGTTGATTCGCTTTTCAGAGTGCGCCGCCATGCAAACGTGATAATTACGGGGGATTTCAATGATGTGCCACAATCTTCGCTTTTGTGCCGGTATCTTGGTGCGCAGCCTGTTTTACAAGACAGTTCGGAGTTTCGCGATGACAGGCTTTTCAACTTAATGTACCACTATGGTGGCGATGGAAACGCAAAAGGCACATACTGCTACAAGGGCAAATGGGAGACTATTGACAATTTTGTTGTAAGCGGGCGGTTGCTGCGCAAGTCATCACCGCTTAGCCTGACCCGGGACGGATGCTGCATTTTCGCCGCGCCGTTCCTGCTTGTGGAGAATGACGGCGAGAAAGTGCCTTTCAGAACATACAACGGAATGCGCTATCTTGGAGGGTTCAGCGACCATTTGCCGTTGGTGGCGAGGTTTTCGTTTTCATGGTAACGGCATTCCTGTATGCCTTTATTCGTGGTGGTATGGCTCGTTGTTGAGTATCGTAAGTGCGCGGTACAGTTGCTCCACAAAAATCAGCCTTACCATTTGGTGGGAGAATGTCATCTTGGAGAGCGAAATGCTTTCTTTGGCGGCGTCCTTGGGCTTTTGCGAAAAACCGTAAGGACCTCCGATGACGAACACTATGCGGCGGGCGGAATTGCTCCACAGCTTGTTGAGCTTGGCTGCGAAATCAACCGAGCGGTATTCCGTTCCGTGTTCGTCGAGCAGTATCACGTGGTCGCCAGGGCGCAGCAGCTTCATGATGTTCTCCCCCTCCGAAGTCTTGATTTGGGCTTCGGTGAGTTTTGAAGTGTTCTTGAGGTCGGGAATTACGCTCACTTCAAATTGTATGTAGTGTCCTATCCGGCTTATGTAGTCTTCTGTGAGTTTTGCCACGCTTTTGTCGGTGGTTTTTCCCACGAGTATGAGTAGGGTCTTCATTGCTGTTTGGTTTTCGTTGTTTGGCGGAGTTGTCATAAAACAAAGAATGCTACCGATATCAGTAGCATTCTTTTGTGACGCTGTAGGGATTCAAACCCTAAACCTTCTGATCCGTAGTCAAATGCTCTATTCAGTTGAGCTACAGCGCCAGATGCTTTATTTCTCAAAAGCGATGCAAAAGTACGGATTGTTTGCGAAAGCACCAAATGTTTTGCGAGGTTTTTTGTTGTAATGGGCAAAAAAAGTGCCTTTCGGGCTTTTACTGGCAGTTGTGAGTGTGTTTTATGGGTGGGAAGTATGGGTTGGCGGGATTGGTAGTGCCTGTTGTGGAATATGGCATTTATCTTCTTTTCCTGCCTTTGGAGTGGTTGAAGCCGGAGGAAATTTTACCGTTGAATATATTGAGCCGCACTATAAGGTGGAGCATGAAATAGCTGTATGATGCATCGTTTTCGGTGTCAACGCGGCTTTGGGCGTTAATGGTGCGCACTATGTTGCTGCGGTTTCGCAGAATGTCGTAAAGCTGAAGTCTGACGATCAACGGCGAGCCTTTGAAAAAGTTTTGCGAGGCGGTGGCATTCCAAATAAGTTCGTCGGTGTTCATGTTTTTGTTGGAATATCCGCGACGGCTGCTCATGCTAAGCGAGTTCTCAACGGTCATCTTCCAAGGCAGTTTTAGCCGTGCCGATGCCGAGTAGGAATAGTTGTAGATGTCCATGTTGGATTGCGGACGCAGCTTGTTGTCGGTGTGGCGGTAGCGGAGGGATGCGCCAATTTTGGCTTCCAGAAAATCGTTGTGGTATCTGAGGTTTATGCGTTGGAACACTCCCGAGGTTTTGGTTGTGTTTTTCTGGCTGGAAGCACTTTTGCCGCTGCTTATGTAGCCCACGGAATTGTTGTAAGTTCCTGTTGTGGAACTGCTGAGGCGGAACGCTTTTTTAGCCCCGAAGCCTGTTGTGAACGTGAAGTCGGTGCGTGCCGACCAGTTACCGTTTATGTTTTTGGGCTGCGTGGTGCGCACGCCTGTTGTCTCGTCGTAAAGAATTGCTGTGCTTATGTTGTTAGAACTTTGGTCGAACTGTGCGTTGACCTGCCAGTTTTGCTGTCTTTTCACGATGAACTTGCCGTATTCAAACCTTATGCGGTTATTCCATGAGGGTTTCAGGTTGCCGCCCGAAAGGCGTATGTTGAGCGGGTCGGCATTGTCGGTGATGGGTATGCGGTTGGTCATTGACGGGTCGGTGTTCCAACCGCTGTACCTTATTTCCACTTTTTCGTTCTTGGATGCCCGGTAACGGAACATGGCGGATGGCTTGAAGCGCAACAGACGGCGTGAAAATGTGGTGTCGATAGTGTTGCGGCGGTAGTCGAGCCGCGTGGTGTTGTAGCTTATGTCGGTGGAGGCGAACGCCGTTATCTTGCGGCTGTTGTAGTTAAGGCTTTCGTGCCATGTATGATTAAAGTTGTTGTATGTGGAGTATAGGGAGTTTTGCATATTGAGTACGGATTGCAGGGTGTCTTCTGTTGACGGCAGTTCTCCAAGCTGGTGTTCCCCATTGCGCCAGCCGTCGAGCGAGTCGAGTTCGTAAAGCGAGCGGTTGCTGCGGCTTTTTGAGCGAAGAAATGAATAACTCGTCTGGAAGCGCAGTCCTTTTATTATGGGCTCGCTGTAGCTGATGCGTTCGCGGTAGCTCCAGTTGTGCGATGGGGAAAGAGTGTATTGGTCTTGGAAAGTGTGGCGTTTGTCTGCCGCCCGCTTGTAATAATAAATGTCGGCAATGCGGAAAGACTTGTTTTCTCCGTTCCCGCTTGATATTCCGAAATCAAAACTTACGTTTCTGCCCTTGTTGTTGAGCCGCCTTACCGCCATTCCGTTGATGCCGAAACTGTAGTTGCTGCCGCGCGATTTTGAGGAGTTTGAATTGCGGTTGATTGTTGCACCGTATAGTTCGGAAGTTTGCCCATTGGAAAAATTGGTGCTGAACACGCTGTCAAGAGGATCTTCGCCATTGGTTATTTCGTAAGGGTCGCTATTGAATCTTGCCGAGCGTGAGCGTGAGAAAGTTCGCGAGTTGTTTAACGAAAGATTGGTGTTGGCGGTTATGGTTGTGAGTGTGTCGGGATGCCATTCCATCCGGAGGTTTCCGCCAATGCCCGCCGATTTGTTTTTGTTGTAGCTGTCGCTGTTTGAGAACTGCGAGGTTTGGGACGCTCCGATATAGTTTTCCGCGCTACGCCATGTCTGGCTGTGTGAACGGTTGTCGTGTATTCCAAGATGCCCACCCATTTCAAAACGTCGGTTCTCCTTGCGTGTTTTGTCGTTGTTTACATGGAAGTCTGCACCGAATGATTTGTTGTTCGACCTTGCGTCGTTGTCGTTCATGTTTCCCGTGAGGCTAAGACGCGAGCGGTCGGTCATGCGGTTTGCAAAGATTTTTTGTATGTATCTTCCGTAAGAGCCTACGGCGGCGTCATAGTTGGCGGTCCATGTTTCGTTGAGTTCTTTTTTAAGTTCAATGTCCATCACCGTCTGCTCGTTTCCGTCGTCAATGCCGGTTTGCTCGGCGTAGTCGCTTTTCTTTTCGTAAGTCTTGATGCGGTTAACGAGTTCCACAGGAAGGTTTTTCAGTGCGGAGCGGTTGTTGCCCTTGAAGAAATCTTTGCCGTTGATTTTGAATTCGGATATGGGTTTGCCGTTGTATGTTATCGTGTTTCCGTCAACCTCAACCCCGGGCAGCAGTTTTACGAGTTCTTCGAGTGCTTCCCCTTCCGGCACTTTGTATTCTTCGGCACTGAAACTTGTGGTGTCCTCTTTTGTCTCCATGTCGGCACGTGTGCCTATCACTGTGGCACCTTTCAGGGAAATGGAGTTTAAGGACAAAAAAAGTGTGTCGGCAATGACCTGCTTGTCTGTGCGGTGCGTTTTGGGTATGTTGGCATATAGAGTTTTGTACCCAATCATTGAAACCCGCAAAATGTATTCGGAGTGGGGGGAGAGGCTAAGCTGCACCACGCCCACTGTGTCGGACGCAACGCCTTTAAGAAAGGAACTGTCTGGAGTGAATAGCACGGCATTTGCGCCTGGCAATGCCATTTTGGTGGTGCTGTCGGCAATCACTGTCCTTATAGTGCGTTGGGCGTATGCAGACGACGGCGTAAAAAATAATGCTGCACAAAACGACAGCATTATAATATATGTATATGCCAGCCTTTGTCTGCTTAGGCTCATCAGATGTTTGCCGAAATCAGTCGAAGAAATATTCCGAATCTTTTAGGAAAGGATGATGCTTGTCTTTTTCTGACAGAATTATCTTGTCGGCTTCCACTGGCCATTTTATGTTCAAATCCGGGTCGTTCCACATAATAGCACCTTCGCTTTCGGGAGCGTACAGGTTGTCGCATTTATACTGGAACACGGCAATGTCGCTCATCACGGCAAAGCCGTGGGCAAAGCCGCGTGGAATGAAAAACTGGCGGTGGTTATCTTCTGTAAGCTCCACACCGACATATTTCCCGAAAGTAGGGGAACTTTTGCGCAGGTCAACAGCCACATCGTAAACCTTTCCACGAACAACCCTCACGAGTTTTGCCTGGGAATGTTCGCCTTTTTGGAAATGAAGACCACGTAGCACCCCATATTGCGAGCGGCTTTCGTTGTCCTGAATGAAATTCACGTTTCCCACAAGAGCATTGAAATCTCTCTCATTATAGCTCTCGAAAAAATATCCTCGTGCATCGTTGAATACTTTCGGCTCTAAAACCAGTACTCCCTCAATGTCTGTCTTTATTACGTTCATGTTTTATGCGTTGTCCTGTTCTTGTTCCGCTTCGTCCGCACGGCGCAGCAGGTATTTGCCGTATTCGTTTTTGATCATGGGCTGCGCCACCTTGCGCAGTGTGGCTGCGTCAATCCAACCGTTGGAAAAGGCTATATCCTCAAGGCAAGCCACTTTCAGCCCGCCGCGCTTTTCAACAACTTCAATGAATGTGGATGCTTCGGAAAGGGAGTCGTGTGTGCCGGTGTCGAGCCACGCGAAACCGCGTGCAAGACGCTGCACTTTCAGCCGCTGGGAGTTTAGATACACTTCGTTTACGGTTGTTATTTCCAGTTCGCCACGTGGCGAGGGTTTTATGTTCTTTGCTATTTCAACCACATCGTTGGGGTAGAAATAAAGTCCCACAACGGCGAAGTTTGATTTTGGCTTCGCCGGTTTCTCCTCTATGCTGAGCGCATTTCCGTTTTTGTCAAATTCCACCACGCCGTAACGTTCCGGGTCGTTGACGTGATAACCGAACACGGTGGCGCAGTTTTGGTTGTCCACATAGTCCACGCTTTCGCGGAGCAATCCTGTGAAACCGCTGCCATAGAATATGTTGTCGCCAAGGACGAGACAAACATTGTCGTTGCCGATGAATTTCTCGCCGATAATGAACGCTTGTGCGAGACCGTCTGGTGAGGGTTGCTCGGCATACTCAATGTTTACTCCGAAATCTTCTCCGCTTCCAAGAAGGCGTTTGAAGCCCGGCAGGTCGTGCGGAGTGGAGATTATAAGAATGTCCCTAATTCCTGCAAGCATGAGCACCGAGATAGGGTAGTATATCATCGGTTTGTCGAATATGGGGAGCAGTTGTTTGCTTACTCCTTTAGTGATGGGGTAGAGGCGTGTGCCCGAACCTCCTGCGAGAACAATGCCTTTCATTATGGTATCGTGTAAAGTTGGGTTAGTAATGCTTATTTCTTGAAACGGCTGTAGATTACCGAAATTTTGATGTCTCCGCTGTTTCCGCCTGCAAGTCTCGTGGAGGAAAGCGACAGGTCGTTGCGCACTCGCGACAGCACCTGCTGGGTGGTGTATCCTATTGTTTGCTGCGAGTATGTGGTGTTGACGGGAACTAACAGCACTTTGTTCCACGTGGGATGCTCGGCTTCCCATTTAGCGTATTTTGCCTCTTTAACGGCTTTCGAGTCGGAGGCTTTCACTCCTGCGCCGTCCTTTCTCACAGCATACAGATTTGAAACCAATGCCGAAATGTTGCTGAAAGTATAGGCGTTTTCCTTTTCGCTGTAAGATGCCACGTATGAAGTGGCGCCGTCGGCCACTTTGCTCTTTTCAAAAAAGCTGTACAGCTCGTCGGCTTTTACCATAAGTAGGGTTTGTGGAATAGGCAGGTTGTAGGTTGTCTGCTTGTCGTCGTTTATTCGTGTGAACGATATTTTCGCGCTGTTTATGGTGTCGTTTATATGGCTGTCATTATATATGCTGTCAATGGGGAGCGTAACTTCCGTGTATATCCCCACAGGCGTTTTCAGATAGGTGTGGTTTCCTGTTTCAAGCAGCTTCTCCGTATTTTTGTTTTCAATCCGCGTGTTTTGCAGCACCTCTTCGGTTGTTGCCATCTTCTGCACACCGTTTATTATGGAGTCTCCCTGCTTGTAGCGGAAATATACGCTAAGCGTTGCGGCATCAATGTTGAGCATAGTGCCGTTGCCCGAAATTATGCGGTAGTAAAAACCGGCGCAGACATTGTGGATAAAGCTGTAAGAGTCGGCGAAGTTCGAGGGATTGTCATAATACTTCTTCATTATGAATGTGCCGTAATCTTTGGGGAGCTTGATACGGATGTTTCTGTATCGGGAGCTGATGTTTTTAAGACTGTCGCTCGTCATGTCTATAACAGAAAACGAAAGTTCCTTGCGTATGGCAGATTCTTTTTTGTTTACGTATTTCCAAGGGTCGATGTTGGAATAGTAAATCATGTTTTCTTTCATCGTGTTCGCCGTGTCGAGTTCGTAAACACCAAGCTTCATGGAATTGAGCGAATCACCGTAATAATTGAAAATGTTAAGGCGTATGTCAACAGAGTCCGCCTCAATCGTGTCGTTGTCCATGACCAGCGTGCCGTTTTGCGGGAACGTCAGGTTTTCGAGAATGTGGAACTGGGCGAGGAAGTCGCACGAAGTGGTGGCGTTTGTCTCGGGGTCGGTGATTTTCCCCAGATAGCTGGTAGATGTTGTGCCGAGTACGCTGTCGGCTTTTACGGAGCGCGAAAGCACGCTGTATATGTTTTGCGTGATTTCCATCTCGTCTTGTCCGGGCATGACCTTGCCGCCTATGTTGCCGGTTTCGTCATCGCATGAAACAATCATGCACACAACGGCTGCCAGTGCCGTCAGACTTTTCAACAGATTATATGCTTTCACTTGCAAAAAGGGTTAAAGCGTGAAATGGTGATACTGGTTGTGATTGTTTGCCTACGGCTTTTGTACGTAATGTTCTCAGCTTAGCAATTTCTCGTAGAAATCCCCATAGTATGAGGGATAGTCGGGGTTTTCCATAAAAGGCAGCACAGGCTTGCCGTTGCTTTCGGCAAAGTCCACCACCTCTTTGCTTGCGTCGTTTGTGCCGAGTATGAGTGCGTCAGAGAATTTTACTCCTAATTTAAGAAGGTCGTCCGGGCTTTCAAACCTCATGTTTTCCTTTTTCAAGAACGTCTTGGTTACGTTGCGGGTTGCCAGACATGAGCCGAAATTCTCTGGGAGCTTGTTTTTCAGTTTCACGTCGTTCACTTCAAACACCACCTTTGTGCCGTCGAACGAAGGCTCGTCCTTAAAGGCTGTCTTTATATAGAGCGGGGCAACTGCGGAAATCCAGCCTTGACAATGGATCACATCGGGACGCCAGCGCAGCTTCTTCACAGTTTCAAGCACGCCGCGAGCATAGAATATAGCCCTTTCTCCGTTGTCGGCGTATTCGTACCCATAATCATCGGTTTCCATGCCGCGTTTGTCGAAATAGTCATCGTTGTCGATGAAGTAAACCTGCATTCTTGCCGGTTGCAACGATGCTACTTTGATTATTAGCGGGTGGTCGTTGCCGTCGATTATAATATTCATCCCCGAAAGGCGAATGACTTCGTGCAGTTGGTTTCTGCGTTCGTTGATGCAGCCCCATTGGGGTAGGAATGTCCTTATCTCGCGCCCGCTTTCCTGTATGGACTGCGGCAATTCGCGCCCGGCTTTTGCCATGGGGCTGTCAGGTACGTATGGGGTAATGCCTTGGTTGATGAATAATACTCTTTTTACGTTCATTTAAGTCGTTCTTGCTTAGTAAACGCAAAGTTACGATTTTTTCCTCAAATGGCAAAGGCTTGGGTTTCCAAAAACAAGAAGCCCAAACCTTTGCCGTGCCTGTTGGCTTTGCCGTGGCTGTGTTATCGCACGTAGTCCTGGCTTACGTCGTCGGACGACAGTTCTGCTGCCGGCTTTATGTAGTTTGCGAACATTCCCCTGCCGCCTTTTTCCGCTTTGAGGATTGTGAGCTTGGGGCATTCTTTCTTGAAGCCCACGCGCAATCCTGTAACGATTGATTCGAGTTTGCCGTCGCATTCAATGGCTGTCTGGAACGGCACTTTGCCGCTGTACCAAAAGCAAAAGCAGTCGGAGAGGTTTACAGATATGCCTTTCTTTATTTTGAAGCCTGTGGCGAACTGATCGCTGTAGCAATAGTTGAACCAGTTGTTCGTGCTTTCCACGACAAACCCGCAGCTTGTTTCATAGGTTTGCTCTTTCCCGAACACAAACAGGGGGTGGATGTTCCTAAGGCTGTTGCCGCCGGTTTTCAAGTGCACGCCTACATTCACTTTTGCAATTCGCATATTGGTGAATGTGTTGTCGTAACCTTCCACAAGCAAACCTACGGAGTTGGACTTGCCGTTGCCTGTTATGTTCACGTCGTTAATGTCGGCATCGGACGAGCCGTTGTTTGCGCCGTGCTTTATGTGCAGTCCGATTTGGGTGTGCTTTATGGAGACATCTTCCACCCTTGTCTCTCTGCCGCCATCGATTGATATGCCGTCAGCAATGTTCGAACCGTCGATTATTCCGCCCGAAATACCGTAGTTGCTTCCGTTTATGTAAATGTTGTTGGCTTTGTGTATTGCGCCCAGGCGCACAATCGCGCCGCCTTCCTGCCAGTTGCCAGTGGCCTTGAGGGTTGCGTAGTTGCCCAACACGAGGTGTACGCTCTTTGTGGGGTCAGCGGGTGTGTTGATGGAGCGCGAAACGAGATACACTCCGTCGGGGAACACGATGGTGCGGTTGGGGTTCTCGTCAATAAGTTTCTGTATTGCCTCCGTGGCATCGGTTTTCCCGTCGGCGGGAACTCCGTGTTCGGTTGCCACTATAAATGCGCTTTTGGCTTGTGCTAATTTCTTTGAATGTTTTTTCTGTGCCAATGCCGTATTGGCGTTTGCGAATGAGAACGCGATAGCCAGCATTAGCAGTGCGATGCCTGATATGTTCTTTTTCATTGGAATGTTTGTGTAATGTGTTTGTTTTGCTTTTTATTTCTTGTAACTGTCGCTCACGTCTTTGTCTGATATTTTGTCAGCCCATGCCACAGGGTGTATAAGCACTCCTGTGCCGCCCTTTTCGGCGTCAAGCAGCGTGGCCTCGCTGCCGTCTTGGTTGAAAATGGCGCGTATTCCCATTACAAGCGAGTTGAATTTCCCCTCGCATTTTATGGCTGTTTGGAACGGCACTTTGCCCCTGTACCAGTAGCAGAAGCAGTCGGTGAGGTTTACCGATGCGCTGTCCTTAATCTTGAAGCCGATGGCAAACTGGTCGCTGTAGCAGAAGTTGAACCAGTTGTTGTTGGTCTCGACAACGAAGCCGCAGCTTGTTTCATAAACCTGGTCTTTGTGGTAAATGTACAGCGGATGTATGTTTCTCAGGCTGTTTCCCGCGCCGCCCCTTATCCATACGCCTGTGTTCACCGAAGCAATCCTCATGTTGGTGAAAGTGTTGTCGCTCCCTTCTGCCAGAAGGCCTATGGAATTGGCTTTGTCGTTGCCAACTATGTTCACGTTGTTTATGTCGGCATCTGACGAGCCGCTGTTTGCGCCGCTTTTTACGTGCACTCCAATTTGCGTGTGCTTTATGGACACGTTTTCAATCTTCGTCTCCCTGCCGCCGTCAATCGAAACTCCGTCGGCAAAGCCCGACCCGTCAATGATGCCGCCATACAGCCCGTAGTTGCTGCCGTTGGTGTTTATGTCGTTTGCCTTGTGGATTGCCCCGAGCTTTATAACCGCGCCGCCTTCCTTCCAGTCGCCGGTGGCCTTTATAACTGCGTAGTTTGACAGCACCAACTGCACGCTTTTCGGTGGGTCGGCGGGGGTGTTTATCGGGCGTGATACAAGATATACGCCGTCGGGGAAGTATATTGTGCGGTTTGGGTTGTTGTCAATAACATTCTGTATGGCTTCGCTCGCGGCGGTTTTTCCGTCAGC
>CAVCON010000077.1:10780-11225 GCA_963603805.1 Oscillospiraceae bacterium
TTTGGCTGGCTTATTTTCTTTGCGTAGTTTTTTTTCTGTGCACAGATCTTGGGGGCGTTTGGTGAAACAAGGGCAAAGGCAAACAGTGCTGATGCTAATAATAAAATGCTTTTTTTCATGGAATTTATGTTGATTGTATGCAAATATACGCCTTTTTGCCCATAAATACGGATAAAAGGCGTATGAATAGCCCATTTGGCGTGCAAATTTTCCAATCATGCCATTCGTGAGCGGATAACATAGCTGCAAATGAATAGCGACGGAGCGGAAAGTCCTTGAAAATATTTACTTGACAGTATGACGGTATCAAGTAAGGAATTTATCGGGATATAAATTTCTTTGTTTTGCCATTATTTCGAATAATGTAAAGTCCCGGATGCAAATTAGCTTTATCCGCATCTCCAAAATATCTTCCGTCCAAAGTAAAGACTTGAACTTTATTGTT
>CAVCON010000078.1:0-11078 GCA_963603805.1 Oscillospiraceae bacterium
GTTGCTGATTTTGCCATGCAATCCCCTTTTCGCGCATTATTTGTTGCGTGTATGCCTGTATTTGTTTCATTTATATTAACTTTGGTGCAAATATCCCAAGGCGGTGAACGGTTTGATGGCGACAAAGGTTTTTGCGGACAGGGACGGGAAAGCGGGGGTGAAAGATCTCCTTGTTTTCTTCGTCCTGCTTTTGCCTTTCCTTGCCTCCGCCCAGGATGTCCGTGAGAACTTCGTGCGCTGCGACACGTATATTGACAGCCTGGGTGCGCACAGGACGGTCTCGGTGCAGTGGTTCGACGGTCTCGGTGCAGTGGTTCGACGGTTTGGGACGCCCCACGGTTTCCGCGACCGACGGACTTGGCACTGACGGCACTGTGGCTCGGGTTCTGAGGGAGCATGACGCTCTGGGGCGCACGGTGAGGGAGTGGCTTCCCGGCATCGACAGCTCGGGCGGCGTGCTGGAGCACGCGGGCGCGGATGCGGTTCGCGGGCTTTCGGTGGCGTGCCACGGTGGGGACAGCGTGCCTTTCGCGTCTTACGTGCATGACGCATTCGGGCGCACCGTGTCGGTTCGCGGCCCGGGGCAGGAATGGGCGGACAGGCGCGCCTCCGTGGAGTACGGCTTCAACACTGCTGACGGGCGGCAGGTGAAAAGATACCGCATCAATTCCGACGGCGGGCTTTCGGAGGACGGCGTGTGGGCCACGGGGACACTGCGCAGGGAGAAAAGCGCGGACGAGGACGGCAGGACGCTCGAGGCGTTCACCGACCCGTGGGGGCGCAAGATGCTCGAGCGCAGGGCCGGGGACAACGACACCTATTTTGTCTATGACGGCGCGGGACTGCTGCGCTTCGTCCTCACCCCCATGATGCAGGAGGATTGGGATGCGGAACGCCACGCCTACGAGTACAGGTACGACAGCAGGGGCAGGTGCGTGTGGAAACGCATCCCTGGCTGCGCGGCGGTGGAGTACTGGTACGATGCCGCCGACAGGGTCGTGTGCGAACGCAACGGTGCGCTGAGGGAAAGCGGCAGGGTTCGCTTCACGCTGTATGACAGGCTCGGGAGACCAGCCGTGACGGGAACGTGCAGGAACACCCCCGCGAGCATAACGGACTCCCGCGTGGAGTGGACGCCGACGGACGGGCTTTGCGGCACAGGCTATATGGGCGGATGCACCGGCAGGCTCGACTCGGTTGAGATAGAGAAGTCCGTATGGTACGACAACTACATCTTCCTCGAATTTTACGCCTTCAACAACTGCCCCCACTCAATGCGGATGAAGGGCGGGGATGCGGAACACGCACAAGGGCACGTAACCGGGACTATGACCGCCACAAGCGAAGGGGGCTTCGTTTACAGCGTGAGTTACTACACAGAAAAGGGCGAGGAATGCGACAGGCGCGTGAGCCTCCCCGGCGGGCGGCTTCTCACGGTGCGCACTGACTACACGTTCACAGGGAAGCCCGCGAGGGTTGCGGAGACCGTTGAGTGGACGGAGAAAGGCACAGGCGGAGACACTGCGAAGGCGGACTCCGTAATCACGGAATACGGCTACAGCAACATAAATGACGCACTGCTTACGGTGGATGTCTCGCGCAACGGCATGGACGCGGTGAGGGTCTCGAAACTTGACTACGACAGCTTCGGGCGGACAACAGGGAACACACTGCACCGCTTTGCAGGGCGGACGGAGAACACATGGAACATACGCGGCTGGCTGACAGGCACAGGCGGTGCGGGCTACCGCGAGACGCTGCACTACAGCGACCCGGTGAACGGCGCGGAGGCAATGTGGGGCGGGGACATAAGCGGCACGGTTGACGAATACGCGCAGACACCTGCGGAGAAAGGATGGGACATCCCCAACGCGATTACCACCGGCTACAGGTACGACGCATTGGGGCGGATGACGGAGAGCGTCCCCGACGACGCGGCGCACTCCCACGCGGAAAGGGTCGCGTATGACGCGAACGGCAACATCACGACTTTGAAGCGTTGGGGCATGTACGCCCCTGCGTACTACTCGCTTGTTGACGACCTGATGTACCGCTACGACGGCAACAGGCTGGAGGGCGTAACCGAGCGCGTGCCTGACGTGGGCTATGAGAACGCCTTCGGTTTCAGGAAAGGCGGCGGCGAGGGCGAGAGCTATGAATACAATACGGACGGTGCGCTGACCAGGGACCATTACAAGGGTGTCGGCGTGAGTTACAGCCGCTGGGGGACACCGGAACGCGCCAAGTTCGACAGCGGCAGCTTCACCGACTGGGAATACGCGGCAGACGGCGTGCGCATAGGCACGCGGTGGCACACGGCGGTAACAGGCGCAAGAGGCTTTTCGGCGGAGGCGGAAGAGACGCAAAAGGAAACACAAATACAGGCACAGCCCTCGTCGCAGACAGCTCCGATATACGGCTATGTTGAGAACAGCGAGGAGTTTGCGGGGAACTATGTGTTCGAGGACGGAAAGCTTTCGAAATACCTCTTTGACGGCGGCTACATCGACATAGCCTCGGGACTGAACACGGCGGCGTACCGCTTCTATGTGCGCGACCACTTGGGCAGCGTTCGCGTGGTGCTGGACGATGACGGCAATGTGCTTCAGCAGCTCTACTACCACCCATTCGGCGGCGTTTGGGGCGATGCCGGCACGAACATCGGGCTTCAGCCGTGGAAGTACAGCGGCAAGGAGTACGACCACCGGGACGGCCTTGACCTCTACGACTACGGCGCGAGGCTTTACGACCCCGCCGGCGGCCGCTGGACAAGCCCCGACCCCCTGTGCGAGAAATATTATCATTTGAGTCCATATGTCTTTTGTCTGAACAATCCAATAAAATATATCGACCCTGATGGGAAGGAAGTTTTTGTAAAGGGATTTTTGGCTGAAGAAGCAGTGTTGCAACTGCAATCATACACCAAAGGGTTGAATCTTTCTTTAGACAAGGATAATAAACTGACTTATTCTATAATAGAAGGCAAGCGTTTGAACCAAGCAGCGAAAAAAATAATGTCAATTGTAGATAATGTGAACATAACAGTGAATGTGACTGCTTTTGATGAAAAAAGAACATCAACAAATGCTTTGTTTTGTGGAGGGGCTTTCATGGGGAATAATGTTGAACTGGACGAAAATGGCAATGTGGCAAAAGTTGTCGCTTTTCAAGAAGTAAACCCCAAAGTTCTCGGTTTGGCAGACAGTAAGGTTGGTGAAAAAGGAGTGTTTATGATGCACGAATTAACGGAAGCCTACGAAGGGGCATTGATTTCATATAAAAATAAAAAGTCAAGCCCGAATAGCATGACTTCTGGAAGTGTGTTTTCTAAAGCCCATAGGCGGGCATCATATCAGCCGCGTGGTATTGAGAGATATTATGACAAAGATGGAACAGAAATACCGAATAGAGTTGGAGCAGTAAGCAAGATATGGTTTGTTATCGGAAAAGATGGAAAAGAGAAAAAGATTCAAAGTTACCCATAGCATGAAAATAGCCATAAAAATTTTGTTTGTTCTTCTTCCGTGGCAGATGCTTGAGGGGAAATGTGTCTCGTACCGTAAAGGGGAAAACCTCTGTTATAAGGTGAGGAAAATCAGGAAGCAGAAGAACAACGTGTATTTCATTTATGCGGAAAGGAACGACAGCACATTCAAGATTTACTCGTGGTTTGACGGGAATGTTTATCCCGGGGACACGCGTCTGAAACGCGGCACAAAATTCAAGGCAAGGCTGACACCCCGGTTAAGGGCAGATGCCGGCGAATGGCAAGATATGTCTTATTTGGAATTCGGGGTCAGTTATCACGGCTTGACAGTTATGTGCGAGCCTGAAAAAGACATATTGGACGTGTATAGTTGCAGTGAGATAAACGGCAGGTATCTTATGCGGGACCCGTCCAAGCGGGTGGACAAGCAGCCTGTGCGAATAGAAATAAAATGACTTATCCGCCATGACAATACGAATATTCTTGAAAGCAGGCATCGTGATGTGTATGACAGTCTGTTTGCTCGGAAGCTGTGTGGTGACAAATGTGCGGACAGGGACGGTTATGCCGTTGACGGTGCGGAAATTTTATTATTACAACATAATGTGCGTGCCACAGGCTTCGCGCGATTTTGTTGACAAGTTTGCCAGGGTTTATGAGGCGGGGGACGAATACGTGTTTGTTCCTTCACCAGACGGGAAGCCGGACTACAGCATAACCGGAGTGAGCAAAGAACCGGTAGCCATAGACACGGACGCAGTTGGTTTGGAGGCGTTCGCGAACTCGTTTTACAGTCAGGCGTTTTGTGCGCCCCATGCGTACAGCGCGGTGCGCTGCTTCTCCGAAAACCTTAAAAAGACAGACAGGCGCAGGGAACGCATTCAGGACAAGCTTAAACAAGTGTCAAAGGAAAAATGGTTTTTGTTGAAGGACGGCACGTTTGTACTTGTCAGGCATTGCATGGTAAAAGGTGTTTGGGGAAAGGCGAAGTGTTCTGACGACATAGGATTGGATGAAAACGATTACTGCAAACATAACAGTAGGGTTAATGTGGAGGAGGAATGTTATGTGTTGAAACGGCTTATAAAGGCATCCGCATCAAAATGAAATTGAAAGAAACGCGGGTTTGTGATGAAAGCCTCTTGAAAGCCGGGACGGAACAGCGCAATTTGCAGACGTGGCTCGTACGGTGGCGTACAGGGTGTATGCGGTGCGCCATATAAATGCTCAATAATCAATTATTCAATGGTTTGCGCCAATTGTAGGAGCGTATTGCATACGCCCTGAATTGCAGGATTATGTAATGTTGCGGCGGCGATTTGCGATGCGGTTCGGGCGGTGGTGTACAGGGCGTATGCAATACGCCCCTACAATTGGCGCAAACCCCAAGCCGTTTATTTCTTCCGAAACATCGAAAAAATTACATTTGATATCGGGAAAACTACATAGGACGTAGGAAAAATTATGTCTGATATAATTCAAATTACATCAGACCTTTTTTCGCCTACTTGCAACGTACTGAAAAACAAGTCTTTATATAAGCATTTCGTTTTGATGTAAATTTCTATGAAACAGTCTGTTAGCTTTTCTTGAAATTTTGGAAAATTGCCTTATGCGGTGGGGTGGTTTGACGCTTCCGCAGCCTTTTGGTTTTTCTCCTGACGCCAAAGCTCCCACGAGTTTATTATGTTCTGCCATATCACATAGCTTCCCGGCGCTACGGCGGCTATTGGGGAAAGGTATGTGAGAGCCATCCAAATGGTGAAGGTCGTGTTTTTCTGCCCCAACGCCTGTCCTGCGCTTATGCGGTCCTCGGGACTTTTCAGTCCGCCGATGAACCTGCCCACAGCAAACTTGAACAGGCACACAACCAACGCCCCAAGCACAAGGGCGGCGACAAGGTGAAGGCGGTCGAGATGGGCGAACACCACGCGCATTGTCATGCCCGTAACCATAACGAGCGTTATGCCCCACGTGTAGAAAGCCACGTTTTTTAGCGATGTGAGCCTACGGTGCAGGGGTGGGATGACGTATTTAACAAACTGCGCGAGAATAAAAGGCATCACAAGCAGTTGTGAAACCCTGAGCAGCACCACGGAGAACGCCTCCACAACGTGTATTCCCGGCATGGGGTGGATGAGCGGGCATATCAGCGGAACAAGCAGCGCGGACAGCAGGTTGCTTTCGAGCGTGTATGTGGTTATGGAGGGGGCATTCCCCCCGAGTTTGCCTGTAACAACGGCGGCGGCTGTTGCCGTTGGGCTTAAAAGGCACGCCAGCACGCCTTCGGCAACAAGTTCGGGAAAAGAGGAGGGCTTGAGGAATTTTATAATCAGAAACGCACAGCCCAGACAGAGCAGGGTTTGCAGCGCGAGCGTCGCCGCGTGCCATGGGCGGGGCTTCATGTCGCGGACGTTCATTTTGCAGAACGTGAAAAACAGCGTGGCAAACACCGCCACAGGCATCAGCGTTTCAACGAGCCTCAGGGCGGAATGCCTGAAAGGGGACAACGCCCCGATATTGGCGAACATCAGGTAAAGAACCGTGCCCAGCGTCATGGCCGTGGGAAGCAGCCACATTTTCAGGAAACCCACTATACGGTTTATCACTTTCATCGTAAAAATGCCCTAAGTCGCTGCAAAAATACTCCGCATTGGCATAATTTAGTAATTTTGCAGCCGCATTTTGGCGCACCACTCCATCAAAACGCACTGAAATGCAACATTTGGCATACACAAAGACGTTTTACAATATTCGTTATGTTCAAACAACCATTCAAGCAGGCACAGCCCGGAACGTTCAGACGCTTCTCGCGCAAGAACTACGCTTTGCTCACCTGCCTTCACCGCGAAGTGAGGATAGGCGTGCTGAGCGTGGCAACGCTCGGAGCAACGCAAAGCGCGCTCGCCCTAAACCCCGACAGGGGATTTGACGGCGACACCATTGCGGAGCAGAACCTCAGCGAGGCGACAGTAACCGCGAGCCGTGCCAAAATCGCCGCCGACAAGGCGGCGCGTGTTGTAAGCGTCATAACCCGCGAGCAGATTGAGCGTGCGGGGGCGACGTCTGTCAACGATCTTCTGAAACTAACCGTGGGCGTGGATGTCCGACAGCGCGGCGGTTTTGGTGTACAGTCGGACATAAGCATCAACGGAGGCTCTTTTGACCAAATCACCGTGCTGCTGAACGGCGTTTCGGTGAACAACCCGCAAACGGGACACCTTGTTTCCGATTTTCCGGTATCTCCCGATGAAATTGAAAGGATTGAAATCCTTGAGGGTGCGGCGGGAAGGCTGTTCGGAAGCCAGGCTTTCAGCGGCGCAATCAACGTGGTTACACGCAAGGTTGCGAAAAACTCGCTCCGCGCCAATTTGGCAGCCGGCTCGTTCGGCACCGTGGGAGCTGGGGCGAACGCAGGGTTTAAGACCGGCGGCTTTTCGCATTTCGTGAGCGGAAACTTCACGCGGAGCAATGGCGGCACGGAAAACAGCGCGTTCAATCTTGGCAACGCTTTCTATAACGGAACATACAGGGACAAGGGTGTGCAAGCCTCATGGCAGGCGGGACTCGCGACAAAGGAATACGGCGCAAACACGTTCTACAGCGCGGCGTACCCAAACCAATGGGAGTCGAACACACGCATCATTGCCTCCGCCAAAGCCGAAACGCAGGGAAAAATACACATTGCCCCGCAAATTTCATGGATTAGGTCAACCGACCACTTTGAGCTTATACACCGCTCGCCACGCGGCGAGAACTTCCACCGCAACGACGTTTTCTCATTCTCCGCAAACGCATGGACGGAGTGGCTTTTGGGGCGCACGGCAATAGGCGCGGAACTGCGGAGCGAGAACATACTTTCGTCAAACCTCGGCCGTCCGCTCGATTCCGCAAGATACGTGCAGGTGAATGGGCACAAAGGCAATTTCTACACCCACAGCGACCACCGCACAGACATAAACTATTTTGTGGAACACAGCGTGGTTGCCGGGGCGTTCACCTTCTCCGCCGGAATGCTTGCAAACCGCAACACGGCAGTTGACGAAAAATTCCGCCTTTACCCCGGCGTGGACATAAGCTGCCGCCCCGGCGGCGGTTTCCGGCTTTTCGCCTCATGGAACAAGGCAATGCGGCTGCCCACTTTCACAGATCTTTACTACAAAAGCCCAACACAGGAAGGCAATGTGGGACTCAGGCCCGAAAAGGTCAGTTCGGCTAAAATCGGTGCGGAATGGCGCAACTCCTGGGCGGAAGCATCGCTGCAAGGTTACCTCAACCACGGCACCGACATGATAGACTGGGTGATGTATTCGGCAGACGACATTTACCACTCGGCAAACTTCAAGCTCGACAACTGCGGCTTTTCGGTCAACGCCGCCGCTGATTTCCGCAACCTCCTTAATGCGGACTTCCCAATAGGGCGCGTTTCGCTGGCATACGCATATATCCATCAGAACAAGAAAGACGGGAAAGGCGTTTACCGTTCCAATTACGCAATGGAGTATCTTCGCCACAAGTTTGTGGCAACCCTCGATCACAAAATCGTTTCGCGGCTCACGGCTTCCTGGTCGCTGCGCTGGCAAAAGCGCGAGGGGACGTACATAAGCTATCCCGGCGGACAGAATGCGGGGACGCTGAAAGAATACCCCTCATACGCCCTGCTCAACCTGAAACTTAGCTGGAAGCAGCCGCACTACGAGATATTCGCCACCGCCGACAACCTGACGGCACACAAATACCGCGACTTCGGAAGCATAGTCCAGCCACGCTGCTGGGCAATGGCGGGCGCAAAGATTGATTTGGATTTATAAGCCAAAGCACAAAGCAAAAAAGAAGCCGGACACCTTTTTACAAGATGCCCGGCTTCTGCCGTTTTTATGGGTTTGCCCTAAGTCAAGCCCTGTTGCTGAACACAAGATTTCCGTTTTCAGCGTCCACAAATATGGGTTTCGTGCGATCCACCTCACCGGCAATGAGTTTTTTACTCAAATCGTTGAGCAGCATTCTTTGCAACGCCCTCTTCACAGGGCGTGCGCCGAATTCGGGATCGTAGCCCGCGTTTGCGATAAGCTGCACGGCGTTGTCGGAGACTTCGAGTTTCACTTCCTGAGATGCAAGTAATTTTTGGATGCCGGTAATCTGCAAGTTTACAATCTGCCTTATCTGATCCTTCTCCAAAGGACGGAACATTATGATCTCGTCAATTCGGTTCAGGAACTCGGGGCGGATGGTCTTCTTCAGCATTTCCATAACATGGTTCTTGGTCTCGTCAACAGTCTTCTCGTATTCCGCGCCGCTGTTGTCCTTTAGCGCGTCAAAACGGCTTTGTATGTACTGGCTTCCGAGGTTCGAGGTCATTATTATGATGGTGTTCTTGAAATTCACCACGCGCCCCTTGTTGTCGGTGAGCCTTCCGTCATCAAGCACCTGAAGCAGTATGTTGAACACATCGGGATGGGCTTTCTCAATCTCGTCAAACAGCACCACGGAATAAGGTTTGCGCCTTACGGCCTCGGTAAGCTGTCCGCCCTCGTCATATCCCACGTATCCCGGAGGCGCACCCACAAGGCGCGACACGCTGAACTTTTCCTGATACTCGCTCATGTCTATGCGCGTCATCATGTTCTCATCGTTGAACAGGTATTCGGCAAGAGCCTTCGCAAGCTCGGTTTTGCCCACACCGGTTGTGCCGAGGAATATGAACGAGCCTATAGGGCGGCGCGGGTCTTGCAGCCCGGCACGTGAGCGTCTCACGGCATCGGCAACGGCGGTTATCGCCTCGTCCTGCCCTATAACCCTCCTGTGAAGCTCCTCCTCAAGATGCAGAAGCTTGTCGCGCTCGCTTTGCAGCATACGGCTCACGGGTATTCCCGTCCAGCGGCTCACAACATCGGCAATATCATCGGGAGTTACCTCCTCCTTTACCATTGCCGCATTGCCCTGGCGTTTTTTCAAGTCCTCGTGCAGCCTCTCGTTCTCATCGTTCAACGCCTTTATCTTGCCGTAACGGATTTCCGCCACCTTGCCGTAATCGCCGTTGCGTTCGGCCTTGTCGGCCTCGAACTTCAACTGCTCTATCATCGACTTGTTGCCTTGTATTTTGGCAATTACCTCCTTTTCAGCGTCCCATTTTGAGCGGTAGTCGGCAGCCTTCTCCTTTATTTCGGCAATCTCCTTGTTGAGTTGCGAAAGTTTTGCATCGTCCTGCTCGCGCTTTATTGCCTCGCGCTCTATTTCGAGCTGTTTCTCCTTTCTCGTAAGCTCGTCAAGCTCCTCGGGCATCGAGTCGCGCTCAATGCGCAACTTTGCGGCGGCCTCGTCCATAAGGTCTATGGCCTTGTCGGGCAGGAAGCGGTCGGAAATGTAGCGGTCTGAAAGCTTCACGGCGGCAATCACCGCATCGTCCTGAATGCGCACGTGGTGGTGGTTCTCATATTTCTCCTTAATGCCTCGCAGAATGGAAATGGAGTCCTCCACGCTCGGCTCGTCAACCATCACCGTCTGGAAACGGCGTTCAAGAGCCTTGTCCTTTTCGAAATACTTCTGGTATTCGTCAAGAGTGGTTGCGCCAATGCTCCGCAGCTCGCCGCGTGCAAGGGCCGGTTTCAGGATGTTTGCCGCATCCATTGCGCCCTCGCCCTTTCCCGCGCCCACAAGCGTGTGGATTTCGTCAATGAAGAGGATTATGCGTCCGTCGGAACGGGTAACTTCGTTTATCACCGATTTCAGGCGTTCCTCAAACTCACCCTTGTACTTCGCGCCGGCAACGAGCGCACCCATGTCGAGCGAATACACTTCCTTGTCCTTGAGGTTTTCCGGTACATCGCCGCGCATTATCCTCTCGGCAAGTCCCTCGACTATTGCTGTTTTACCGGTACCCGGCTCACCGATAAGTATAGGGTTGTTCTTCGTGCGCCGCGAAAGTATTTGCAGCACCCTCCTTATCTCATCATCGCGCCCTATCACAGGGTCGAGCTTTCCCTGACGCGCAGCCTCAACGAGGTTGCGGGCGTATTTTGAAAGCGACTGGTAGGTGTCCTCGCTTGACTTTGAGCTTACCTTCCTTCCGCCGCGAAGCTCATTCACCGCCGCCTTGAGGTTTGCGGCATTCACTCCTGCATCCTTCAATATCTGCGCTGCACTGCCCGTGCCTCCTGCAATGGCTTCGAGAATGGTTTCAAGTCCGATGAACTCGTCGCCGTTGCGGTTTGCCAAATCCTCGGCTTTCAGCAACGCAGCGTTGGCATCGGAGCTGAGATAAGGCTCTCCGCCTGTTACACGCGGCAGGTGCGAAATCTCCGCCTCCACACTGCGGACAATATTCTCCGGCTTCACTCCGAGTTTGTTGAAAATATAGTTCGTTACATTTTCGCCCGACTTCAGCACACCTGCCAGCAGATGCACAGGCTCAATTGCCTGTTGCCCATGCCGCCGCGCACTGTCAACGGCGTTGTTTATTGCCTCTTGGGCTTTGATTGTAAATTTTTCGAGGTTCATATCTTTTGTTTTATTGTTTCGTTTAACATCAATATCCGCACAAGAATATCCAAACAGCTTGCCAAACCCCGAAACTGACATTTTGACACCCACC
>CAVCON010000079.1:0-11054 GCA_963603805.1 Oscillospiraceae bacterium
CATGAACCGCACCGCAAACCGCCGCCGAAACATTGCGAAAGCGGCGCAATTCAGGGCGTATGCAATACGCCCCTACGGTGGCGCAAATCGTTAATTGGTTGTATATTGTATGCGTGCTGACTATTGCATATACCCTGTATGCCACCGCATGAACCGTATCGCCTGTTTCTTTGTTGCGCTTTAGCTTAAACTGTCGTAAATTTTTTGTATTTGCGGTTTTAACTCTGGAATATCTTCTTCGATGGTTTGCCATATTTGTTCCGGCTTAATTTGGTAATATCCGTGAACCAACACATGGCGCATACCTTCGATGACCTCCCATTCCACTTCCGGATGTGCTTCCTTAAACTCCTTTGTGAGCATATATACGGCTTCTCCTATAATTTCCACGTGTTTTACAAAACCGAAGAAAATTATTGGGTCGTCTTGCATTTGAGCGAACGTGTATTTTCCCTTGTTTTCAAGCAAGGTTTCTATCGCTGCTATTATATGGGCAAGCCTTCCTTTATCCTTGACTCTTTCTCTCATATATCAGAAATTTGTCTTGGTTTGCGCTGCTTGCGGCGAATGGCAGCAGACAGCCGTTTTCTATAACGTCAACATTCCTTCCTGCCGCTTTTTTCAGGGCTATGGCCATTCGGGAAATGGTGAACAAAGACACTTTGGCATTTTTGTCGTATTCTACAAGGATGTCAACATCACTGTCCTCCCTTTCTTCCCCACGTGAAAACGACCCGAAAATCCACGCCTTTTCCACAGGTTGTGTGGTAAGGCACTTGCGGATTTCTCGGATTATCTGTTTGGCATTGTCTGTTAACATATATAGGTAATCAGCTTGAGGTGTAAAGATAGCTATTTATTTGTTTTTCGGCACACTTCCCGCGTATTTATTTCACGGTAACGAGCGTTGCGCCGAAGCCGTATTCCTGGAACGAGGCATCCTGTGTGGCGCATGAGGGGTAGTGGCGTTTCAGTTCGCGCAGCACTTCTGCACGCAGCACTCCCTCGCCCTTGCCGTGGATGAATACGATGCGCATCCCTTTCTTGCGCTTGTATTTTTCCATCGTGTCGCGCACCTCCTGTAGCTGGCGGTTAAGTATGTCGGCGTTTGACAGCCCTTTTGTGGAGTCGAACAGGGCGTAGTCGTGCAGGTTCACCTCTATTTCGTTTTCCTTCTTCACCCTTGCCGGTTCGCTTGCGGGGCGTTTCGCTGCCGTTTCCCCCTCCTTTTTCCCCATAAGGGCTTCGCGGATTTGCCCGGCGTCGGCAAACATTGTGCGCACAGGCTCGTCGTCCTTTACAACATCGAGCACGAGTGCAGGTTCTTCGAAGAACAGGCTCTGCTTGAAAGCCCCTGCCTTGTAGAATTTGGTGCCGTCGATGCGCATCTCCACGCTTATCGCAGGTTTGAGCGCAAAGGGTTTCTCGCGCTTGTAGGCTATCATCTGGATGGCGATGCGCGATATGTCGTCAATTTGCTCCCTGCTTATTTCCTCAAGAAACTCCTTGGTGTTCGGCTCTATCGTGCCGCCGTAGCGTGCGCGCCACGCCGTGCCCTGCGCCGAAAGCCATGTGAGGGTTATGAAATAATTGCTGTCGTTTATTATGTATGCGTCAAAAGTGGTCTCCACCATGTCGTCGGGCGTGTTGGGGATGAAAGCCAAAAACACGTTCAGCCTATCGCCGTCGCGGCGTTCGAGCGGCGCGGGGTGGAATTTTGGCTTCTCGTCTGCGGCTTTTCCCAATGGGGCTGTTTCGGGCTGCGCGGTTTTTGCGGCGTTCTGCGACTTTGCCTTTTGCTCCTCCTTGCGCTTTGCCCAAGTTCCGCCCTCGTAGCTTTCGCCTCCCTCAACAACTACCTCGCTTATGGGCATCGGGATTTCAAAGCCGTCGGCATCCTCAACCAGCACGGTGTATTTGTCCTGGAAGCCGGAAACCCTTCCGCCGCCAACCTCTTTCAAAAATCTTACGGTATCTCCTATTTTCATCGCCTTGAATTCATTTGTTTCGGGCAAAAGTAGTCATTTCCCACAACAAAAACAACGGAAGCGTGGCGTTCTGCATAATAAATTCAGAAAAAGCGCGTTTACATCTTTGGTATATCAGGATAAAATCGTAATTTTGCGCACTTTTGGAATATTATGAGGCAACTAAAAATCAACAAAAGCATCACTAACCGGCAGAACGCCGCGCTTGACAAGTATCTTGTGGAAATAGGTCGTGAAGAACTGATTTCCACCGATGAAGAGGTGGAACTCGCCCAGAAAATCCACAAGGGGGACCGCAGGGCTCTTGACAAGCTCACACGCGCAAACCTGCGATTTGTAGTGAGCGTTGCAAAGCAGTATCAAAACCAAGGACTCGCGCTCAACGACCTTATAGACGAGGGAAACCTCGGCCTTATAAAGGCGGCGCAGAAGTTTGATGAAACCAGAGGCTTCAAGTTCATTTCCTACGCCGTATGGTGGATTCGCCAGAGCATACTGCAGGCAATCTCGGAGCAAAGCCGCATTGTGCGCATGCCGTTGAACCAGGTGGGCTTCCAAAGCAAACTTGCCAAGGCCGTTGTGAATTTCGAGCAGGCCAACGAACGCCGCCCGTCGGTGCAGGAACTCGCGGAAATTCTCGACACCGACGAGGGCAAGGTGAGGGAGGCTCTTGGCACAAACGGCAAGAAGGTCTCGGTTGACGCACCGTTTCAGGACGATGACTCAAACTCCCTTATCGACATCATGACCGACGAGGACGCTCCTGCGACAGACAACAACATGGAGCGGGAATCTTTGTCAAAGGATCTTGATGCGGCGTTGAGCACTCTTTCAGGGCGCGAGCAGGAAGTGCTTAAAATGCTGTTCGGAATAGGATGCAACGAAATGACTGCCGAAGAAGTGGCGAACTCGCTGAACTTGACGCGCGAACGTGTGCGCCAGATTAAGGAACGCGCCTTGAGGCGCTTGCGCGATGACGAGAACATTAACATCCTGACAAAGTATCTGGGATAGGATCATCGCAGTTTTAGAAAGTTAGTCAAAGGACAAACCGACCCTCCGCACGGAAAACTCTGCGCGGAGGGTTTGTTTTTGTGTACGGCGCACTGTGCGTTATGCGCTAAAATGGTAAATTTGCAGCATATCCTCTCTGCGTCAAGCGGTGCGGGGTTGTTTTTACACAAATTGAAACATGAGACATTTCCGAAGTTTTCTTGCGGTGTTTACAGCTTTTGCGGTGTGTACGGGCGTTTATGCCGACAGCATCCTGCTTGAGGCGGAGGCTTTCGCAAACAAGGGCGGCTGGAAAACCGACCAGCAGTTTATGGACATAATGCATTCGCCCTATCTCATAGCCCACGGCATGGGAACGCCGGTGGAGGATGCAAGCACGCCGTTTGAAATCCGCGAGGCGGGGATTTACACCGTGTATGTGCGCACCTACAACTGGACTGCGCCGTGGTGTCCCGGCAAAGGACCGGGGGCTTTCGCCGTGGCAGTGAACGGAAAAAACATTGGCGTTGCCGGTAACATGGGCACGGCGTGGGCGTGGCAGCTTGTGGGCAAGGTGAAGCTGAAAAGCGGTGTGCAGAATGTCGCGCTGCGGGACTTGACCGGGTTTGACGGACGCTGCGATGCCGTTTACATTACAAACGCCAAGGGGGACGTGCCGCCAAACGGCGCAGCCCAAGAGTGGCGCGAAAAACTAAATCCCCACAGCACTTCTTACCACAAGTTTGACTTTGTTGTTGTGGGCGGGGGAATTGCGGGAATGTGCGCCGCAGCCACCGCCGCGAGGCTGGGAATGAAGGTCGCCCTTGTCAACGACCGCCCCATCTGGGGTGGGAACAACAGCTCGGAGGTGCGCGTGCATTTGGGCGGAAACATAGAAATGGGAGCTAACAAGGGGCTTGGCAGGATTATCCGCGAGTTCGGGCCGGAAAAGGGCGGCAATGCACAGCCGGCTGCAGTTTACGAGGATTCCAAAAAGGAGGAGTTCCTGAAATCAGAGAGGAACATCACGCTTTTCCCCTGCTATCACGCTTTCGCCGTGTCAAAGGACGGCGAAAACATATCGTCGGTGTCGGCGCGGAACATAGAGAGCGGGGACAAGGTGGTGCTTTCCGCCCCGCTTTTTGCCGACTGTACGGGCGACGGCACTGTGGGCGTGCTTGCCGGGGCTGACTGGCGCATGGGGCGCGAGGGGAAAGAAGAATTTCACGAGCGTTATGCCCCGGACGTTCCCGACACAACCACAATGGGGGCTTCGGTGCAGTGGTATTCTGTTGAGGGGAAGGAAAAGTTTCCTGAATTCAATTATGGCATGAACTTCAACGATTCCAACTGCGAGCAGGTTATGATGGGCGAATGGACTTGGGAAACTGGCATGAACCGCAACCAGATAACCCAAGCCGAGCAGATACGCGATTACGGTATGCTCACGGTTTACGCAAACTGGAGCTGGCTCAAAAACCATTCGGCGCAAAAGGCAAAGTATGCCGACAGGAAATTGGGCTGGGTGGCATACGTTGCCGGCAAACGTGAGTCGCGCCGCCTTATGGGGGACTACATTCTGAAAGAGGACGACATACTGAAAGACGTGTATCACGAAGACGCTTCTTTTGCAACCACATGGAGCATCGACCTGCATTTTCCCGACTCGCTGAACCATGCCAACTTTCCCGGGCACGAGTTCAAGGCGGCAACGAACCACCGTTTGCTAAAGAAGCCCTACGATGTGCCATACCGATGCCTTTATTCGCGTAATGTAAACAACCTTTTCATGGCGGGGCGCAACATCAGCGTTACCCACGTGGCTTTGGGCACGACCCGCGTCATGCGCACCACCGGAATGCAGGGCGAAGTTGTGGGTATGGCAGCCAGTCTGTGCAAAAGATACGGCGTGCTTCCGCGCGGGGTTTACCGCAGCCACCTGCCCGAACTGAAAGCGATGATGCAAAAGGGAATTGGGAAAAGGGACGTGCCGGACAACCAGAACTACAACTACACCATTGACCCGAAAAGCGAATAAGTCGCGGTAAAGGCGGCTTTGCCATATTCATTTGCTTCACATATCTAATCGGTTTGTTGTTGGAATGCGATAAGTTCCCAATGCCGGACATCCTGTTTCCATATCAAGTCGCAGCCATGTTCTTTGCGAAACTGCAAATATTACCAAAATGGCGTAACGCATTGTATTTCAACAAGATGGGTTTGAAAGTGGATTTAATGATAACGATTTGGCTTTCAGTGAATTGCAAGTGGCAAAAATTAGGTCTGATATAATTTTTCCTATGTCCTATGTAGTTTTTTCTACATAGGACATAGTTTTTCTTAATTCAAATATAATTTTCGCGGTTCTCAATATTCAATATCCTCCCACGCCGGCGGCTGCACTCCCATGAGGTGCTTCACGAAAAAGTCGTAACGTTTGTGGTCGCCGTAGCGTTCGCCCATTGTGTGGTGCGCCCCTGGCAGAACCACTAACTCAAACGGCTTGTTCGCCTTTATGAGCGCGTTGGCAAACTGCATGGTTGATGCAGGGTCAACGTTGTCGTCGAGTTCTCCCACCACAAGCATGAGCGGGCGTTTCAAAAGGTGCGCGTTTGCCACGTTTGAGCATTCCTCGTAACTTTTATCAACAGGATAGCCCATCCAAAGCTCGTTCCACCATATCTTGTCCATGCGGTTGTCGTGGCAGCCACACGCGGAATAGGCGGCCTTGTAGAAATCGGGGTATTGAAGCAGTGCGCTTGCCGACTCCTGCCCTCCGGCGGAGCAGCCGTAGATGCCGAGACGCTCCAAGTCCATTTCGGGGTATTTCGACGCGGCGCACTTAATCCACGCAATGTGGTCGGGCAGCCCGGCGTCTTTCAGGTTCTTGTAGCATACGTTCTCGAACTCGCGGCTGCGGAATGACGTTGACATTCCGTCAACCATAACCACGATGAAGCCGAGTTCCGCCATCGGGGCAAGCCAGTGGTTGTATGCCATGAACGATTTGGGGACGTATTGGTCGCCCGGCCCTTGGTAGATGTACTCTATCACCGGGTATTTCTTTGAAGGGTCGAAATTTGAGGGACGCTGTATCACGCCCCACATCATTGTTTTTCCGTCTCGACCGGGGGCTGCGAACACTTCGGGCGCACGCCAGCCGTTTTCTGTCAGTTTGCTGATGTCCGCTTTCTCCAAAGGCATTATCTCCTTTCCGTCCGTGCCGCTTCTGAGTGTTGCCACAGGGGCGTCGGTGGGCGATGAAACAACGTCCACAAGGTATTTCATGTCGGGCGAGAAGGTGGCCCTGTGATTTCCTTTCGACGGCGTGAGGTCTTTCATGTTTCTCCCGTCAAAATCAATGCTGTAATAGCGTATGTTGTAAGGGTCCTCGTCCGTGTTTACGCCGTTGGCGGAGAAATATATCTTGCCGTTGTCCTCGTCAACTTTCACAATCTCCCTCACGTACCATTCGCCTTTGGTTATCTGGCGTATTGGCTTACCCTTGGCTCGGTCGTACATATACAGATGGTTCCAGTTGTCGCGCTCGCTCATCCATATAATTCGCTTGCCGTCGGAAGTGTCGTGCCTGAAGCGGCGCGTGTAGTTTACGTACTTGTCAGAAGTCTCCTCTATAAGCGTGCGCACCTTTCCTGTTTCACACGACAGCTCAAGCACACGATACATCTTGTGTCCGCGCTGGTTGTATTCAAACGTGATTGCGCTTCCGTCGCCGTTCCATTCGGGGGCTGACAAATCGTACTGCTCGGCGAAAAGTTCGGTTGGCGGTATCACGGCTTCCCCTGTCTCAACATTGAAAACGCACGGCACTTTGAATCTGAGTTCGTCCCCGGGCTTGGCGTATTCCTGCTTGTGCAGTTTCGGCTGCAACTGGTCGGAGGGCGATGACTCCACGTAATGCACAAACCTTTTCTGCGCCGGGCGGATTTTGCATGAAACCACTTTCTTGCCGTCGGGACTCCATTTTATCCACGATGAGTAATAGTTTCCGTCAGTGCCGTCAATGCTAAGCTGCTTTTCCTTTCTGGTTTTTATGTCCCTGACGTAAACGTTTGAGTTCTTTATAAACGCCTCCTTTGTGCCGTCGGGCGAAAGTGCAGGTCCTGCGTCTTTTTCCTCATTCACTACCATCCAATGCGGTTGTGCGCCCGAATAGCGGCTTCTTACCTCCCCCTTGTCGTTTAGTATGTTCTTTGCGGGCAGATATTCCCAGTTTCTTCCAGAGTGTGAGAACCAAATCGTGTCTCCTTTGCTTGTAGTGCGCAAACCGTGCAGGGAAATTGCGTCGGGATTAACGTCTGCACCGGCGGCATCCTTAAGTTTTCCGGCAAGGTCGGCGTGGTCGAAAAGCGGTTGCCTTTTCTTTGCAGCGGCATCCACCAAAACATATCTCGGGCCGTTCGGAGTGTTGCGCACATACCAGAACGCCGGCGCACCTGCCAGCCACGTGGCGTTTACATTGTCATAATATACGTTGTTAGCCTCGAACTTCCGTTGTGCCTGGTATGCCCGGTTATAATCCTCAAGTGTCCCTTGGGCGAAAACAGGCAATGCCGTCAATGTGATGATTGCCGTAAAAACCAGTTTGAGTTGTAATTTCCTCTTCATCTTAATGCACTTTAACGCAGTTCCCGCGAAACGCAAGTGTTTGCCAAATTGTTTGTTAGCAAAGTTATGGAAAATTTCCGTATTGCCTGCCGCTTCTGCAAAAAGATTAAAACTTCGTATCTTTGCACACGTGATTGAAAACACCGTAAAGCTCGAGAACATAGCCACCGCTTACGGACGTAACGCCGGGGCTTGCGTAACAAAGGAGTTTTCCGCTTCTTTGCCCGCAGGGTCTTTCACTTGCGTTCTTGGAATGAACGGTGCGGGAAAGTCAACGCTTCTGCGCACAATGGCGGGGCTTCAGCCGCCACTTTCGGGGCATATATATATGCTTGGGAGGGACATAGCCCAATGTTCGCGGCGCGAATTGGCGCGTGTGGTGGGCGTGGTGCTTACGGAACGCCAGGCTTTCAGTGCGCAAATGACTGTTGAGGAACTTGTGTCGCTTGGCAGAATACCATATACAGGTTTCATGGGAAAGCTTTCAGCCGCCGACCGTGAAATTGTGGAAAATGCGCTCGTGAGAACAGGCATCGGGGAAATGCGGACAAGAAGAATTTCCTCGCTTAGCGACGGCGAACGGCAGAAGGCGATGATAGCCAAGACGCTTGCCCAGCAAACGCCGGTGATACTGCTTGACGAGCCGACGGCGTTCCTCGATTTTGAAAGCAAGTTGGAGACGTTCAGACTGCTGCGAAGTCTTGCCAAGGAAAACGGCAAGACTGTGGTGGCGGCAACCCACGACTTGGGCACGGCGTTCCATGCCGCCGACATTTTGTGGGTTATGCGCCGTGGCATGAAGCCTGTGTGCGGCAGCCCGAGGGAGCTTGCGGCAGCCGGTGCGCTTGATGTCTTTTTCGATATGCCGGGGGTGGATTTCAACCGCGAGAAAATGATTTACTCCATATCTCTTGAAAGTTAGGAAATGATAGTCTGCATAGCTGAAAAGCCGAGTGTGGCACGCGACATAGCACAGGTGCTCGGCGCAACCGAACGCCACGACGGGTATATCGAAGGAAACGGTTACCAGGTTACGTGGACTTTCGGTCATCTTTGCGAATTGAAATACCCCGAGGACTATTACGAGCCTTGGCACAGGTGGAGTCTTGCCGCCCTGCCCATGGTGCCGCCGCGCTTCGGCATACGCCTCAAAAAAGACCGTGGGGTGGCAAAGCAGTTCAAGGTGATAAAGGGACTGTTCCTAAAGGCGGACAAAATTATAAACTGCGGCGATGCCGGGCAGGAGGGCGAACTTATACAAAGGTGGGTGCTGCAAATGTCGGGCGCGAAGTGCGGCGTTGAACGTCTGTGGATTTCTTCGCTTACCGAGGAGAGCATTCGCGAGGGCTTCAGCTCGCTCAAAGACTCGGCGGCATACAAAAACCTTTATGAGGCGGGGCTTTGCCGCGCAATAGGCGACTGGCTTCTTGGAATGAACGCCACACGGCTTTATACCCTGAAGTTCGGCTCGCAGGAGCGCGGCGCACAGCCGCTGTCGGTTGGCAGGGTGCAGACTCCCACGCTGGCGATGATTGTGAACCGCCAGAACGAGATAGACAACTTTGTGCCGCAGCCCTATTGGGTTCTCACCACCAACTATCGCGGGGCGGTTTTCACGGCAACGGGCGGCAATTACAGCGATGAGGACAAAGCCCGCGAGGCTCTTGCCAAAATCAAGGGCAGGGACTTCACCGTTGACGGCATAACGCGCAAGGAGGGCAAGGAAGCCCCTCTGCGCCTTTTCGACCTCACCTCGCTGCAAGTGGAGTGCAACAAGAAATTCTCCTTTTCCGCCGAAAAAACTTTGCAGATTGCGCAAAGCCTTTACGAGAAGCACGTTACCACCTACCCACGTGTTGACACCACATATCTTTCCGACGACATCTTTCCCAAATGCAAGGCAATCCTCAATTCGCTCAAGCAGTATGCCGACATATTGCAGCCCTTGCGCGGAAAGGCGTTGAAGAAAAGCAAGAAGTTTTTCGACACCTCCAAGGTTACCGACCACCACGCCATAATCCCCACAGGCGTGGCGGCAAATTCGCTCGTCCCCGACGAGGCTAAGGTTTACGATCTCGTGGCGCGCCACTTTATCGCGGCGTTTTATCCCGACTGCATCTTCGCCACAACAATAGTGCTCGGCCATTGTGAGGATGTGAAGTTCAAGGCAACAGGAAAGCAAATTCTCGAACCGGGATGGCGCAACGTGTTCCCGGTGCAAAAGCGCGATGATGACGACGAGGAGGAAAGCAAGAAAGACGTTCCCGAAGCGGTGTTGCCCGATTTCGTGAAAGGCGAAAGCGGTGCGCACAAGCCCTCTGTTGCCAAAAAGACCACACAGCCGCCAAAGCCGTTTACCGAGGCAACCTTGCTGCGGGCAATGGAGACTGCGGGAAAGAACGTAGAGGACGACTCCCTGCGCGATGCCTTGAAGGAAAACGGAATAGGGCGGCCATCGACACGCGCCGCCATAATAGAGACGCTTTTCCGCCGCAGGTACATCGCCAAGCAGCGCAAGTCGATTTTCCCCACAGCCACTGGGCGCGAGCTTATAGCAACAATTCATGAGAACCTGTTGAAAAGTGCCGAGCTGACAGGACAATGGGAGAAAAAGCTGCGCGAGATAGAGCGCGGCGAATATTCCGCAACGCAGTTCATTGACGAACTGAAGAAAATGGTGAGCCAAATTGTGGCCTCGGTGATTGCCGAGCAGAATGTGAGGCGCGTAACGTGGACAGCCTCACCCGCCAAGCCCAAAACCGCCAAGTCTCCGGTGCAGCGCAAGCCAAAGGAAAAAAGTACCGCAAAGTCCGCAACCGCCAAAAGCGCGGTGAAAGAGGGCGACGCTTGTCCGTTGTGCGGGAAAGGCACGGTGATACGCGGCAAAACCGCCCTGGGTTGCTCGCGCTGGAAGGAAGGCTGCAATTTCCGCGCCTCGTTGGAATGAGACCGCCAAACTGGCATTTTCCTATTGGAGGCAACAGTACGGCAACCGTTATAAAAACGCAAACTTTTGTTAATAGAATAATGGCATCTTTGTAGGGGCGTATTGCATACGCTCAGATTGCGCCGCTTTGCAATATCGTGGCGGTGGTTTGCGGTGCGGTTCATGCGGTGGTGTACAGGGCGTATGCGGCATACGTTATAAACACACAAACAACAGTTAATCAGAAATTTGCACCAATTGTAGGGGCGTATTGCATACGCCCTGAATTGAGCCACTTTGCAATGTAGTGGCGGAGGTTTGCGGTGTGGTTCATGCGGCGGTGTACAGGACGTATGTGATATGTATTACAAATTTATAAACGGTAGTTAATCAGAAAATAGCACCGCTTGTAGGGGCGTATTGCATACGCCCGGATTGCGCCGCTTTGCAATGTTGCGGAGGTGGTTTGCGATGCGGTTCATGCGGTGGTGTACAGGGCGTATGCAATACGCCCCTAC
>CAVCON010000080.1:0-8052 GCA_963603805.1 Oscillospiraceae bacterium
ATTGCACGGATTTGCAATGTTGCGACAGTGTTTGTCGGTGCGGTTCACGCGGTGGAGTAAAGGGCGTATGCAATACGCCATACAAATACGCAGCAACCAATCAACCAACAAATTGCGCCGCCGTAGGGGCGTATTGCATACGCCCTGAATTGCGCCGATTATGCAATGTTGCGGCGACAGTTTGCGGTGCGGTTCAAGCGGTGGAGTAAAGGGCGTATGCAATACGCCCCTACATATATACCGTATGCTGTCAAAAACAACATACACCGTTCATATAATTCGCGCAAAACCTCAACCGATTGCTTCTCTCGAAGTTCCGTGAAAACTACATTTGATGTGGGAAAAACTATGTCCTATGTAGAAAAAATTATGTCTGATATAATTTAAACTACATCAGACCTTTTTTGCGCAGTTGCAAACCTCTGAAAAACAAAAACTTACAAAAGCACCGCAAAACTGCTTATTCCTTTGATAACCAAACGGTTGCAAAAAACGGACTTTGTGGCGGCGTTTCCGCCATATACAAACAACCCGCAACCTTGGCACAACAGCCAAAGTTGCGGGTTTTCCTTTTTGCACACTTCCCGCGCAAAATGCGGGTGTACCTTATCTCACCATTATCTTCACCACCTTGGACTCGCCGACCTTTATAAAGTAAACGCCCGGCACCACATCCGACAATGAAATTGTGCTGCCTTTTGACGAGAGCACCTTTGCGCCCGAAGCGTCATAGACTGTGATGCGCTTCACTCCGTCCCCGGCAGTAAACGTGCGGCTTTGCGCGTCATACTTCACCGCCTTGTCCGCATTTGTATGGGGAGCGTTGATGGAGTTCACCACGGCGTATGACTTGCGTGCCGGAACAAGCGTCTCGTTCCTGTCGTTGGGGATTGAGTAAACGCCAAGCGACGAGCCGGAGCATACGAGGTTGCCGCCGTAGTCGAACGCCATTTGGTATATTGCGTTGTGATCGGACTCGTTGCGCACCGCTGCGGTGTAGGAATACTTGGGCGTGAGCGTAGGTGTGCCTCCGCTCCATGCCACGTCGAAGAACTGCAGCACGCCGTCGCCGTCGTTAATCACGAGCAGCCTGTTGTCGTGCGACACGGCAAATCCCGCCCCGCACGAACCGCTCAGGTTGTCTGCGAAGTCGGTGCTGCCGGAATTGAACACCACCTTGCCCGATGCGTTGACGTATATGAGCGAGGGAACGCCCGCCGTGTTGTTGTTCACATACCTCAGCTGGCTCACCCACACGCCTCCGTCAGGCCCGGCAACAATCTGCCCTTCGCCGTTGGCTTCGAGAGAGCCTGTGGCAAACTGACGGCTGGGGGCTTTTGTCCAGGTTGAGGCTGCGGAAGCCCCGGTGCCTATATTATATACGCCCACGTTGTTGCCGAAATCTTCGAGCATCACATACATTTTGCCGTCCTTCACGGTTACACAGGGGGTTGAGGAACCCACATTCACGCTGCCGTTGCTTATGAGTCCGGCATCGTTGCGCGTACCTGAGAAGAACTGCGTGAAGCTTCCCGTGAGGTTTGCCGGGTCGCCCACATACACTCCCGAAGTGTTGTCGCTGTAGTCTGCCATATACACCTTGCCATTGTCGCCAACGCTTATGCGGTAGCCCATGGTGAAGTTCTGCCCGCCGCGATAGGGCGTGGAGTTTATCCTCGCGCCGGCTGGGGTGTAGGCGTAAAGTCCGTTGGACGTGCTGTTGTAGCTCGCATAGTTCATGACATACGTCCTGCCGAAATAATCGGATTCGGGCGAGTTGTCAACGGCGCAGTACACCCTGCCGCTGTAGTTGGTTGACGCGCCGGCGGTGTTGAGCCGCACGATGTTCGTAACCGGCGTGCCTTTGAGCCTCACCGCCCATGTTACGGCGTTGTCGCCCACCTTGGGAATGCTTTCGTATGCAACCTTGACGATGTTCACGCCCTCTTTTGGCGAACTTACCGCCACGCTGTCGAGAGCCTCGCCGCTTTGCGGGTCATAGAATATTACAAATGCTTCGAGTGGCTTGGTGTTTGCCGTGAAGTTGAACGTGCAGTTGCCGTCAGTCCCCTGGCTGTATTTGAGGTCGTAGGCAGTTATTCCCTTAACGACCGGCTGGGACACGTTGACGGTGGTGAACTTGGTTATCTTGTTGCCAGTGAACATATAGAGCGTCAAATCCTCGCCGTCAACCTTTGAGCCGGAAGCCATGAACGGAAGCGTGGAAGCGGCGTAGGTGAAATTGGCGTTAGTGCTCACCGGCACAGCCTTGCCCATTCCGTCGGTAACGTCGTATAGGCGCAGTCCGCCAACTGATGTGCCGTTGACGTATGGCGCAACCATGAGCGAACGTCCCGCATACTTGAAGAACGATATTCCAGTGGCCCCCGCCTTTATGGCGTATGATGCATCCTCGGCAAACTCCGCCGACATCTCGCTGTCGTTGTTGGATGTCTTGGCGGGGGTGAACTCCTGCGGAAGCATTAGTTCGCCGTCAATAACAAACTTGTCGTCGGCAAGCGGCGACACAGTGAGCTGCAGGTTCTCGCCCTGCTTTTTCAACGAGAAGTTGCCGCCGGTGCCGATGTTCTTTTCCGTGAACACGGTGCTTGCTATCGTATTGTCAACAATGTTTAGCATCAGCATTCGCGTGCCTTTGGAATCGCCGGTGGTCGTTGCGGTGGTGAGAACGGTGCAGTCTTTCGATTCGCCGCTCACGGCAAGAGTTTTTCCCATCACGGCGCGGTAGAAATTTGCGGAGCTTTGCGTTGTCGCCCAAAGCGTGGGGTTGGAATTGAAATCGTCCCACTTGTAAAGTCTGAGCGTTCCCTGCTTGTAGCCATCGTCAACCTGTGCGCCGCTATACTGGTTAAGCATGCTGTTAACGCCAATTAGTTTGCCGTCGGCGGTGAACGCGATATCGCTTAGCGTGGAATAGTCGCCGGCGTTGGATGCGTCCTTTGCCACGATGCCGGTTGTGCTTATTTTCTTGACGTAAGTGTTTGTCTTGAGGTTTATGAGGTGGATTTCGGGCGTGCCGTCATTGTCGGCAAGCACCACGGCGGAATCCCCGCGCACTATGGCGCGTTTCAAGTCGCCCTTCAGGTCGGTGTAGTTCTTTGAGGTGCGCGTAAACTTGAACTGCGCCGGAAGCTTGAGGTAACCGGGCTGTTCGGGATCGGGATAGTTCTCGTAAACAATCACAGGCGGGGTGTAGGACGAGCTTTCCACGAGCAGCTTTACATATGATGTCTCGTTTGCCTTCACCGTTATGGGATTTTTGTATTCGTCGGTGAGCGGTTTGTAGCCGTCAGCCTCCACCTCAAGAGTGTAGTCGCCGGGGGCGAGTCCCTCGAAAACGAAAATTCCGTTGTAAAGTTTGTCAACCTGATAGGTCTGCACCATCTCGCCCTCCTTTTTGAGCAAAACCTTTGCCCCATTGACCGGCAGCCATTGGTCGTTGGTGTTGGGAGCGTAGTTGAAAAGGCGGTTTGCTATCTTCTCGTGCATATCCTTCACCGTGCCCATTATGTAACCTGTGGTCTCGGGCGAAAGGTTGAAGTAGTCGCACACGCCGCGAGCCACCCTCACGCCCTCCTGACCGCAGTAATCCTTGTTGAGTGCGCGGTGGCGCGCCGGCTGATAGGTGTGGAAAAATCCCTCTATGAGACAGCCTGGCACACTGTGCATAAGAACTCCGAGATAACCCACATAGCCTTTGCTGTTTGTCCACGAAGAATGATAGAAGTCCACATCCCCGCGAATGTTCATGCTTGTGCGGCTGTACGCGCTTTGAGGGTCGAGTTCGTCCATATAGTGGGGCTTCCAAAGAGCCTTGCAAATGTCGCGGCTTCCTTTGGCGTAGTCCCCGCCGTCGCCGTCATTCCCCCGATAGAGTATGAGCGGGTAGTTTGTCGTTGTGCCGTCGGTTGCGGCGTTGGAGTGTATCGAAATGAACATATCCATATTGTTCGCGTCAACCTCCGCACTTATTTCCGACAGGGAGCGGTTGTATTTAGCCTCGTCCACCGCGCCGCTCACGTAAGGATAAGGACCATTAAGGCGGCGCGAGTACATTATGTTCTTCTTCTGCACGCCCATTTTCTCAAGTGTCTCGCCGAGCTTGAGGCATTTCCACAAGTCGGTGTTTGACTCGTAAAAACCGCAAGTGTCGGGTCTTCCGGTCGAGGCGAGATTGGGATAGGGGATTGTGGGCATGGGCCTGTCGTTCGGCCCCCAGCTTCCGTGTCCGGGGTTTATGTATATCCTCACGTCGGATGCGCTCTGCGCCATTGCGCCGGCAGACACCGCCGCCACGGCGAGGGAAAGTATTGTTCTTTTCATCGTTCCTTTCATTTTGACACATTAATTATATATGTACCGCCCTGTGGTGTGGAGAACGAAACCCTGCCGGCGTTTTGCGCGGGCTGCGGATACATTGCCATAACGGTGTCGGCGGTGAGAACCTGCCTTTTGCCGTCGAGCGTAACCGCAACAATGCTTGACGCACAAACCTTCTCGCCGTCATCCTCATCGTGCATTCCCACCACAGTGTTGCTGTCATACCATTTGGGAGCTCTCACAATTCCGAGCGGGATTATCTGCGTGCCGTCAACGTTGCACACAAACGCACCCTGCCCCGCCACGTAATATGCGACCTTTGTAGCGTCGAGCGAGAGTTCGGGCCAAATATAGCTGTTATCCGTTCCGTTGGGCGAGAACACCGTTGTCTTTCCGCCCTTGGTTATCATCAGCTGCCGGTCGTTAATCGAAAACGAAGGCACATCTGTTTTCCTCACACCCGAAGCGAGGGTCTTTACGGTCTTTTTGCCGTTGTTCACAATCGAAGCCTGCGCCCCTTCGACCGAGTAGCCCTGCAAATTGCGCGAGGCCTTGAGCAGGCGTTTCTTCTTTCCGTTTGAAAGGTTCATGGAATGGAGAGCCACGTGGCGCAAGTGGTTTTTGCCGTATGAGTTCTCGCGGTAAACAACGCTCTTGCCGTCGGAGGAGAGTTTCACCCCATACCCCGCGCCCGGCGCATCGGTGAGCCTTTCGCCTTTATGGGTTAAGAGGTCATACTTCACCAGTCCGTCATACACGGGGCTTGTCAGCAAAAGAAAGTCCCCGTTTGGGCTGAACGCCGCAACCGAAGGCGTTTCCGCCGGCACGCTCACTTTCTCAACCGTCCCGACTTTCAGCACCTGCGCATATCCCGCCAGCGGGAGCGCAATTGCCGCAATCAAAATGTTTTTAATCATAGCCTATGTTTTTAGTTTTCCTTTCATTTCACCCTTATTGGAGTTATGCCTATGGTCTGCTCCTGCTTGGAGTAGTTTATTATCTCGGAGATTTCGCTTTCCGAATTGTCGTGCCTGTTTACGGCGGTAACGAAATACTTTCCGTCCTCGGGCAGTGTGAACGAGGTTGAGGGGGTTACTCCCACGAGCGTGGCCTCCTGCTTGTCGCCGTTGCTGCGATAGACGGCGTAGTAGCATTCCTGAACTGCGTCCCACGTGAGTTCGGTTATATTGAGAATTTTCAGGTTCCCCGGGGTGGCGGGCTTAACCTCGGTGTATTTGCCGTAGAATGGGATGAGAGCCTTCTTGGCATAGCGGTTCATGATTACGGAGTTGATGTCGCAGCGGTTTGTTACCATGTCCCTCATCCTGTAAAGCACATCGCCCGAAATCTTCGCCTTTGCGTCGGCAAGGGCGAACTGCTCGGTAAGCATGGCGTTGGTTTGGAAGCCCTCCACGGTGGAGCTGGGGTCGTAGCGGTATATGGGATAGCCCACAAGCAGCGCACATCTTTTTGCGTTGGTCGCCCACTGGTTCACGCGGTTGTTGAAATCGTAATATCCAGTGCCGGTCTTGTAGTATATCTGCGGTATCATCACGTCTAACCAGCCGTTGAGCATCCACTTGTTCACGTCGGCGTACTGTCCGTTGTAGTCGTTCTCAATGTTGCCCTGCGGGGAGATTGAGAACACCACCTCCTTGCGGGTGTCGCGTATGGTTTGCTGCAAGCTCCTCACCATCTGGGTTACGTTGTTGCGCCTCCAGTTGTTAATGTCGGAGTAAGAGCCTTTGTATTTCTGGAACTCCGCATCGTCGTTCATGCTCTCGCCGCTTGTGAGCGAGGGATAGAAATAGTCGTCCATGTGAATGCCGTCAACATCATACTTCACGATAAGGTCCTTCACTATGGAGTCGAGCCTTGCCCGCGTTTCGGGAAGTGCGGGGTTGTAAACCCTTATGGTGTTGTAGTCCTTCACCAGTTCCTTGGGTATTTTGCTGTCGAGGGTAGGGAAAGCGTCCGACGCACTGTTGCGCTTGGCTATGCGGTAAGGGTTTATCCACGCGTGGAAACTTATGCAGCGTTTGTGCGCCTCGTCAATCATATATTTCAGCACGTCATACCCGGGCCTTCTCCCCGCAACGCCGGTTATATACTGGCTCCACGGTTCGAACTGCGAGTTGTAGAAAGCATCAGCCATGGGGCGCACCTGGAAGAAAATGGCATTGATGTTGTATTTCTGCAAAAGGTTGAGATAGCTTACATACAGCCTTTTCTGGGTAACTGCCGAATAGTTTCCGTTGGGCCAGTCAAGGCCGTAAACCGTGGCTATCCAAACCGCCCTCATCTGCTTCTTGGGAAGCACAGGCACCTCCTGCACAACATCCGACGCATCGCCGTCGGCGCGAACGCCTATCTGGTCATCACGTGTCAATGAGCCGTCGTCGCTGCACGCCGCAAGCATCAGCAGCGACAAAGCCATGACCACCTTAGCAAGTACACTTTTTTTCATACTTTATTTGTTTTGTAAAGTTCTTTTTGCAAATATATGAATAAAAACAGCCACAGCCATAGCGCGTTGCCAAAAACCGCATACAATATAATTAGTTGGGTATAAAACAGTACTGAAAGTACGCCGGTTTGGCGGTTTTGTGGCGGCGGTTTGCGGTGCGGTTCGTGCGGTGGCACACATAACGTATGCAATATGCTATGCAAATATGTAGAAACTGTTTTAATTTTTTCACCTCATGATTAGAGATGTATTTTTGAGACAGGTTCGTCATTCTGATGAGGAAGATAGCGGGCTGTCTGACGAAGAAGAGGGACGGACGTGACCAAAAAGACGCTCAAAGCACAGGCGGAAGTAAAGGATAAGGATTGGTTAAATGCAAAAAATCAAAACAGTTTCTACGTTTGCATCATCAACGACTTCTACCGCCTGTGCATCGGCAACAATAACTTGCTTTTCGTCTGTGTCGCTCTGTGCGTCCGTGGCAATACCCTCTTGCAATGATACCGTCAGATAGCCATACTTGCCCAACAGATTGCGTAGCACGGTCTTGATTGCCATTGCGTGAAAGTTACCTTGCCACCCGACTTGTGAACTGTCGGCATTGACAGGCAGCTTGGCGAGGTTTAGCAATGTTTCCACCGTCACACTTCGATTGAAAGCAATAGCCTTGGAGTAACGCTTGGCGTGTGCCGCCATATCCTCAACCGACATATAGATTGCCTTGTGGTAGCCATCCACCAACTGAATGTAGGCAAAGTAGCCAACAACCTTTTCAGACAACTTGCGACCCTCAACATCAATCTCGCCCGTCAGCTTGGAAACACGCTGTAACTCGCCCTCATACACCACATCAGCGTTAATGATAGCATACTTGCCAGTACGCATTGCAAGCTGATACAAGCCTTTGTAGCCTATCTGAAACACTGGCTCGTACTTCTTCACACGATTGCCTTTTGCATCCGTCACCGTGTTGTAGAAAGGAATGATGAAAGCCTGTCCCAATGCCTTGTTTATGGGCAAGTGCAAAACCGCTGCTTTCAGAGCCTCTTTCACCACTTGGTTAGGGTCGCACAATTGCAGTTTGCTGTCCGAACTGTACAAGTCTATGAGCGAAGCCACGAATGTAGATGCGTTCTTGCTAAGTGCGTTCTTGAACTGTGCCATCACGGAATCAGCGTTAAGCACTCTTTTCAGCGTGTCTAAGTTCTTCGCCTGTGGCTTTTGGGCAACAGCACCGCTTGCTT
>CAVCON010000080.1:8062-11024 GCA_963603805.1 Oscillospiraceae bacterium
TGCTTGCGGTTGCTGTGCTGTCATTTGTTTCTGTTCTTCCATATCGAATTATGCTTTAATGGCAAGTTGTTTGTCGTTGCTTACTCGCAAATTCACAATCTGCGATATTGTAGGGATTATCTGGTTAAAACTTTCCCTATTGTCTATGAATATTGGAGCAGATATGCCCTTGGTGGCACATATAGCGTTGATTATATCCAAGCCAGCGTTCACCTTGCCACAGGCATTGACATCAGCATAAGGCACTCCATTCACGGTGCAATAGCAAGTGACTTTCTCGCCTCCGTTCTTCTGCTCCTTAACGAATGAGAACGAAACTACATTGAACAAGCCGTTGATGCGTTGCATAAGAACTTCATCCTTGGCTTTCTGAAAGCGCAAATAGACATCTTCCCATTTCTCCAAGTCTGCCTTGGCTTGATTGTTGGCTATGCGCTTTTCTTCAAGGTCGGCAATCTCTTTGTTCACACGCTCTATCATGGCACGTTTGCCAAGTCGCTTGTTTATTTCGGCTATGTCAGCGTTGCGGTTGGCTTTCTCGCTTTGCAGTTCCGACACATCTGCTTGTGGCACTTCTGCTTTCAGTTGGTTGTCTATCTCTGCTATGTCGTTGCGTAAATCCAAACATTCCTTATCGTTGGCAATAGCCTCGTCAGCATTACCAGCAACAGGGATGTTGTTTTTCTTGATTTCGATATTGCCCTTTATTTCAAGTGCATCATCTTCAAGTTTGGCAATCAAGCCTGTTAGTTTGGTCTGTTGCTCTACCGCCTTGTCGTATTCGGCTTTGTACTGCTTGCCCTTGGTCTGAATGTCTTTCTGTCGCTTGGATTTGTTTTGCTCAAAGTTTCCACGCAACTTTGCAATGGCATTTTCCAAGTTTTCGCCTTTGTATGGCTCACCACAAGTAGGACACACAAGCGCATCACCGCTTGGCTCTGGGAATTGCTCTTTTGCAACACTCTTGAACTGCTCACGCATTTCTACCAACTTTCCGTCAAGCTCTACGACCTTTGCATCAACAGCCTTTTTCTCTGTGCGCTTATTCTCAATGTTGTTTTGTGTAAGCGATAGGCTGTTTTGCAGGTCTTGGAGTTCTGAAAGTGCTTTGTTGTGTGCTGCGCTCGCTTCCATGCGGATAGCATTTTCACGGTCTTACAACTTTATGCGCTTGTCTGCCTGTTGGTTCAACAGCACCATCTTGCGCTTGTATAGTCCATCATTGAGTGCTGACTTGTCGGCAATCTGTGCGTCAATCTCCTTAACTCTGTCTTGCACTCCTTTCAGTTCCTTTTCAAGCACCGCCCAATCCTCACTTTCTGGCATTAGTTTCTGTGCCGTTTCGATACTTGCGGGAATGGCGGCAAGTGCATCATTGCAAGCCTTTTTCTTAGCCGCAATCTCTCTTGCCCACTTTGCGAGGCTTGTGCCGTTGATTTGGTCAAGCAATGCAAGAAAATCGGGGTCAGTAGCCGCCACTTCTTCATCATCTATGTTGCCGACCATGCCAAGCAACATTTCCTTTTGCGTGTCCGCACATCGTTGATGAAATACTGTGTTTCGTCTTTCATCACTTCATCGGTGGTCCCGTTCACTTTCTGCCATTTCTCAACCAGTGAGCGTTGCAGTTTGATTTCCTTTCCGTCCACGTCAAGCACGGCTGTAACCGAATGTTCCAGTCGGTAGATAGGCTTTCCGCTTTCGTCTGTGGTCTTTACGTTAAAGCCGTTAGCACCGTCACTTCTGCCTGTGCTGTCCTTGCCGAACAACAGCCACAGATACGCATCATAGAGCGTTGTCTTGCCCGTGCCGTTATCTCCGCACACGGTCGTAATGCCGTCATTGAAAGCAATGCTAAAATCACGGACACCCTTAAAATTCACAAGGGCAAGCGATTTCAAAATAATTTTTTTCATTGTACGCCAAATTTGATGTTGTTACTTTCGATATACTTTTCTCTGATTGTCCGTGCGTCATTCAGCACCGATTGCACATTCTCCACATAGCGAATATCAATCAGTGGAATGTTGTTGTAGCAAATGTAGAGTTGGTTTTGAAACTCCATCACTTGCACTACTTTCAAGGACTCGCTTTGCATCACCGCTTTCTGCTGTTCGGCTTTGCGTTCCTTTCTGCCTTTCAGATAGGCAGAAATAAATTCGCTAATCTTCTTCATAAGTTCCTTTATCTGTTAATGATTGTTTTTAATGTTTCCGCATTGTTGAGCGATTGTAACTCTGCCATTGAATAGAAACGCTTTGAGTTGGGGGCAGCACCATTACGTTGTGGAGTTATAAGACCTTGCTCAACCCACCGCCTCACTCGCATTTCTTGAAACAGGCGATATGCCTCACGCCGTGAAACCAAGTCTTTGCTTGGTGCGTTGTTCTGTACAATCGTGGCAGCACCCAAAGCAGCCATTTCCTTACAGATGTTTTTCAATTCGTACAACTCCATCGTAATAGCCATACCATGCCCTCCTGTTACGCTTGCGCTTGAAATAGTCCCTCACGCTTTCGGTGCAATACTCATTCTCCACATAGCAGAGCCAAGCAAATGCCCAACCTGCAAGGGCGAAAATGATATGTCCCCAATTTAGAAACATGGTAATTGTGCAACACAGGGCGATAGCACCCCAAACACACATACCGATTAAGTTTACCAAAGTGTCCCTGTTCATCGCATATACTTTTAAGAGTTGAACAATTCTTTTGCACTAACGCCAAGGTGTTTAGCGATAATGTCAGTTCTCAATTCGTCTGGCTTCTGTGTTCCAGCAAGCCAACACCTTACAGTCGTGGGATGTACCTTTGCCACTGCCGCTATGTCATTAACCCATGCTGTTTTTGGAGCTTGTGGGCGTTCTGTTGGCAGCGCATCATACATTTGCCGAAAGACAGATTTCTTCTTATACTTCATTTTCTCTCTGATTTAGTGTGTTTTACAGACATAATTTTATATC
>CAVCON010000081.1:0-10870 GCA_963603805.1 Oscillospiraceae bacterium
GAAAAACTATGTCCTATGTAGAAAAAATTATATCAGACATAATTCAAACTACATCGGACGTAGTTTTTTCCATGTCCTATGTAGTTTTCTGGGTGTTGGGAAATGAACAAATATTTTTTTGTTTTGCGCCATTTGTAGGGGCGTATTGCATACGCCCTGTACACCGCCGCATGAACCGCACTGCGAATTGTTGCCACAAAATCGCAAATCTGCGCAATTCGGGGCGTATGCAATACGCCCCTATGGAGGTGCAGTTTCTTGATTGATTGAATGTTGGGCGGTTGTGTGGCGTGTCGGGGATATGCTCTGTACATTGCCGCTTGGCAGGAGTGGCGTTTATTGTTCGCGACTCTTTGCCCGCTCTTCCGAGAAGAACGAGAAGTTTACGCTTCCGTATGAGCGGTGGTCGAAAAACCAGGGATGCGATGAAAAATCGTTTGTCTTGCCGTGCTCGAGAACCATTATCCCACTTGGTTTAAGCATCCCTGCGTCCATCACCATTTGCGGTATTTGGGCAAGCTCCTTGAGCTGGTAGGGAGGGTCTGCGAAAATGATGTCATACTTTTGTGTGGCGCGCTTTATGAAGCGCAGCGCGTCTCCGCGAAGCAGACGGCAGTTTTCCGCGCCGAGCTTTTTTATCACTCCGTTAATGTAGGCATAATGTTCGCGGTCAAGCTCCACCGATGTAACGCTTGCGCATTCGCGCGAAAGGAACTCTGCGGTTATGCTCCCTGTTCCCGCAAAGAGGTCGAGCACTTCCGCGCCCTCTATGTCGGTGTACCCGCGCAGCACGTTGAACAGGTTCTCCTTGGCGAAGTCGGTTGTGGGGCGTGCCTTGAATGTGCGCGGAACTTCAAAGTGCCTCCCCTTGTATATGCCTGTTATAACTCTCATAGTGTTCGTCTTTTGTCAGTATGGCTGCATTAGGAACGCCGCCATGTCGTATGGCACGTTTTCGGCATCGGCGAGCGGGCTTCGTCCGAATGTCTTTTTCATGTCCTCCTCCCTCACGTCGTTTACAAAGTCGCGCAGTCTTTCGGCAAGGCTTCCGTCGGTTTTGTCAGGCTCTATGATGTTGAACTCGTCCTCGTCAACGTTCATCCCCAGGGTCTGCACGGCGAGCAGCACATAGTATGCCGCGTCCTCCACGCCCATGGTTGTGAATCGGTTTCCGAGCTGCAGCCGCCCTGCGCGGAACACGAACATGTCCATGAGGTTCTCGTGGCGGTAGGCGTAGAGCGTGTTGCGTTTCGAGCCGCGCGCGGCTTCGGCAAACCGGTTTGCCACGGCGGTGGTTGTTGACGAAAAATGCACAGACTGGAAATTGTCGTCTATCACGCGGCAGAAGGCGTCGCTTATGCCGTATATGAGGGCCGTACCGATGTTTCCCGCCACGTCGTAGAACACACGGTCGTTTTCCGCATTGTGGAAGCAGGTGCGGTATATGCCTTCCGCCTCCTCCTCGTTGAAAAGCTCGATAGGCTTCAGCGTGTAGGGCACGTTAAGAAGAACCTCGGCGCGGGAGAAATTCTCCTGCGCCAAGGGTAGGGAAGCGAGTGCCTCCTTAAGGTTTACGTTGAGCGAAGCCGTGGGATTGACCTCATAGTTTTCCACAACCGGGGGCTTGCCGCCGAAAGGGTGGTAAACCGCAAAACTCAGTGTCTCCGAACTCACGCGGAGGTAGAGACGCTGCATTTTGAAATTGTTTGTAGCCACGGCCTGCGGTGTTATTTCTTGGAGTTGAAGAATGCGCTCACGCGGTCTTCGCTCAGCAGCGTCCAGAGCGACGCTACAGTCCAGCCCGGAGCGAATATGTCGTTGTAGAAGCCCTTTCCGTTGCGACCGTAGTCCCATGTGGTGTGCTGCACAACCTCCGGGTAATATCCTGCCTTGCCAACTCCGCAAAGGTCGCCGTTTGTGGGCATGAGCTGGAGCATTGAGGTGTGGATTACGTCCGCCATCTTGGCAAATCTCGGCTCGTCGGTATTTGCGCTGAGCCACTTCAAGATTGTTGCGAACTCGAAAATGTAAACGTCAATGTGGTTGTTTTCCACCGAAACGTTGCCCCAGCCCCTCGACTTGAAGTTAAGGTCGTGCAGCATCTGTCCTTCGGCAAACGGAACGTCCCATGTGTAGTACCACGACGCGCAGAAATACGCCGCTTTCTTGCAAAGGTCTATGTAGTGCTGGCGTTCCTTGCCCTTGGTTACGAACGAAATGTAGTAGAGTGCATCGCAGGCGTAGAACGAAGCCTCCTTGTCCTCGCAGTTCGCATCGAGCGTTGACGAGAAGTAGTCGGAGATTGAGATTATGTTCTTTTCCAGATAGCCTATGGTCTTTCTCGCCGCTTCGAGATAGGTTTTGTTCTTGAAATACTTGTATCCCATTGCGAGGGCAAGCGTTGCGCACGGCGTGCTGCCGCCCGAAGCGTCAACATCCTGTGAGTTTGCGTTGAATTTGCGTGCGAACGAGCCGTCGGTTTTCTGCATCTTGACGAAATTGTCGAGCAGCGTTTTCATGCGGGCTTCCCATTTTGCGTGTTTGCGTCCGTGCTGCTTTTCGTATTGCAGGTAGTAGAATATCGCCATTGCGCCCTCGCTCTGGCGGCGTATGCTGAACACGTTCGGCTCGTCCTTTGCGTCGAGGTCGAGCTGCTCGCGGAAGTACCCGGTGGGCGTGAAGCCGTTTTCAAGATAGGAGTCGATTATGCTGTTGCCTATCTTCACGAGATCCTGACGGTTGTTTTTCTCGCCGTATTCAAGTGAGTTGAAAGCGTTGAGCACAGTGCGGCCGATGAAGCCCACTTCCGCCCACGACGGAGACTCGCAGGTTGCCACCACCATGCCTCCCGCCGAGAGGTATTTCAGGGGGTATTTGTCAACAAACGCCTCCTTGAAATAGTTTGTCATTATCTCCTTTGCCTTGTCGTCGCTGTATTTCTGCTTAACAGGTTCTGGCTTGTTCGAGTCGTAGGAGTATTGCCACGTTCCCGCCACAAATTCGGAGTAGTCGGCATATTTTGCGCGACGTATGCTCCAGCTCACGGTTTCGCTCTGTCCTTTTTCGAGTTTCGCGAAAGTCCAAATCGGCTCTATCAGCGTCAGCTTGCGTATGTAGCGTTTGGGGCTTTCCATATAAGGGTAGCCGAACACGAGTGCCGGCATATTGAATGCGTTGTCGTTGCTGAAGCCGGTGTAGCCCACGGTTGATTTTCCCGAAAGCACCATGTCGCCCGACTCTTTCTGCGTGAGGCAGTCATAGCCTTGCGCGGGGGCGTGGCGCAGAACCACCATACTGTTTCCGCTTTCGGTGTTGAATATGCCAGTGAGTGGTGTGCTGAGGCGGTCCTCCCTCACCATCCATGTCTTCGAGGTCTTGAACGAGGGGGCTTCCTTGGGCGAGCGCAGGTTCTTGTGATACCAGAACCCCGGCATATAGTACAGGCAGCCGTCGGCAGTGCCTTCAAACGGACTTGTGTATTCCACGCGGAAGTAGGCGGTCTTGGTGGCGGTTACTTTCACGGTAACAACTTCCTCGTCGCCGTTTTTCGCCACCTTGCTCTCCACGGTGAACGGTGCGTCGGGGTTTGAGGTGAATTTGCCCGACGTTGCGTCGAACGAGGAGTGCTTCACCTGCTGGTTGCCGGGGGTGTAGTATGACATTTGTCCGGCAATGGTTTTGCTTTGGGCGTTTGCACCTGCAAATGCGGCGCAGAGTGCGAACGCGGAAAGAATGAGTTTCTGGGCTTTCATATATCTGTTTTTTAGTTATTCCTTACACTTTTCCGCCACTGGCTTGGGCTGGAAACAGTTTCCTTGCAAAGTTATGAAAAAAATGCGTACTTTTGCACTGATGCAAAATGTTTTGAAAATGAAAGCTATTGTCAAAAGACCGTCGGCGGCTGTGTTGCTGCTCATGCTCACGCTTGTTTTCGTATTTTCCTCGTGCGGGGACGATGCGTGGTGGAGCGAGGACAGGCTCGTGGGGGAATGGCACACGCAGGACGACTGGGGGAATTCCTACACCGTGGTGAAGTTCTATGGAGACGGCACGGGCATGATTACGCAATACGACTATGGCAGTGTGTCGGACTACTCTTCTTTTCTCTGGGAGGCGAGCCGCCACAGGATATACTTCCGCTACAACGACCGCCCTTCGGAATCTTGGGACATCGACTTTGACGGGCGCAACGCTTTCAGGCTTTATTTCGATGACGGCGACTATACATATTTCGTGCGCGACTATTGACGTGGCACGGCATTTGAATGTATTTGATTAAGAAACAAAAACAGCAACAATATGGAGATTGAGATTACAGAACAGAACTTTGACGAACTGCTCAACGGCGGAAAGCCTTTGATGGTTGATTTCTATGCCGACTGGTGCGGTCCTTGCCGCCACATCATGCCTTTTGTGGAGCAGATAGCGGAGGCTTATTCCGACAAGGCGATTGTGGGGCGTTGCAACGTGGATGACAACGGCGACATAGCCCAGCGTTTCGGCATAATGTCGATTCCGGCAGTGCTTTACTTCAAGGACGGAAAGCTCGCCAACACCATTGTTGGTGGAGTTCCCAAACAGCAGCTCGAGGACGCCTTGAAGGCGATACTTTGACAAGCGTGCGCAAAAACTGGTGGCGGAAAATGAACGCCGCCGCGATTTGCGGGAAAAACTACATAGGACATAGGAAAAACTACATCAGACATAATTTTTTCTATGTCCTATGTAGTTTAAATTATGTCTGATGTAATTTTTGCCCTTGCAAACCTCTGATAAACAAAAACATACAGGAATTTTTCGAAACAAGGACAATTCTTTGTAAATCAAAGGGTTACTAATAAAACAGGCACTTTGCACGCGCAGATGTCAGGGCAGCGTTTTTTCCTGCTTGACGTGAGGGCTGTTTTGTGTCGTGTCATGCCATTGGGGCGCATTGTTACTGTGCGTTTTGCTGTCATATGATGACGTACTTTATGTAAACAAATTTTTTACCCTTTGCGCTGTTTTTATGTATCAGCGTGTCCACGTTTTCCGGCGGTATTCCTATTGTGTTGTCCATGTTCGGGTTGTCGGAGACATTCACGTATTTCAGTTTCTTTTCTTTGCCTACATAGGAATACACTTTTTCCGCGTTGCAATTTGCGGCGTTGAGCCTTGTAACACTGACAGGATATAAAATGCTTTCAATGTCGTTGTTCGATATGTCTATTACTTTCAGATTAGGAAAGTATTCGCTGTAGAAACGTATGTATTGCCGCCAGTTGCTCTTGTTGCCAGCTCCGATATGGCAGTTGCTCAGGTTCAGTTCCTCGATTGTTGGCGGAAGATAGCGCATCTCATCAATGTTTATATGCCTTATGTCGTTGCCCGACAGGTTCACCCTTTTTATGTTGTACGGGCTTAGGGCTGGGAGTTTCTTTATGTTTTGGTTCGAAAGGTCTATGGTCTCGATTACTGTGCTTTGGGGTGGCAGGGAATATAGTTCGTCAAGGGATTTTATGAGTTTTATTGTGTCCGCTTTTGCAGGTACTGCCGAAAATTCTGCCGATTGGCAGTTTGCCGGCAGGATTGCCACGTTTCGGGCTTGGGGGAGACCGAAGTTTTTCCGTTTTGCGAGACCCTTGTTTCCCGAAACATTGAGGCTTTTCAGGCTTTTGGGCAACTGCATATAACTCAAACAGTTGTCTGACAAGTCAAGTGCTTGCAGGTGGGGGAAATCTTCTGTATAAAGATTAATATAATCCGCCACCCAAATGACGTCGGTGTATCTGAACGGTATGTATGCCCTTTTGGCTTCATTGTTGGACTCCGCAATATGGCAGTTGCTCATGTTTAGCTCGCGCAGGCTTGAGGGCAGGAAGCATATTGGATTGTTTATGCGGAACTCGTTGCCCGACAAATTCAGCCTTCGGATGTTGTATGGCTTGAGCATCGGCAGCTCTTTGAGACCTTGGTTTGAAAGGTCGAGCGTTTCGATTACCGTGCCCTTGGGCGGCAGTGAATAGAGTGCGTCAAGGCTTTTCACGACTTTAATCACTGTGTCGCCTTTTGCGCTGCTTTTTGGCTGCGGTACGGTGTCTTTTTGTTGCAGCATGGCATCTTTTTGCTGTAAAACGGTGTCTGCGCAAGTGTGCGTGAAAGCAAACAGGCATATTGCCAAACCTGCCAGCGGGAGTGCCGCGATTTTCAATGTCTTTTTCATGATCTTGTTTTTTGCCCTGTTAGTGAAATGTATGTATTCTACAACTTTATGGCTGTGTATGTTGTGCCAGATGTTCCTCCAAATGTACGGATAATTTCTGAAAGTCTTGCCACATTTTGCCGGGAATGTCGCTCAAGTTTTCGCGTTTGCCACGCCAAACGGCAAATATTGGGGAGAACGTGGCTTAAAAAAGTGGAATTTACTGCCAATAGTTTATGGGGAATAAGTAATTTTGCGCCGAAAGTGAGGCGGATAGCCGCCGTTTTGACATACATTATAAAATGAGAGTACTTAAATTCGGAGGAACATCCGTAGGCTCGCCCGAGAGCATACTCAACCTGAAGAAAATTGTTGAGGCAATCGATGAGCCTGTGATAGTTGTGGTTTCCGCGCTCGGCGGCATCACCGACAGACTTATAGCCACGTCGCGGCTGGCATCGGCCGGCGATGCGGCATACCGCGACGAGTTCAACGCAATGATAGAGCGCCACCGCAACATGATAGACACCGTTATTCCCGACGGGGTGGTGCGCGACGCGCTGTGCGAAAAGGTTGAGGAACTGTTTGACGAACTGCGCAGCATATACCACGGTGTGTATCTTATACGCGATCTCACCGAAAAAACCGCCAACGTGATCGTGAGTTACGGCGAAAGGCTGTCGTCGCAAATAGTCTCCGCGCTCATTGACGGCGCGGCGTGGTATGATTCGAGGGAGTTCATAAAGACCACACGCCGCCAGGGGCGCAACCTTGTGGATTTCGACAACACGCTGCGCCTTGTGAGGCAGACTTTTTCGCCTGTACCCGAGGCTGCGGTGATTGGCGGCTTCATAGCGAGCGACCTTAACGACGGCGAGACGACAAACCTCGGACGCGGAGGCTCTGACTATACGGCGGCAATAGTTGCAGCCGCGCTCGATGCCTCTGCCCTTGAAATTTGGACCGACGTTGACGGTTTTATGACCGCAGACCCGAGGGTGATTCCCAACGCCTATACAATTGACGAGCTTTCGTACAACGAGGCAATGGAGCTTTGCAACTTCGGGGCGAAGGTGATTTATCCGCCAACCATATATCCTGTGCGCGTCAAGGGCATTCCAATTTACGTGAAGAACACGTTCCGCCCCGATGCGCAGGGCAGCATAATTCATAAAGGACCTATCGACGACAAGCGTGCCATTAAGGGCATTTCGTCTATAAAGAACACGAGTCTTGTAACGGTAAGCGGTCCTTCTATGGTGGGCGTGATAGGTGTGAACCGCAGGATATTCTCGACACTTGCCGACAACGGCGTGAGCGTGTTCCTTGTGGCACAGACTTCCTCGGAGGCCAGCACGAGCCTTTGCGTAACCGACGACGACGGAGAGAAGGCGCGCCGCGTGCTTGATGCCGAGTTTGCAAAAGAGATTGCAATGGGGGCGATGAACCCCGCAATCCTCACTGCCGAACTCTCCACCGTGGCGGTTGTGGGCGACAAGATGAAGCACACGCCGGGCATTGCCGGAAAACTCTTCGGGGTTTTGGGGCGCAATGGAATAAACATAGTGGCAATGGCGCAGGGGGCGACAGAAACCAACGTGTCGTTTGTGGTGGAGAGAGACCTTTTGCGCAAATCGCTGAACGTTATCCACGACAGTTTCTTCCTTAGTGAGTACCAGGTGCTAAACCTTTTTGTGTGCGGAGTGGGCACGGTAGGCTCGAAACTGCTTGAGCAGATAGCCTCGCAGCGAGAGAAACTTATGCGTACACGCGGTCTGCAACTCAACATTGTGGGCATTGCGAGCGGACACAACGCCGTGTTCAGCCGCGACGGCATTGCGCCCGAAAACTACAGGGAAGCCCTGAAGCTGGGCGGCAAGAGCGACACGGAACGCCTGAAAAGGGAAATCCTCGGCATGAACATTTTCAATTCGGTGTTCGTGGACTGCACGGCGAGCGAGGAAGTGGCGGGGCTTTATCAGACGCTTTTCGAAAACAACATAAGCGTGGTGGCGGCAAACAAGATTGCGGCTTCCTCGCCATACGAAAACTACCGCAAACTGAAGGACACGGCGCGTGCAAGGGGCGTGAAATATCTTTTCGAGACCAATGTGGGCGCGGGACTTCCTATTATCAACACCATAAATGACCTTACCGGCAGCGGCGACAAGATACTTTGCATCGAGGCGGTGCTTAGCGGTACGCTCAACTTCGTGTTCAACGAAATTTCCAAGGAAACTCCTTTCAGCCGCGCCGTACAAATGGCTCGCGAGGCGGGTTACAGCGAACCCGATCCGCGCATAGACTTGAGCGGGAAAGACGTTATGCGCAAACTTGTGATACTTGCCCGCGAGGCGGGGTACTGCGTTGACATCGCCGATGTGGTTGCAACGCCGTTCATACCCGAAGATTTCATGAAGATGCCGCTTGAGGAGTTTCTGGAACGCCTTCCCGAACTTGACGCAGGCTTTGAGGAGAAGCGCATGATGCTCGAAAAGGAAGGGAAACGCTGGCGCTACGTGGCGCGGTTGGACAACGGAAAGACGAGCGTGGGACTTGTGGCGGTTGACAAGAACCATCCGTTCTACCATCTCGAAGGCTCGAACAACGTGATACTGATAACCACCGAACGCTACCGCGAATACCCGATGCACATTGAGGGTTATGGGGCGGGAGCTGACGTTACCGCCGCCGGGGTGTTTGCCGACATAATGAGCGTGGCGAACATCTGACGCAGGGTGCGGAAGAAGAAATAACCTACGGGCGGCATTGCGCAAATTCGCAGCCGTCCGTTTTTTTGTATGTTCCGTCCAAGGAAAATGAAAAAAGTCATTGTTTTGCTTAGTTTTTAGCCTCGCCAAACTGTATTGGTAGTGTATGAGACAGGAAAAGGACATAGAACTGCTGTTTCGCCGGCATTATGGGAAGATGTACAATCTGGCCAGATGCATCCTAAATGATGACGACGAAAGCAAGGATGTGGTGAGCGACGTGTTCACGCAAATTCTTGCAGACGGCGTTGTGCTGTTGCCCGAAAGCGAGGAAGGATATCTGATGCGTAGCGTCCGCAACCGCAGCCTTAACCTGATAGCCCACAAAAGCGTTAAAGAGAAAGTGGCAAAGCTGTTGCTTGACGATGCAGACGCAATTCTTTCGGAAGATACCGACGAGCGTCTCGACCGGGTGAAGCTTCTCATCGACAACCTCGAACCTCCTGTGCGCAAGCGGATATTCCGTTTGCGCTATCTGCAAGAGAAATCTTACAAGGAGGTGGCTGATGAAGTCGGGGTGAGCAAGGTTACGGTTTACAACCATATCTCGCAGGCGTTGGACTGGATTAGAAAACAATTAAAAGGAGCAAGACAATGACAAAGGGAATGAATAAGGAAGAGAAACGGATGATGTTCTTCGATATGCAGGAACATCCCGAACGCTATACCTACGAACAGGTGGAAGCCCTGCTTGCCGACGAGGACATTAAGGAACTCTTTCACGGTATGGCGATGGCAAGAATGGCACATCAGAAAGCCAATCCCAAGAAAGTGAATGCTGACGAGGCATGGAGGGAATTTGCCGCCAAGCATGGAATTACGGAAGTGAAAATCCACAAGCCGGGCAACCGTTTCAAGGTTGCCGCCTCAATCATCGGGTTCATTTTTCTTTCGGGCATCACCTTTGCGGCTATCCGTTCGGGCGCATTCCGTTCCTCGTCCTCAAGTAACGCATCAAAAACAAAAACGGAGTTGGCCATGTCCGACAGGCGGGACAGCGCAAAGGCGAATGTTGCGATAAAGTCGGACACCCTCAATCTCAAGCCTGTTGTGTTCGACAATGCAGAGCTTGGCGATGTGGTTTCGCAGCTTGCGGCGTTCTATCACGTCAAGGCGGAGTTTCAAAACGAGAAAGCCCGGCACGTCCGCATCTTCTTCAACTGGGACAAAACTAAGACATTGCAGCGGAACATTGAAATCCTGAACGCTTTCGACCGCATACAGATTAGTTATTCGCCCTCCAAGGAACTTTTGAAAGTGAAATAGCAAAAGGGAAGTGCTATGATTTTGCAAGAAAAAGCGATTGGCACGCTTCAAAACGTTGATTTGCAGGGAATTAAGCGTGTTTGCGAATTGTTTTGCAAGTTGTTGTTTTTCAGATATTTGCAATTGGCGAAAAAAGGTCTGATGTAGTTTGAATTATGTCTGATATAATTTTTCCTACGTCCTATGTAGTTTTTTCTATGTCTGATGTAGTTTTGCGAACATTGTGTGCTGCGGCGTTTGCGTGGAATGGCTCATGCAAAGTAGGGCAAAGCGAGGAATTGGTGATTATATCAGCAAATATTGAAAAAAGTAATAGTTTTGCTTAGTTTTTCCACTTGGCTCAACTGTATAGATAGTGTATGGATTGGAAAAGGATATGGAACTTTTGAAAGTGATGAATTTTTTCAGGAAAGCAATGCCGGTTGTGTTGTGCGCCGTTTGTTTCCAACTGCCAGCCACGGCGCAGCGCATAACACGCCAATATGACAATGTGTCGTTCTCTGCGGCGTTGAAAGACTTGAACGCCGCGCAGGATGAATACACCATAAATTTCGTGTATGACGAATTAGAGGATTTCACAGTAACGAAAAGCATCCGCAACATGAGTGTGCCGGATGCAATACAGCAGTTGATAGGCTTTTATCCCATAAGG
>CAVCON010000082.1:0-10861 GCA_963603805.1 Oscillospiraceae bacterium
CCTATGTAGTTTTTCCTACATCAAATGTAATTTTCAGGGTGTTGGGGAAAGGACAAGCGATTATGGTTTTGCAGAAATTATATAAACGATGTATGTTGTTTTTTGACTGCAACGGTATATATGTAGGGGCGTATTGCATACACCCTGTACACTATCGCGTGAACCGCATCGCAAACCACCGCTGCGACATTGCTAATCCGCGCAATTCAGGGCGTATGCAATACGCCCCTACGGAGGCGCAATTTGTTGGTTAATCGGGCGTTGAGGGTTTACGCGGTGACGTAATTCATTGATTAATTACTTTTTACACTCCACAAGCATTATCGCTTACCCTGTTTCCTTTAACCGCGCTTGCAAATTGGGTAATCCTGCCTCTGTTTTCATGAACCTTTTCCACATAATCCCCACCGGTTGTAATGTAAAATCCGAAACGTTTGGGTAACGGCACGCCCTTTTGCAGGTTGCGCGAATTTGCGTAACTTTGCACGTCAATTACAAGCAGATAAACCAATGGAAAGCAATATGGTTCGCGTGCGTTTTGCGCCAAGCCCCACAGGGCCTTTACACATAGGCGGAGTGCGCACGGCATTATATAACTACCTGTTCGCCCGCCAGCACGGCGGAAAACTCATATTCAGAATAGAGGACACCGACTCAAACCGCTTTGTGCCGGGAGCGGAGGAATACATTCTCGAATCGTTCAAATGGCTCGGCATAAAGTTTGACGAGGGCGTGAGCTTCGGCGGCGAATACGGTCCTTACCGTCAGTCGGAACGCAGGGAGGTATACAAAAAATACGCCGACCAACTACTCGACGAGGGTAAGGCTTACATAGCGTTCGACACCCCGGAAGAACTTCAGGCGGCAAGGGAGAAAACGCCCAATTTCCAATACGATGCAACCACGCGCAGCTCCATGCGCAACTCGCTCACGCTTGCGCCCGAAGAGGTGAAAGCCCTCATCGACGGTGGAGCGCAATATGTTGTGCGCCTCAAAGTGGAGGGCGGCGAAGACATACACGTACACGACATGATTCGCGGGGAGGTTGTGATAAACTCCTCGGTGCTCGACGACAAAGTGCTGTACAAGTCGGCAGACCAGCTGCCCACCTACCACCTTGCCAATGTGGTTGACGACCACCTGATGAAAATCACCCACGTTATACGCGGCGAAGAATGGCTTCCGTCAGCCCCGCTCCACGTGCTGCTTTACCGTGCGCTCGGTTGGCAGGACACCATGCCGAGGTTTGCACACCTGCCGCTCCTGCTCAAGCCCGACGGCAAGGGCAAGCTCTCGAAGCGCGACGGCGACCGACTTGGCTTCCCCGTGTTCCCGCTTGAATGGCACGACCCCAAGAGCGGCGAAATTTCGTCGGGCTACCGCGAAAGCGGATATATGCCCCAGGCGGTGATAAACTTCCTTGCGCTCTTGGGATGGAACCCCGGCGATGACGAGGAGATAATGACGCTTGACGACATCGTGAACAAGTTCAAGCTCGAGCATTGCAGCCGCAGCGGGGCGAAGTTCGACTTTGTGAAAGCCCAGTGGTTCAACCACGAATACATTCTCCGCACACCCTCCGCAGAGCTTGCGCCTGCCTTTGACGAAATTCTGAAAGCCAACGGCATAAACGAGACAATGGAGCGCGTAACCGAAGTTGTGGAGATGATGAAAGGGCGCGTGAACTTCGTAAAAGAGCTTTGGCCTCTGTGCAAATTCTTCTTTGTGGCTCCCGAAGAATACGACGCAAAAACGGTGAAAAAACGCTGGAAACAGGATTCGCCCGAAGTCATGGCGGAACTGCACGGACTGCTCGCCTCGCTCGACGACTTCTCTATAGAAAACCAGGACAAGCACGTAATGGAGTGGATTGCCGAAAAGGGATACGGCACGGGCAATGTGCTTAACGCCTTCCGCCTTACCATAGTCGGCGAGGGAATTGGCCCACACGTGTTCGACATATCCGCATTCCTCGGCAAGGAGGAGACACTAAGGCGCATGGACCGCGCAATAAGCGTGTTGGGACACAAGGAAAACCAAGCCGGGGCATGATGTATTCGCTCGGGATATACCTCTACATTCTTTGCGTCAAGGTTGTCTCTCTGTTCAACTCAAAGGCAAGGCTTCTGCTTGACGGACACGCCGAAACTTTCGGCATTCTGGCGCGCGCCATACGCACCAACGACCGCTACGTGTGGTTTCACGCCTCGTCGCTCGGCGAGTTCGAGCAGGGCAGACCGCTTATGGAGCGCGTCCGCGAGCGGCATCCCGAATACAAGATACTGCTCACCTTTTTCTCGCCCTCGGGCTACGAGGTCAGGAAGAACTACAACGGTGCGGACATCGTTTGCTATATGCCCTTCGACACTTGCCGCAACGCCCGCCGCTTTGTGCGCATGGTGCGTCCCGAAAAGGCGTTTTTCATTAAATACGAGTTTTGGAAAAACTTCATAGACGAGCTTCACCGTTCGGGGTGCGAGGTTTACAGCGTCTCGTCCATTTTCCGCAAGGAGCAGATATTTTTCCGCCCTTACGGACGGCAGTACACCAAGGTGCTCAACAACTTCACGAGATTCTTTGTGCAGAACGACGATTCGCGCCGTCTGCTCGAAAGCATCGGCATAGAGAACGTAACAGTTTCGGGGGACACGCGCTTTGACCGCGTGACCGACATAAGAAATGCGGCAAAGGAGGTGGAGGTTGCCAAAGCCTTTGCCCAAGATGCCACCAACGTGCTTGTGGTGGGGAGTTCGTGGGAGCCGGATGAGGACATAATAATCCCATACTTCAACACCCACAAAAACATGAAGCTCATCCTTGCGCCCCACGTGGTGAACGAAAGCCACATAAGCCGCATACTCGGAGCTTTGGAGCGTCCCGCCGTGCGCATGACCCAAGCCGGAAAAAACATGGGCGCATACGACTGCCTGATTGTTGACACCTACGGAATGCTTTCGTCAATTTACCGCTACGGCAACATAGCCTACGTCGGCGGGGGCTTCGGTGTGGGAATACACAATGTGCCTGAAGCGGCAGTTTACGGCATCCCCGTGATAATAGGTCCTAACCACCGCAAGTTCCGCGAGGCGGAAATGCTGCTGCAACTCGGCGGATGTTTCGAGATAACCTCACCCCACACATTTGAAATGACAATGGACCTGCTGACAGGCAACGAGGAAAGCCGCAGCAAGGCAGGCAAAGCGGCGGGTGGCTACATAAGCTCGAACGCTGGTGCAGCCGACAAGATTTTCGACACAGTTAAATGGTAATATAATGGTATCATCGCTTTTTTCATTAGACTACATCCTTTCGCGCCTGAACTTCCAGGAAATTGTCAGCGCGTTCATAGTGCTGTTCGCCGTTATCGACATTTTCGGTTCAACGCCGGTGATAATAAGCCTCAAGAACCAGGGACGGCCGGTGAGCGCGTGGAAAGCGTCGTCAATTTCGTTCGCGCTCCTCTTCGGTTTCTTTCTTGCCGGCGACGCGATGCTCAAGCTTTTCAGCGTTGACATACAGTCGTTCGCAATTGCCGGCGCACTGGTGCTGTTCCTCATGTCGCTCGAAATGATACTCGACATAACCATCTTCAAGAACATGGGACCCATAAAGGAGGCTACGCTCGTCCCCGTGGTGTTTCCGCTTATCGCAGGTGCTGGATCGTTCACCACACTCCTGTCGCTGAAAGCCGAATACGCCTCAACAAACATAATCATCGCCTTGGTGCTCAACTGCCTCATGGTTTACACCGTAATCCGAGCCATAGACTGGGTGGAGCGCAAGATAAGCCCCGCCGCCATATACCTAATGCGCAAGTTTTTCGGCATAATCCTGCTGGCGATTTCGGTGAGGCTCTTCACCGCCAACATCATCCCGCTCATAACCAAAATGGGCTGAGACGCGCCGTGAATAACGCCGTGTTGCCAACTGCTGTTTCAAAATGCGCGGCAACCGTGGCAGCAGGCATTTATTTTGCGGAATATCGTTTCAAGACAGGGAAAAATACTTTTGCGCACTGCGCGGACATTACGAAAAAAGAATTATTTTTGTGTCGGAAATAAAGTCAAAATCATATTATTATGAAGATTGAAAAAATTCATGCAAGAGAAATCCTCGATTCAAGAGGCAATCCAACCGTAGAGGTTGAAGTAACATTGGAAAACGGCGTGATGGGCCGCGCAAGCGTTCCCTCAGGCGCATCAACCGGCGAGAACGAGGCTCTCGAGCTTCGCGACGGCGACAAGAACCGCTTCGGCGGCAAGGGCGTTACCAAGGCTGTTGACAATGTAAACAACATAATCGCCCCCGCCCTCAAAGGCGACTGCGTGCTCAACCAGCGTGCAATCGACTACAAGATGCTTGCGCTCGACGGCACCCCCACCAAGAGTAAGCTCGGCGCAAACGCCATCCTCGGCGTGTCTCTCGCCGTGGCACAGACGGCTGCAAAGGCTCTCAACATCCCTCTCTACCGCTACATAGGCGGAGCAAACACATACGTGCTCCCCGTTCCCATGATGAACATCATCAACGGCGGCGCACACTCCGACGCTCCCATCGCGTTCCAGGAGTTCATGATCCGTCCGGTGGGCGCACCCTCCGAGCGTGAGGCCATCCGCATGGGCGCAGAAGTGTTCCACGCTCTCGCAAAGCTGCTCAAGAAGCGCGGTCTTTCCACAGCAGTAGGCGACGAAGGCGGTTTCGCTCCCGCACTCAACGGCATCGAGGACGCTCTCGAAAGCATCTGCCAGGCCATAAAGGATGCCGGCTACGAACCGGGCAAGGACGTTAAGATTGCAATGGACTGCGCAGCTTCGGAGTTCGCAACCTGCGAAAACGGCGAGTGGTTCTACGACTACCGCCAGCTCAAGAGCGGAATGCCCAAAGACCCCAACGGCAAGAAACTCACAGCCGAGGAGCAGATCAAGTATCTCGAGGAACTCATCACCAAATATCCTATCGACTCTATCGAGGACGGTCTCGACGAGAACGACTGGGACAACTGGGTTAAGCTCACCGCAGCCATTGGCGACCGTTGCCAGCTCGTGGGCGATGACCTGTTCGTTACCAACGTCAAGTTCCTCCAGAAGGGCATCAAGATGGGCGCAGCAAACTCAATCCTCATCAAGGTTAACCAAATTGGCTCGCTCACCGAAACCCTCGAGGCTATCGAAATGGCTCACCGCCACGGCTACACAACCGTTACATCACACCGCAGCGGCGAAACCGAGGACACCACAATTGCCGACATCGCAGTTGCAACCAACAGCGGTCAGATTAAGACCGGCTCAATGAGCCGCACCGACCGTATCGCCAAGTACAATCAGCTCATCCGCATCGAGGAAGAGCTTGGCGACATCGCACAGTACGGCTACAACCGCATTCAGAAGGCTTAAAAACCGCTTCTGAAGCAGGAAACATATTCCGGGTATGCTCTTTTACAGGGCATACCTGGATTTTTTATGCCGCAACCTCTTGAAAAAATCCGACAACGGCACATACCGCCAGCAACGCAGCATACAAATACCATTTCAAAAAAGAAAGGTTTTCCGCAATCAATCTCATTTTCCACAAACACTTGAAACACAGATTTTTATCCAAATCTTGATTTTTCTTATAAGCATTTGGATTTCAACACATTGCAAAGGCATGAAAAAAGGTCTGATGTAATTTGAATTATATCAGACATAATTTTTTCTACATAGGACATAGTTTTTTCTATATCCGATGTAATTTTCGGGGAATGCAAAACACGGTTTTCGGGAAATTCGCTAATTTTGCTTCCATACTGGTGTCATAAAGGCAATTGCAGCCTTTTTACGATTGGCTGCGGCTTTCCGGACGCCATAACTATTGATTTCAAAAATCTCGGTGAAATGAAAAAAATTTTCATTACTTTATTGTCTGCGCTCGCGTTCATCACAGGCATGGACGCGCAGACGCTAAATGTGGTAATGGGCAACGTAACCTACGCATTCCCAGCCTCACGCACCGGCATCATGCCCTACCTTGACGGCAATGCCGTTAAGATAATGGGGAAAACGTTCAATCTGGGCGAAATCACCCTTATGTACGTGGACAATTCCGAAGTGGCGGACAACAGCGTGATTGTGGAATACAGCGACACGGTGGCGAAAGTTACTGTGGCGGGCAACATCGCGAACTACGTAACGCCCACGGTTACAAACGCCCACGTGAGCATTTTGCAGAGCCAGGAAACCGGCGACGACACGTGCGGGGAAATCACATATACCCTGTCCGGGGCATCCACAAACGGCGAATTTTCCACGGAAGGCTCATACAAGGCCACGATAGAGCTTGCAGGGCTGACGCTCAACAACCCCTCGGGCGCACCGCTCAACATACAAAACGGCAAGCGCATAAACCTCAGCGTGAAGAAGAACACTGAGAACACCCTTTCCGATGCAGCTTCCGGCACACAAAAGGGCTGCATCGTGTGCAAGGGGCATCTGGAACTGAAAGGCAAGGGCGTGCTCAACGTGTATGGCAACGCCGCCCACGGAATATTCGCCAAGGAATATGTGGAGCTGAAAAACTGCACGGTAAACGTGCTTTCGGCAGAGAAGGACGGCATAAACTGCAACCAGTACTTCTTGATGGAAAGCGGCTCGCTGAACATTTCGGGCGTGCAGGACGACGGCGTGCAGGTTTCCTATAAGGACGAAACCAACAGGGACGCAGAGGACACCGGCTCAATAACCATAAGCGGAGGGACTATAGGCATGAAAATCACAGCCACTGCCGCTAAAGGACTGAAAGCTGAGGGCGGCATAAATGTGTCAGGCGGCACGCTGGACATTGCAGCATCGGGTGGCGGCAAATGGGACTCGGACGAATCCAAGACCAAGTCCTCCAGCTGCATCAGCGCAGACGGCAACATTGTGATTGACGGCGGCAAATTCACCCTTGAAAACTCCGGCAGCGGCGGAAAGGGCATCAACGGCAACGGCACTCTGAAGATGAACGGGGGAAACGTAAAAATCACCACGACAGGCGGAATGTACGCATACACAAACGGTACGGAATACCCCAACTACACCGGCAACACAGACAGGCTGTCCAGCAACTACAAGTCCTCGCCCAAAGGCATCAAGATAGACGGCGACATCGAGATAAACGGCGACACTATCAGCGTATCGACCACAGGCAACGGCGCGGAGGGCATAGAGAGCAAGGCATTGCTTACCATAAACAGCGGAACAATTGTGGTCAACGCATACGACGATGCGATAAACTCCTCGAGCCATATGTACATTAAGGGCGGCGACATAACGGTGGTGTCATCGGGCAACGACGGTCTCGACTCCAACGGCAATATGTATATAAGCGGCGGCGTAATAAAGGCGTTCGGAACAAAATCCCCGGAATGCGGCATAGACGCGAACGAGGAGGAGAACTACAGCGTAATCTTCACAGGCGGCACGCTGCTCGCCGTAGGTGGCGGAAACTCCGTGCCGAGCACTTCGGAATCCACCCAGCCCTATGTGAGCGGCAGTATGTCGGTAAGCGCAAACTCCGAAATCACACTTAAAGACGGCAGCACCACGCTCGCCACGTTCACCGTGCCGTCAAACTATTCCTCATCGTCGGGCAGTCAGGGAGGCGGTTTCGGACCTGGCGGACAGGGAGGCTTCCGCCCGGGCGGCTCAAGCGGCGGAAGTTCCGTGCTTATTTCGTGCGCAGGACTGACATCGGGCAGCAGCTACACCATGACGAGCGGCTCGTCCTCATCAACGGTTACAGCCACTCTGAAAGGCAGCAGCGGAGGCCGCTGGTAAACACAGCATTCACAAAAACAAAATAACTTAAAAATATCGATGAAAGTAAGACATTTATTAGCCGCTGCCGCAGTTGCACTGCTCGCAGTTCCGCAGCAAGCCGGCGCGCAATGGAAGCCTGTTGGCGACAAAATCAAGACACCGTGGGCGGAGAAAGTCAACCCCAAATTGCCATGGAACGTATATCCGCGTCCGCAGCTCAAGCGTGCGCAATGGGTGAACCTCAACGGACAGTGGAACTATGCCATAAAAGACCTGCAAAGTGGCGAACCCTCGTCGTTCGACGGCAAAATTCTCGTCCCCTACCCCATAGAATCCTCGCTCTCCGGCGTGGGAAAGACGCTTACAAAGGACAACATCCTGTGGTATAACCGCACCTTCACAATTCCCTCCGCATGGAAAGGAAAGAACGTCAAACTCAACTTCGGCGGCGTTGACTGGAAAGCCGAAGTGTTCGTGAACGGCGTGAGCGTTGGCAGTCATACGGGAGGCTTCGCGCCTTTCAGCCTCGACATCACAAGCGCACTGAAACCGGGCAGCAACCAACTTTCCGTAAAAGTGTTCGACCCAACGTCTGACGGATACCAGCCCGTAGGAAAACAAAGAAGCAAGGCTTCGGGCATATGGTACACCCCAGCGTCGGGAATATGGCAGACAGTGTGGCTTGAGCCTGTAAGCGCAAAACATCTTGAGAGCATGGAAATCAATCCCGACATTGATGCCGGCACGCTGAACGTGAAACCGTTCGTAAGCAGCACAAACTCCGGCGACAAGGTTGTGGTAACTGCCAAGTTCGGCAAAGCCACCGTGGCAACAGCCCAAGGCGAAAGCGGAGAGAACATAAGCCTGAGCATCCCCAACGCAAAACTTTGGAGTCCCGACCAGCCCAACCTTTACAGCCTCGACATAAAAATTGTTTCGGGAGGCAAGACGGTTGACGCGGTGAGCAGCTACGCCGCAATGCGCAAGATTTCGCAGGGAAAGAGCAAGAGCGGACACTTGGTGATGATGCTAAACAACAAACCCCTGTTCCAAATGGGCCCGCTCGACCAAGGATATTGGCCGGACGGCATCTACACCGCACCAACTTATGAGGCGATGATTTACGACATCGACAAAACCAAGGAATGGGGCTTCAACATGATCCGCAAACACATGAAGGTGGAGCCGGACTTGTGGTACGAATACTGCGACAAGGTGGGAATGGTGGTTTGGCAGGACATGCCGAGCGGCCAGATTAACTACGAGCACAACAAATGGGACATGACCCACTGGTTCGCAAGCGATGAGATGACGCGCAACGCCGAAAGCGAGAGCGACTTCCGCGCAGAGTGGAAAGACATCATCGACAATTTCAAGAACCACCCTTGTATCGTGGTGTGGACACCGTTCAACGAGGGCTGGGGACAATTCAAGACCGCCGACATCACAGACTACACCAGGCAGCTCGACCCCACGCGCCTCATTAACTCCGCTTCGGGCGGCAACCACTTCAAGGGCGTGGGCGACATACTCGACCTTCACAAATATCCCGCACCCGAAATGTATCTCACCGACCCCGACCGCGTGGAAGTAATGGGTGAATTCGGCGGTCTCGGACTTCCGCTCAAGGGACACGTATGGCAGGACAGCGACAACTGGGGCTATGTGCAGTACAAGAACGAAAAGGAAGTAACCGACCGCTATGTGGAGATTGCCAACGGACTTCTCGAAATGGTTAAGAAAGGCGTTGCCGCCGGCGTTTACACCCAGACAACTGACTGCGAGATAGAGGTCAACGGACTCATGACATACGACCGCAAGGTCATTAAGATTGAGGAGAAACGCGTGCGCGAGGCAAACCTCAAGCTCTGCCGTTCGTTAGACAACGAATAATTCCCTCGTCAATCCAAAACATAAAAAACCACGGTGGTTTCCACCGTGGTTTTTTGTTTAAGCTATTACGTTACTGCCCTATCGGGGCTATTCCACGATTAGCCTCGTCCTGCGACCATTGCACCTGCCACGTGCGCCCGTCGGTTGTGTCAAGCAGGATGAATGTCCAGAAGTTCTGCGTTGGGCAGAGCGTGAACCTACCCGCCTTTCCTTTTTCGGCAAGCGGCGTGTCGTTCAAAACAGTCTCCCCACGGTTGTTGTCCTTAACGTCATACTGCACCTGCCACATCTTTCCGCTCCGCGTATCGAGCTTAATGAACGTCCAAAGGTTCTGTGTAGGGAACAGCTTGTACACCTCGGCGTTTGCCGAAATTGCCGCAATAATCGCGGCGTCCCTCTTTTCCGCCTCCTTGTTGCCACACGCCACAAACAGTGGCAGAAGCAAGGCTATCAATATGCACCTCTTCATGGTTGTATAGTTTTTGTTAAAGGTCGTCGCTTGCACTTTCCATTTCCGCCACGTTGTTCTTTTTATCATTATAGGCCAACATAACACAGCAAATTTGTTCATATTCCACTTCCATGTGAACTATTCTCAAAGTTATAGTACCCTCATCAGTTTCATATTCTGTTGCGTATTTACATTTGTCCAGTCTTGTATATATCATTTTCGTATTGTCGTCTTCCGGCTGATATGGATTGTCGAACTCTTCCACGCAATAGCTTGGCTTTCCGTATTTTTTAGTCAGCATTTGCTTTAACGAGAAATACTTTGAAGACAAAAGTTCCCATGATTTGTCCGGCTCAAAGATTACTCCGACACGATATACCAAATCTTTTTCTGTAGTTCTTAGAATGTGCAAATAACAATTTTTATATCCCGCAAAAGTCCCTTTCATTGTGGCTGCATCTCCATTGTTTACACCACCAGTAAACCCTTTCTGCTTCATTTTCTGCACGAACGAATTTACTGTTCCGTCGATTGGCACTCCCTTGAACAGGAGGTGCCCTGATTTTTCCTGCGCATAGCCGCACAAGGTTGCGAACGCGCAAAGCACTGTAATGATAATCTGCTTCATGATTTTTTGTTTTTGGTTTTTGTTGTTCCGAAACAAGAAAGGCGTGCAACCATCCGTATGCTTGTCTCTACTTTAGGTTACCGCCAAGCGACCTGCTACACTACAAGCGAC
>CAVCON010000083.1:0-10850 GCA_963603805.1 Oscillospiraceae bacterium
TCCTATGTAGAAAAAATTATGTCTGATATAATTCAAACTACATCAGACCTTTTTTTCGCGCCTTGCAACACATTGTAAAACAAATACTTATAAGAAAATTTCAAATATAGTTAATTGCTTGTAAACCAAATGGTTATGAAATCAGCTTGGTTGTCTTGCCAAAAACGGTAAGGGGTGGGTATGCAGAGGTTATTTCATTTCGTGCCTTTGCAGGGTGAAAAGGAATTGCAGTCCGCCACCCTCGCGGTTGCGGACGGATATGTTTCCGTGGTGGAAGGTTACGGCGTTGCGCACAATTGACAGTCCGAGTCCGGAGCCGCCGAGCTCGCGCGTGCGTCCCTCTTCGGCGCGGTAGAAACGCTCGAAAAGACGTGGCAGATGCTCTTTGGGGCAGCCTTTGCCTGTGTCGTAGAAGTTGAAATAGCAGTAGCTCTCGTCTTCGTTATAGCACTCGGTGCATACCTCAGTGCCTTTTCCGGCGTAGCGCACACTGTTCTCAACAAGGTTTCGGAAAATGGAATAGACGAGCGAGTAGTTGCCGTATATTTTTATGTCGGGGGCGATGCGGTTTGAGACTTTCATTTCCGCCTCGCTTATTTTTGATGCCAGTTCCTCAATCACGTCGTTCACAATCTCGTATGGCGTGATTACTTCCTTTTGCATGGTTTCTGGTGCTTCGTCAACTTTTGTTATTATGGCAACATCGCGGATGAGTTCGCTGAGCCTCACCACCTGGCTGTGCGCACGCTCAAGGAAATACCGCTTCCTGTCGTCCGAGAGTCCCTTGCATTCCAAAATGGTCTCTATGTAGCCGCGAATGCTGCTCACGGGGGTACGCAGCTCGTGCGTTATGTTGTTGCTCATCTGCTGTTTCAGAATGCGGCTTTTCTCGGCGCGGGTTACGTCATACACAGTCATCTCGAAATCATCGCCGCTGTAAACCACCACCTGCACGGCATAGTTCGCGCTTCCGGCGGCTATGTTGAAACGCATTACGGGGGCGGTTTCGCCGGGGTTAAGCTCGCGGCTGTTCAGTTCCACAAACTCCTTGGCGGGGCGGAATGCCGCGCTGCCCCAAATGGTGTTGACATCGCCAGTGGGGGTGGGGAGTATGGAGTTGACATATTGCACAAAGCGCGGGTTGGCATACACATTCCCCTTTTCGGTGTTGAAAATGGCAATTCCCCCCTCGAGATACTGGAAGTGCTTCAAAAGCCGCTCGCGTTCGCTCTTGGCCTGTTTTCCCTTTTCGTCGAGCTGGCGGTAGAGGTTTGTTATCTCCCTGCCTATGTCGCCGAGTTCTGAGTGGGGGAAACTTATCGCGTCATAGTTTATGCCGCCTTTGCCAGCCTCGTTTATGAAGCGGCGCAGACGCGAGACGGAACGCCCGAAACTGTCGGAAATATAAATGAGTATGACTATGGCGATTGGAAGTACCAACAGCACGAAAAGCAGAAACACGTTTGCCGGGCGCAGGATGCTCCTCACGTCCTCATCGTAGGGTCTCGCCACACGCACCACGTATTTGCCGTAGGTCTTTGCAAAGTAAAAAAAGTCAGTGTTGAATGTTTCGGAACGCCTAACGTCATAGCTTCCTTCCGCGATGCGTTTGGCGTTTTCGACCTCGGGGCGGTTATTGTGGTTTCCCTCGGCGCGTGCGTCAACTCCGCCCGACTCATACACAACGTTCCCTTTGCGGTCTATCACGGTGAACCTCACTCCCTCGGGCATACACTCCAGAAAAGCCTTGAGCCTTGCAGGGTTCACCACATTGCCCTCGCGGCTTATTTCGCGCCCCACCATGTCGGTGTAGCCGCTCATGCGGTTGCGGAAGTCGCTTATGCGCAAGTTTCTCTCATAGTTCATTTCGAAAAGCACCATGACCACGGCAAACACCGCGAATATCCCGGTGAACGACAAGAACAGCTTGTATCTGTAGCCCAAACGCCTCATTTTTCAGTAAAGCAATAGCCGTAGCCTTGGCGGTTTACTATCTGTGCGCCGGCATCGCCGAGTTTTGCGCGGATGCGTGTGATGTGAACGTCAACCGTGCGTTCAAGCACAAGTGCGTCGTCCTGCCACACGCTGCGCAGTATCTCGTCGCGCGAATATACCCTCCCGGGGTGGGACATCAGCATTTGCAGAATGCCGTACTCCTTGGGGGTGAGCATAACGTTTGCGCCGTTTGAGCGCACCAACTTGCGGTCGGGGATAATCTCGATGCCGCCGATGCTGATTGCGGCATCGCTGTCGGCGGGCGGCATTTTCTGTCTTCTGAGTACAGCCCCTACGCGGGCGAGAACCTCGTGGATTGAAAACGGCTTGGAGATGTAGTCGTCCCCTCCTGTGGAAAAGCCTGTGAGCAGGTCGTTCTCCGTGTCCTTTGCCGTGAGGAAAATCACTGGTACGGGGTTGTGGAGTTCCTGCCTTAGCTTGCGCACCATGGAATAGCCCGACATTCCGCCGAGCATTACGTCGAGCAGAATTAGCGAAACGGTGGTGTCAAGAAGCGCGATTGCATCCTCTGCCGATGGGGCGGTGATGACCTCATATCCCGCCGCTTCGAGATTTACCTGCAAAATTTCGCGAATGTCCGGCTCGTCGTCAACAACAAGCAGCTTGCCTTTTGTGCTTTCTTGGGTATTCATGGTGCAATATTAAGCATTTAATGCCAAACAGGCAGTTAAGAAGCGGTTAAGATTGGCACAAAAAAAAATCCGCAACCCATTGGAGTTGCGGATTTTCGTATTTCAAGCCCTCCACAAGGGGAGGCTTATCTCTGGAGTTGCATTACTTTACGAGCACCTTCTTGTTGCCAACCACGTAAACGCCCTTCTTGAGGCCTGCGGTAGCGTTGGCTGCATCAACGTGCTTGCGCACGAGAACGCCGTCGGTGGTGTAAACGTTAACGAACTTCTTGATGGCGATGATTTCTGCGCCCTTGATGCCGTTGATCATGCCTGCGCCCTTGACGTAAACAATTGCGTCAACCTCATCGTCAGAAACAGTGTTCTTAACGAGACGCGGAAGGATGATGCCGCGCTGGTAGCCGATAGATGTGCCCTTAGGTTCGTCAACAATAGAGTCGCCAAGGAAGTAGCCCATGTGATCCTCAGTTGTGAGCCATGTAGCGGGAACAGAGATGAGTCCGTTAACGGTGTCTTGCTTTGCCGAAACGCTGCCGTTCATTACCGGGGCGAATGTAATGGTGCTTGTAACATTTACATCGTATTGACCCGGCATGATGTAGATTACAGGAGTTCCGCCCTTCACGGTCTCTGCGTCAATCATCTTGAGCTTGTAAGCTGTAACGACAGAGTCGCCTTCGTCGGTTGTAACCTTTCCAACAAGCTGGTAGGGGGTCAAATCCTCTGTGGTGGCATCTGCGTCAGAAACGGCCTGTGCGGGAACTTCATACTCATAAGGCATGGTAATTGAAATCACGCGGCCGTTTGCACAGCTGTAGTATGGTTCGCTTGTGAATTCGCTGTGAACATCCTCTGAAGCGTCGATAGTCCATGCGAACGAGCTGCCCTTGAATGCGGGAGCGGTGTCGTCAGCCTTGGTGTAGGTCATGCCCGGAGCATACCATCCTGCATTGTTCTTCACATAGTAGCCTTCGGCTGTGAGGAAACCAATCTGGCCTTCGCCGAACGGAACGATTGTGAACGCCTTGGGTACATACCAGCAAATAGGACGGTAGTCGTATGTTGATAAGCCCGAACCAGTGTAAGGACCGAAGAAGCCGCCGTTACCAACGTTCTGCGGGATGTAGCGACCGTTTTCGTCCTTGGTCAATGTCCAGTGGTTGTACGACTCCTTAGAGCCTGCGGGATACGGATTGGTGAGCCAGTAGCTGTAGCTGTTGCCGTAAGCGTGAGTGTGTGCGCCGCCGGCATAGAGAACCATTCCGGCACGCGTTGCATCTGCGGTGGAGATTACATACCATTTGTCGGCCGGCTTGTTCATCTTTTCGTAGAGAGCCGTGTAAGCATCCTTGAGTCCGCTTACAACTTCCTTGATCTTGTCTGCCGAGAGCTGGCCTTCAGCTGCATCGTATTCAGAGAGCAGTGGGGAAGCCTTGCTGATGTAAGCGTCGAGGTCTTCACTTGGGAACTCGCCGATGCGTTCGCCGGCGGTGAGGTTCTCAACGTTGTAGCGTGCCATTGCTATTGTGGAGTCGTTGCTGCTCAAAGCCCTGAATGCATCGATTGCCGCAACGAGCTTGTTGTATGTAGCCTGTGTAGCATTGCCGCTGTTGTTCTCGGCCTTTGCTTCCTGAATTGCGTTGAACAATTCAAAAGCTACGCCTTGGTGGCTCGGCTTGAGAATGTACGAGTTCTCGTCAACGCCCGTAACAGGATAGAGGTTGTACTCTGCATATCCGAACACTGCGTGGCCGTTTGCGAAGTAAACAGCACCGCCGTTGTTTATGGAAACGAGAGTCTGGAAACGTACATACTTGTAGCCGCCGATGCCGCTCACGATGTAGGTGAGGGAGTCGGAATGGAGCGAGCTGAGGAGCGTCTGACCGCCGAAGTCAGCAAGCGTCATGTCGTTGGGAAGAGTTTCCCAAGTCTCTGCGTCGTTGGAAACCTGGATGCGCATTCTTGCTGGCACACGGTGCCAAGATTCGCTCTGACGCATGGTGTATGCCACCTGAACTGTGTCGGGGAATCCTGCTTCGCTGTAGATGCGCAGCGAGTGAGGCTCGCCCGGAGTCTGTTCCTGCCCAGTTTCCCAAGTGGAGTTCCAATAAGTGTTCTTATTGCCGTCAATCATGTATTCAAGGTGTTCGCCCTCGTTCGGAGACCAGTTGTTTGCGTAAATCTGGCTAACGTCGGTGATAATAGGCTCGCCCACGGTGTAGTTTGCCGAAGCGTTGTAAAGGCGGCGTGCCTCCTCGAATGTCTTCTTGAACTTGATGTTAAGCTCGTTCTGAGCCTCGTTTGCAATTAACTTCTCAGCTTCTTCTTCGGAAACAGGCTCGAATGTCCAGCTTGTGCCGCCGTTTTCCTGGCGCGGACTCCAAATCTGAAGCCTTCCCTCATCGTAGAGGCAGCTTCCGTGACCGTTGGGGTCGTAGCCGAACTCTGTGTCAACCGAGTTGAAGATGCCCCATTTGCCGTTGGCCTTGATAGCCTTGAACTGCGCGGGGGTAACAAGCTCCTTGGTCATGTCAACAAGGCTGCCGTTTTCGCTCTTCGCCGCCTTGTTCATGTACATCTTGTTCTTCATGTTCTGCAAAGCGTATCCGCCCTCGGCGAGCTTGGTAACTTTCCAAATCTGTGCGGCTGTTGTCTCCTTGTGAGTCCAGCCCGGGGTGGTGTCGTTGTAGAGAGAGAGGTAGATAGCGTTGTCGTTCTTCAAATAGTTTTCGAAGTTGGAGCGGATTGCATAGTATCCGTCGGGAACAACGTTAACCTCGGCGTTGAACTTGTCGCCGGCTTCTGTAAGAGCCTTGATTGCGGCTTCAAGCTCCTCAACAGCGGGGATTTCAGCGGCAGCAACGAGTCTCTTTGCCTTTGCAAGCGCGGAGTCAACGTTGTCGATGAGTTCCTGGCTGTGTGCGAAGCCTATGCCGTCGCCCACTTCAGCACCCGATGTGATGCCGTCGTATTTCATTATCGCCTGACGCAGTTTGCCTGCTGCCACGCGGTCGGGATCGTTGATGTGGTCAACAATCTCCTGCGGCACGCGGCGGATGTACCATGCCGAAGCCGAGCTTGCGCCACCGTCCCAAAGCACGAGCTTGCCGGCTGTGCCGTTACCGCTCTGGTGGTTCTCCATGTGGTAGGGACGTGGGGGATAAACGTCATAGTAGTCATACTTGCTGCCGACATTGAACTGTCCGCCGCCAAGGTCGCTTGCAAAGATGCGTTCCTCCTTTTCGGTTGTGAAGCCTACGGGCTGGCTGTCTTCATGAGCGGCAGCCTTGCCAAGATATACGTTAGTGCCGACGTTGCGGAATGCGTAGTACATTCTGCTGCTGGTCCCGTTTACGGGGAACTGCGTAATCTGCCAGATGAACTGGTTGTCGTTGGTGTTCAACGCCCTCCAGCCGGCAGTGCTGCCCTCATAGGGCGCAACCCATGCAAAGTCGCCGTTGTCAACGTCGGTGAATGCGCTGTAGGCTGTCTTGATGTAATAGTAGCCGCCGTCCTCAATCTGCACCTTTGCTTCGGGAGCGTCAGCCTTCTGCTTAGCCTCAAACAGGGCGTCGAAAGCGGTTTTCAGCTCGTCGTCGCTCATGGTGTTGTAGTTTGAGAGCACGTTCTGGTAAACGTCGTAGAAGTTGTTGAACACATCCTCGTTCACGAAACCGGGGTCTGTGCCAACTTTATAATCGGTCTCAATCGATGCGCCGAAGTTGTCGAGCAAATCCTCGATAGCCTCCTTGGGGTTCGCGTCGCGGTTGCTCACGCGGCGTATGTCCCAAACGTTGGTGTCCTGATACTGCGAGAACCAGGTGATGTTGAACTTGGAAACCTCGAACTCGTTGGCAAGGAACACGCGGCCGTAGCCGCCGCCGTCTGAAAGCATGTTTTTCTTTCCCGTAGCGTCGTAGATGTTCACAACAGTGTAGGTAGTAGGCTCCCAGTCGCTCTGGCTGCTGCCATAGCTGTTTGAGCCGTATTGCCCTTTCCACTGCTCATCGCTGTTCGAGATGATGCAGAAAGCCTTTGCCGAAGCCGTGTCATCAACAAGCGCGTTTTCGCCCGCTGTGTATTTGTTAATCCACACATCGGGGTCGTCAAACGGGTTGGGATACAAGTCCGGCTGGTTGGTCGCCCACTTGAAGTTCAGGTACTGCCCGGTCTTCTTGTTCTTGATGTAATACTGCGGAAGTCCGGTTACAGCATTGTCCACCAATGCCCTCTCGAGCACCCAGACTATGTTCTCCGGCACTTCGAGAATGGAGTTGATTGTCTGGCAGGAGTTAGTCTGCCCGTAGGTGAAGGGCACAAGGTAATGACCCTTGGAGGTCGTACCCGAGCGCGCCTCGAAGATTACTTCCACGCCGTCATCAAGCTCGTCAGGGGTTAGCACCCTTCCGACCATGTTCTGCGCAAAAGCATCCGACATGGCGAACAAAACTGCCGCCAACGCCAATAGAAAAGTCTTGAATCTTTTCATACCTTTTGTTTTTAGAGTTAATAATGTTGTTTGACAAAGTTCCAAATTCAACGTTTCAGTTATGCCCGCACGCCTTGCTTTCTCCTTCTCCCGGCTGCGGACCTGCCACTTTCCCTGTTGCAACAAGCAGGGAAATAGCCCACAAATGTAAAAAAAAAACTGATATGCACGGCAAAAAAGCGTGCTTTTTTCATGCGAAAATAAAATTCGCAAATGTCAAAACGCACGGTTTGCGCGTTAAAAAGTGATGCAAATCAAACCGTCCGCCTCCGCAATACCACATAAATGCATCTTTTACCCCTCCAAGCGAGCAAAAAGACACATGGCGTTTTATGTGGGGAAACTCCTCCTTGTTCCTTTATTTTCGCCATAATTTTACAGTTTTGTTCAAAGCCATTAGTATATATTGGCGTGTATTTTATTAGTATTTACACGGTGCGGAGTTATTAGTATATACCGCCTGTGGTGTTATTAGTATATACACGGCATGGGCGGCAGTGTACAGGGTGTACGTCTTATGCTTTTTAAGTTATAATATGCAATAAGTGAAAGAATTGCACCGCTTGTAGGGGCGTATGGCATACGCCCAAAATTGCGCCGCTTTGCAATTTGGTGTGGCGGTTTGTGGTGCGGTTCATGCAGTGGCGTGCATGGCGTATGCAACATATACTACAAACGCTCAATGCACGATTAATAAAAGAATTGCACCGCTTGTAGGGGCGTATTGCATACGCCCTGAATTGCGCCGATTATGCAATTGGGTATGGCGGTTTGCAAATGCGATTTAAGCGGTGGTGGACAGGGCGTATGCAATACGCCCCTACAAATCCCGCAAAATCAATGCCGCTAAAATTACATTTGATGTAGGAAAAACTATGTCCTATGTAGAAAAAATTATGTCTGATATAATTCAAATTACATCAGACCTTTTTTCGCCGCTTACAAACGCCTGAAAAACAAAAACTTATAAAAATCTTGCAGAAGCGGTTCAAATCTTTGCAAATCAATGCTTTATGCTATTTCGGGAGGATGGCATGGATTTCACAGGCAACGTGGCGAAATATTCGTGGTGTGTTTGTCTTGTAATTTGCTGGATGATAAAATATTAATCGCTTGTAGGGGCGTATTGCATACGCCCGGATTGCGCCACTTTGCAATTTGGTGTGGCGGTTTGCGGCGCGGTTCATGCGGTGGTGTACAGGGCGTATGCCATACGCCCCTACAAATGGCGCAAACCACAATATCGATACCTTTCCTAAAACACCCCGAAAACTACATCAGACCTTTTTTCACCGCATTGCAAACACCGCACAATTCAGAGACGTATGCCATACGTCCCACGGCGGTGCATTTTATTTGATTACAGCATTCCGCATACAAAAACTCGGGCGCAATTTTGGTTGCGCCCGAGTTGTGTTTTGCCGTATGAAACTGCAATTTATTTTGCCTTCCAGTCGCTGAGGTCCTGCGGGTTCTCGATGTACGAGGGTATCTTCTCGAAAATGCTCTTTATGCGTGCCACATCGAACTTCGGGGTGCGGTCGTAGTAGTATATGCCGTTTTTCTCCTGCTCAACGTCGGTGAGCTGGGTGTAGCATATTCCCACAACGTGCTTGCAAGCCTTGAAAGCGTCAATCTGCGCTTCGAGCAGTTTGTAAAAGTCCTCCATCTTGTCGATGTTGGCGCCGTAGCCCCATGATGAGGAACGCTCCGACTCCTTTATCCAAGGCAGACCGCCCATTTCGTCAACCATGTAGGGCTGTCCGTTGTATTTTGCGAGGAACGGCTTGTTGGGCTCGTTGCGGTAGGGCTCCACTCCCGGCTTGAAGGTGTGGTTTGCCACAAGCCTGTCGTATTCGCGTGTGTAGTCGTGCACGGCCCAGATGTCTGTCTTTATGTGTCCGTCGCCGCTGGCATCGTTTACGGGGCGTGTGGGGTCGATGGCCTTTGTAAGGTCGTAGATGTCGTTCATGAAGCGCACGTAAACTCCGTCGCGGCTTCCCCAAGTTTCGTTGAACGGTGTCCATGTAACGATGGCGGGGTGGTTGAGGTCGCGCTCCACAATCTCGGCCCATTCGGTGAGGCAGTTGCGCACCGCCAGCTCGTCGTTGATGTCCGGTCCCCAGCTCGGGAACTCGCCCCATGTGAGGTAGCCCAGCTTGTCAGCCCAATAGTAGAAACGCTCCTCGAAAACTTTCTGGTGGAGGCGTGCGCCGTTGAAGCCAACTGCCTTGCTCATTTCGATGTCGTGCTTCAGGGCCTCGTCGGAAGGCGCGGTCCAAACGCCGTCGGGATAGAAGCCTTGGTCAAGCACCAGACGCTGGAAGTAGGGCTTGTTGTTGAGATAGAAATATCCGTTTGCGGTGTGAACCTTGCGCATTCCGGCGTACGACTTCACCTCGTCAACCACATTGCCAGCCTTGTCCTTTACGGTATATACAAGGTTGTAGAGGAAAGGCGACTCGGGACTCCAGAGTTTCATGTTCTTCACGGGAAGCACAACGATGTTCTGGTTGCAGGCGTTCACTGTCTTTTGCGCCACGACCTTGTTGCCGTCGAGCATCTTCACGGTAAGGGTGTTGTCCATTGACTCGTTGTAGAACTGCGGGCGGATTACGAGCTGCTTCTGGTCTATGTCGGGGGTTGCAACTGCCTTTTTCAACGCCCCGGGGGCTACCGGCTCCATCCACACTGTTTGCCAGATGCCCGTGGTGCGGGTGTAGTTGCACCCAGCCGAGTAGAAACCTTTGCTCTGCTTGCCGCCCGGCTGCTTGCCTCCGCGCAGGTCGTCCTTAACCTTGACAACGAGGTTCACGGTCTGCCCGGGTTTTGCAAACTTGGTTATGTCGGCTGCAAACGACGAGCTGCTGCCGTAGTGCCTCATCACGAAGTTTCCGTCAATATATATGGACGCGTCATAGTCCACCGCCCCGAAGTGGAGCAGGATGTTCTTGCCCTGCCAGTCGGAGGGGACGGTGAGTGTGCGCTGATACCACATTCCGTTTATGAAGTCGGTGTGGGCCACGCCGCTCAGCTTGCTCTCTGGGCAGAAAGGCACGGTTATCTTGCCGTCGAAACCCTTGGATTTCTGTAAGCCGCGTTCGCCGCCGGTAAGACCGAAGTCAAAGGTGTAGGTCCATGTTCCGTTCAGGTTCTGCCAAGCGGAACGCTCGAACTGCGGGCGCGGATATTCCGGGCGCGGGGTTTGCGCTGCGGCGTTGTTGGCATTGAGGGCGAACAGCGCACAGGCGGTGGCGATAAGTTTGGTTATCGATGATTTTTTCATTAACTTGTATTTTTAGATTATAGAATGATTTGGTAAAGGTACGATATTTTAATGATATTGCTCGCTTTTTGAGCAAAAACTTTTGCGGTGGTAAAATCTTGTGATATTCCAATGCTGTATCAAATGCGTTAGTTTGGGATAGGTTGCAATATGCTTTACGCGATAGCGTTCAGTGCGTGTGCCATATATCCCAGTAAATATGCAAATATCAAACAAACAATAAATTGCACCGACGTAGGGGCGTATGGCATACGCCCAGAATTGCGTGGATTTGTGATGTCGCGACGGCGGTTTGCAATGCGGTTCATGCGGTGGTGTACAGGGCGTGTGCAATATACGTTGCAAATGCGCAAAAGCCAATTAGTCAGGAAATTGCACCGCTTGTAGGGGCGTATTGCATACGCCCTGAATTGCGCCGATTTGTAAT
>CAVCON010000084.1:0-8759 GCA_963603805.1 Oscillospiraceae bacterium
GGCTTGTCCGCTTGGCAACCGTCAGCCGGAATGGCAAGACGCTTTATACAAAGGGAAATGGAAGGACGCGTATGAAATATTGTCCGAAACTTGCGATTTCCCGGAGTTCACAGGAAGGGTATGCCCCGCTCTCTGCGAAAAGAGTTGCGTGCTTAACCTTTCATGCCACGAACCTGTTACCGTCAGGGAAAACGAAGCCGCCATTATAGAGGCTGCTTTTCGCGAGAACTACATAGAGCCAAAGAAAATTGAGCGGAACGGTAAAAGCGTTGCCGTTGTAGGCGCAGGACCTGCGGGTCTGGTTTGTGCAAACCGCCTGAACCGAAAAGGCTATGATGTTACGCTTTTCGACAAAAACGAATCTGCGGGAGGGCTTTTGAGATACGGCATCCCAAATTTCAAACTTGACAAAGCCGTCATAGACCGCCGCATGAAAATACTCGAAGCCGAAGGCATACATTTCGTGATGAATGCTGAAATAAATCCGGAACGCCTCCCCGAAGGCTTCGATGCCTACTGTCTCTGCATAGGCACGCCCACCCCAAGAGATTTGAAAGTTCCAGGGCGCGAACTGAAAGGCGTATATTTTGCCCTTGAGCTGCTTTCGCAGCAAAACCGCATTCTCGCTGGCGCGAATTTCCCGGCAGAAGAACTGGTGAACGCCAAAGGCAAAAATGTTCTTGTCATTGGTGGCGGAGACACGGGTTCCGACTGCATAGGAACTTGCATCCGCCAAGGGGCAAAAAGCGTTACACAAATTGAAATAATGCCCAAGCCGCCAGTTGACTTCAATCCCGCGACCCCATGGCCGGAATGGCCAAGAATCTTCAAAACCACTTCCTCGCACGAAGAAGGCTGCACGCGGCGTTGGCTTATAAATACAAACTGTTTCATGGGCAAAGATGGGCACGTGGAGGCTGCGGAACTTGAAAAAATCGAATGGTCAAAGCCCACATACGAAAGCCGCCCGCAAATGATTCCCACCGGGAAAAAAGAAATTTTCAAAACCGACATGGTGCTTCTTGCAATGGGCTTTTTGCGCAATCCCGAACAAAAATTCCCGGAAAACGTTTTCGTTGCCGGAGACGCAAAAAACGGCGCAACGCTTGTTGTTAAAGCCATGGCTTCGGGGCGTGAGATCGCCGGCAAGATAGACAAATACCTAAAGGAGAAATAAAAAACATAACCAAACTCATAAAACTACAAGATTATGTCAACATTGAGATTCAAAGTAGTAGAAGAGGCTTTCAGCAAAAAGCCGGTAGCAGTTGCACAACCTGCGGAACGTCCTTCCGAATATTTCGGAAAGAATGTGTTCAACAAGGAGAAAATGCGCCGCTATCTTCCCAAGGATGTGTTCCGCAAGCTCACCGACACCATTGAAAACGGAGGCGTTCTTGAGCGTTCAATAGCCGATGCTGTTGCAGAAGGCATGAAACGCTGGGCTATAGAGATGAAAGCCACACACTACACCCATTGGTTCTCTCCGCTCACCGAAGGCACTGCCGAGAAACACGATGCCTTTGTCGAGCCAGACGGACGCGGAGGCGTGATTGAAGAATTCACTGGCAAGCTTCTCGTTCAGCAGGAGCCCGATGCCTCGTCATTCCCAAGCGGAGGCATCCGCAACACATTCGAGGCACGCGGATATTCGGCATGGGATCCTTCGTCTCCCGCTTTCATTGTTGACGACACTCTTTACATTCCCACCATTTTTGTTGCATACACGGGCGAATGCCTTGACTACAAGGCACCGTTGCTCAAAGCCCTGCGTGCAGTAAACAAAGCTGCGGTTGACGTTTGCCATTATTTCAACCGCGATGTCAAGAAAGTCTATTCCTATCTCGGCTGGGAGCAGGAATACTTCCTTGTTGATGAAGGCCTGTATGCAGCGCGTCCCGACCTTCTTCTTACGGGCCGCACTTTGATGGGGCATGAAAGTTCAAAGAACCAGCAGTTGGAAGACCACTACTTCGGCGCAATCCCCCCACGTGTCGTACAGTTCATGAAAGAACTCGAGATAGAGGCCCTGAAACTTGGAATTCCTGTCAAGACACGCCATAACGAGGTTGCCCCCAACCAGTTTGAGCTTGCCCCTGTTTTTGAAGAGTGCAATCTTGCCAACGACCACAATATGCTTATCATGGCTTTGATACGCAACATCGCCCGCCGCCACGGTTTCCGCGTGTTGCTTCACGAAAAGCCTTTCAAGGGAATAAACGGCAGTGGCAAGCACAACAACTGGTCGCTCGGAACAGACACGGGCATCGGGCTTATGTCGCCGGGAAAAACAGACATTGACAACCTGCGTTTCGTAACATTCATCGTAAACACGCTGGCTGCGGTTTACCACCACAACGGACTACTCAAGGCAAGCATTTCGAGCGCATCGAACGCCCACCGTCTCGGCGCAAACGAGGCACCTCCCGCAATAATCTCATCGTTCATCGGCGCACAGCTCACCAGTATTCTCGACCACATAGAAAAGAGCGACACCGAAGACATGACCAATTTCAGTAAGAAGCACGGCATGAAAATGGACATTCCGAGCATTCCCGAGCTTCTTGTTGACAATACAGACCGTAACAGAACCTCACCGTTCGCCTTTACAGGAAACCGTTTTGAGTTCCGCGCCGTAGGTTCACAGGCCAACTGCGCCGCAGCCATGATTGTGCTCAACACCGCCGTGGCAGAGCAGTTGCAGAACTTCAAGACCGCCGTTGACGCACGCATTGCCAAAGGCGAGGAGAAGAACGCCGCAATTCTCGAAGAACTCAAGGAAATCATCAAAGAGACCAAGGCCATCCATTTTGAGGGCAACGGTTACAGCGACGAATGGGTTGAAGAGGCAAAACGCCGTGGTCTGGACTGCGAAAGCTCTGTACCCGTAATCTACGACAACTATCTGTCAGAATCTTCTGTCAAGATGTTCGAAAGCACAGGTGTCATGACCAAGAAGGAACTCGAGGCACGCAACGAGGTGAAATGGGAAACATACACCAAGAAAGTGCAAATAGAAAGCCGCGTGCTCGGAGACCTTGCAATGAGCATGATAATCCCTGTTGCAACACAGTATCAGACACAGCTCGTTGACAACGCCTTCAAGCTCAAGCAAATTCTGCCGGCAGACCGCTACACGGAAGACTCCAAGAAAGACCTCGAGCTTATAGACAAGATTTCAAAACATACGGCCTATATTGAAGACAAGGTTCACGCAATGATTGAGGCGCGCAAAGTGGCAAACCGCATTGAGGACAACCGCGAAAAGGCTGTGGCATACCACGACACGGTTGTACCGATGTTTGACGACATCCGTTATCACATCGACAAACTCGAACTCATCGTGAGCGACAAGATGTGGGAGCTTCCCAAATATCGCGAACTGCTCTTCATACGCTAAAAACCAATTCAACACATTACTCTATCGTAATATTTCTGTGTCGTGCGGCGGTTGCTGTTTCCGTTTTTTCGGAGCGCAACCGCCGCTTTTTTCATAAAGTTATAAGTCATTGAATTTCACCAATCAGCCCTTATTCCGAACTTTCCGAATAAAGTTCTGTGTTTTCGGCTGTTACATATACGAAAAACTACGTCCGATGTAGTTTGAATTATGTCTGACGTAGAAAAAAATACATCAGACATAATTTTTGCGTTTTCAGCATATAGTTTTTCGCACTCCAAATTCCCTTGAAAATATTCTGCGCCGATGTTCAAAAAATACAGGAAAGAAACGGACTTTATGATTTTATTCTTAACTTTGTACAATTAACAAACAACACATATCAGGCTGAACAGCCCCAATATCATGGTGAAGAAGAATAACGAAGAAACGCCCGCTGCAAACTCTGAAAAGCTGAAAGCACTGCACGCAGCCATGGCCAAGATAGAAAAAGACTTCGGCAAAGGCACTATTATGCGCCTTGGAGACGAACAGACAGAAAAAGTTGAAGTAATCCCGAGTGGAAGTATTCTGCTTGATGCCGCACTGGGAGTGGGCGGCTATCCACGTGGCAGAATAGTGGAGATTTTCGGTCCTGAAAGTTCTGGCAAGACAACACTCGCCATACACGCCATTGCCGAGACACAAAAGCAAGGCGGAATAGCGGCCTTCATTGATGCAGAGCACGCCTTTGACCGCTTTTACGCCGCAAAACTCGGCGTGAACGTTGACGACCTGCTCGTTTCCCAGCCCGACAACGGTGAACAGGCACTTGACATAGCCGACCAGCTGATACGTTCGGCTGCCATCGACCTCATTGTAATCGACTCTGTTGCCGCACTCACCCCCAAGGCAGAAATCGAGGGCGTAATGGGTGAAAACAAGGTGGGATTGCAGGCAAGGCTCATGAGTCAGGCTCTGCGAAAGCTCACATCCGTAATCAGCAAAACCAAGACCACCTGCATTTTCATCAACCAGCTGCGCGAGAAAATCGGTGTCATGTATGGCAACCCCGAAACCACCACAGGCGGAAACGCCCTCAAATTCTACGCTTCGGTGCGCCTTGACATACGCAAGTCAGAAGCCCTGAAAACAGGCGACAAGGTATATGGCAATAAAGTGCGCGTGAAAATCGTGAAAAACAAGGTTGCCCCACCGTTCCGTGTGTGCAAGTTCGACATGATTTTCGGCGAAGGAATATCGCGCATTGGCGAAATAATAGATGTGGCTATAGACAACGACATCATAAAAAAGAGCGGCTCGTGGTTCAGCTACGGTGACACAAAAATCGGGCAGGGGCGCGATTCTGTCGTAAACCTTCTGAAAGACAATCCGGAGTTCAGGCAGGACGTGGAGAACAAGGTCGTGGAGTTCCTGCGCGGCAACCCCAAAGCTGAAGACGCGATGGACGGCGGCGAGGGCAACGAAGAATAACACAAAACGACAACACAAAGTCCGGGCTGCGGTTTGTTCCGCAGTTGCGGGCTTTATTTTTTGAAACCCTCGCGCAATTGAACAACAATTAAGGCTTTTACGCGTTATAAAGTCATACTAACAAGGCTTTGCAAAGCCGTACAAATACCATACACCCTGTAATGAAAAAGGTTTTCTTTTTATTGGCCATATTCTCCCTGACCTCCGCCATAAACCTTATGGCGCAGAGCGGGATGACCGACAAGCAAATAATCGACTACGTAGTACGTGAACAGGAGCGTGGCACTCCCCGCTCGCAGATAGTAACGCACCTTATGCAAAGAGGCGTGAAAATAGACCAGATACGCTCCATACAAAAACGTATGCAGGAAAGCGAGGACGTAATGAACGCCAAGGATTTGGGGAACTCCACTTACGCAAAAAGCCGTTTGCGCAAAAAAAACAAGACAGGCAAAAAGGGCGAGGCAGATGATGACGGCGAACTGATGACAAACGGACGCAAGCAGTCCTACAACACAAACGGCATCGCCTACGAGCACACCTACGACGACAACGACCCCGAATTTGTTGAAATGACAGCGGAGTTAGGTAAGCTATATCCCGACAGCATTGACATTCTTGTGGAAGAGCGGCTTGCAAAATACCGCAAAAGGGTGTTCGGACGGGACATTTTCAACAACAAGTTGCTTAGTTTTGAGCCAAACATGAATATCGCCACCCCGCAAAACTATGTGGTCGGTCCTGGCGACAATGTGATTATCGACATTTGGGGGGCTTCGCAAAAATCGCTCACACAAGAGGTGTCGCCTGACGGAACTGTTACGATAGATGGCTTTGGTCCTATTGAAATCGGTGGACTTAGCGTTTCCAAGGCTAACGCCGTGATACGCTCAAAGCTCGGCAGCCGCTACCGCTCATCGAAAATAAAGATGACCTTGGGGCAAAGCAGAACAATAACTGTAAATGTGATGGGCGAAGTGAAAGCACCGGGAACGTACACCCTTTCCGCTTTCGCCTCTGTATTCCACGCCCTCTATATGGCGGGAGGAATAAGCGACATCGGCACACTTCGCGACATCAAGGTTTACCGCAAGGGCAAACTAATAAGTAACGTGGACATTTACGACTACATCCTCAATGGCAAGATGAGCGGAAACATCCGCATGAACGACGGCGATGTTATTGTTGTCGGCCCTTACGACTGCATTGTGAACATTAGCGGCAAGGTGAAACGCCCCATGTACTACGAGATGAAGCAAAACGAAAGTCTTGCCTCGCTTCTCAGATATTCCGGCGGCTTCACGGGAGACGCATACAAGAAATCCGTGAGGGTTATGCGCAAGGATGGGGCGGAATATTCCGTTTTCAATGTAAACGAGTTTGAGACCAATGAATTCCGGCTTGCAGATGCCGACTCCATAACAGTTGACAGCGTGATAAACCGCTACTCTAACATGGTTGAAGCCAAAGGCGCGGTGTTCCGTCCCGGTATGTACAACGTGGGGAGCAACATAAACACTGTGAAACAGCTTATTGAAGCCGCTTCGGGAGTTACCGAGGACGCTTTCAAGACCCACGCCGTTTTGCACCGACTTAAAGAAAACCGCACACTTGAGGCGAAAAGCGTGGATATTGAAGGGATTTTGAGCGGAAAGGTTGCCGACATTCCCTTGAGAAACGGCGATGTACTCTTTGTGCCGTCAACAAAAGACCGCACCAAGGACCGCAAGATTTCCATCTTCGGCGAAGTGTTCTATCCAGGCACTTACGAATACGCGGAAAACGAGACACTGGAAGATTTCATACTCCAAGCCGGCGGACTTAAAGACAATGCCTCGACGGCAAAGATTGACGTTTCGCGCCGCATAAACAACCCGGCTTCAACACAAAGCAGCGAACTACTGGCACAAACGTTCACTTTCTCGCTGAAAGACGGTTTTGTGATAGACGGCGACAGTTCGTTCAAACTCAAGCCTTACGATGAGGTTTACGTCAGAATAAGCCCGGAATACAATGCACAGCAAAATGTTTACATTGACGGCGAAATCACCTATCGCGGAGTTTACACTTTGGCAAAGAAGACAGAACGCCTTAGCGACCTCGTGAAAAAAGCCGGGGGCGTAACAAAAATGGGATATGTGCGTGGCGCACGACTTGAAAGGAGAATGAACAGCGCGGAACGAGCACGTATGGAATCCGTCCTCAAAGTGGCGCAGCAGTCTGCCACAGGCGAGGACTCCATATCACTTGCCAAGGTGCAGCTTGGCGACACATACAGCGTCGGCATTGAACTTGACAAGGCTCTTGCAAACCCCGGAAGCGAATATGACATCGTTTTGCGCGAAGGCGACCAACTTCAGATTCCGCAATATACAAACACCGTCAGAATTTCCGGCAATGTGATGTATCCTAACACCGTTCCCTACCACAAAGGAAACAGCATCAAAAAATATGTGAACCAAGCCGGCGGATATGGAATGCGCTCAAAGAAAAGCCATACATACATAGTATATATGAACGGCATGGTTGCCAAAGCAGGAAACGGTGTAAAGCCCGAACCCGGATGTGAAATTGTTGTGCCAAGCAAGCCTAAATCCAACGGAAACGGCATAGCACAATGGCTGTCCATAGGAACTGGTCTCGCATCAATCGCCACAATGATTGCAACAATAGCGAACTTGTCAAAATAAAGCCTGCTTGCATACAAAACAAATGCGGCTTGGAAATTTCCAAGCCGCATTTTGTTTTTATCATACACCATTTCAGTCCACCCTTTGAAAGATTTCCGGGTATTTGTGAATGAAATAAACCGGAGTGCAACTCCACGCATGACAAGCACTGTTCAGCGGTGAAAATCTGTAAGGAGAGATAAAGTCATCGTTGGGGTCGTAAGCCTCCCAAAACGTATCAGATCCTTTCTTTACCATTCCTCCCCAATAATCTATCATATACTGCCGCGCCTCTTTCTTCATTCCGCTTATAAGCATTGCGTCAATAACATAGTGAGTGGCGTATGGTGTACCCGGCTTTACGGATTCCGCAGAAGACAAAGCGGCGCGAAGTGCCGTCTGCGCCTTCTTGCCCGACACCACACCGGCCTTTATCATCCAAACTTGGCTGAGAACAGAAAATTGATTGTCCTTGCCCGAAAGGAATACCCTTCGCGTGGGACTGTACATATTCTTCAAGGCATACGCCTTCATCTTGTTCTCAAGCCTTTTCCACTTTCCAATGTCCTCTTTTATGCCAAGACGTTGCGTAAGTTCCGCCATTTGGTTTAATGCAAAAATCATTGCGCCCTGCATACAAACATTCACGTCCAAACCGTCGCGCCAGTCAAAAAACAGCCACGTGGGGCGGTGGGATGTGTTGAACATCCCGTTTGCATCAACGTATTCCATAGCGTCATCAAGCTGCCTCTTCCCCACTTTCCACAAATCCTTACCTGTAGCCGTGTCTCCTGTGGCGTTCACATACTCAAGCAACGTTGATATGAACAGCAAGTTATACGGCAGCAAATAGCAGGCGTATTGCGGATGCGGTTTTGGTGTTTCAAAGCTGTTGGCGTATATAATACCGTTTTCGGCAGAAAGTCCGGCAAACAGATACAGGCAACGTTTGGTCAGTTCATGAGTCTGGAAAGAATACATATTGGCAAGCGACTCCAAATAAAGATCTCCCAGCCACAAACGGCGGTCGCGCTTTGGCCCGTCCTCATAAACAGTCTGCATGCACTCCTGCAAGGTGTTCACCGCCACTTCGCGTATTCTGCGTATTTCGGGCGGACAAGTTTCCGCCAGTTCCATTCGGTCGGTCTGCGCAGATGTCTCCGCCGCAAACGACAAACCGTCAAGCGCAAAGTCAAAGCCGTAAGACTCTGCAAGCA
>CAVCON010000084.1:8769-9804 GCA_963603805.1 Oscillospiraceae bacterium
CCTTTACATACCGGCAAGCCACGCGCCTTGCAAGAGTAACGGTCGTATCCATCTGCTCTACGGTCAAAATTTCGTCCTGCATCCATGCACGGCTCAACCCCGCTGTCCATTTCTCAGGCATAGGCGTATTCAGTTCTGCTGGCAACTCCCCACAAAACACCCTCACCCTTATCGGGGCATCCTGGCAATTTGTAAGTGTCTTGAAATGCAATGACAGGTAGCCCACTGCGTGCCGCCCGAGATCAAAGGTAACGCTTCTCACCTGTCTGAAATTGCTTTTGAAAACATCCTCGGGCTTTCCTGCTGGTTCATACCTCCACCCTTGAAACGCCGAAGCGTCCTTTACAGCCTTTACAACACTCTTGGGGTACACCACTGTCTTATGGAGCTTTGGTTTCGACCGCTCCGCAATTTCAAGCCAGCGGCTGCGGTCCTGCTTGAAAACGTCATCGGCCTTTACCGTTGCAATGGCAAACGGTATGAAAGCCGCAAGCATAATAATTGTTCGTTTCATATTTTTGAATTATATCTTTGTATTTTCTGCCAAACAGAAGCGTTTTCCCTAATGGGACAACGCTTTTACATTACAAATGTAATAAAATACTCACACAGTCCGGCTTTTTATTTTACATTTGCACGGATTTATACCATTATATTCACTTATGCGCCCACCTGTAATTGTAATCAAAAACGCCACACAAACAATGGCGACCGAAATATTGGAAAATGCAGTCCAACAGGCAAGCGGACAAGGTTTCAGCCTTAAAATGCGCCTTTGCCCTACTGGCGAAAAATACACATACGCCGTTACATTTCCCGGCGGTATCAGAATATTGTACAATTACCTTGAAACGCTTTCACGCATACACATCGCCGCTTCGTGCGTTGAAGACGACACCAACAACCCTATTGCAAGTGTTTATGGTGTGTTTGACGGCGGTCTTACAGAGGGAAGTTGCAAAGTTTCTGATGACATCTGCGTTACGGTGAACAAGGACTACGATTTTGAGTTCACGTCCCAAAATGGGAAAAGCT
>CAVCON010000084.1:9814-10662 GCA_963603805.1 Oscillospiraceae bacterium
GAAGCTTCCTGAAAATACGGAAAGCGATGATTCTTATTCACACCCAATATGTCTCAAGGAAAATCCGGGCATCTCCAATCAGTATATGCCGCGCCCGAAGCGCATTGCCCCACACGGCATCATCAACGGCGAAGATTTCTGCGTACAAGCCAAAACAAGCAAGTCGCAAGCCATAAAGCAAAACGCGTCTTGTCTCGGAGGCATAATTCTGCTAATTGCAGGAGCGGCTTTGTACCTTGGTGCCTTAAAACTGATGTTCTACACTGACTGCTGGATAAGCCCGCTATATGCAGCAATAGCTGCTATTGTGCTGACTGCAATTATCAGCATTATAAAACCAGCAGACACGCCTTTTTCCGGCTTCACAAAATTTCAGCACTCATTCGAACATCATATAGGCAAAAGCATTTTAATTGTCTGTGCAACGGTATGTGCCGTGCTTGGAGCTAACATTCTGTTTTCAAAAGGTGATACGCTAAAAACAGCGACAATACTTCCGCAGACAGAGGAAGAGAAAATAACCGTAAGGTTCGACGACGGCAGCACGACGGATTTTGAAAACAAAGACAACATAAAAAAGCTGAAAGGCAAAAAGGAATGTCGGTTAGTATATGAACAAGGAGGCTTGGGCATTGACATATACAAACGAATTTACGACGTGAAATAAAAACGCAATGCACGAACAAGCGCATACCGTAATATTTATCAACGAATTGCGCCTACGTAGGGGCGTATGGCATACGCCCTGAATTGCGATAGTTTTACGATGTTGTGCAGGTGATTTGCAATGTGCTTCACGCGGTGGCATACAGGGCGTATGCAATACGCCCCTACAATTTCCGCAAAAC
>CAVCON010000085.1:0-10393 GCA_963603805.1 Oscillospiraceae bacterium
ATGTTGCTTGTTGATTGCAACGGTATATATGTAGGGGCGTATTGCATACGCCCTGCACGCCACCGCCCGAATCGCAATGGCAACCACCGCAAAATCCGCGCAATTCAGGGCGTATGCAATACGCCCCTACGGAGGCACAATTACCTAACTTGATGAAATTTACAACACATTACAACATCTCATACCCAATAGTATTGGACCGCACTCGCAAATACCTGCAACAAATGCTTTAGGACAGCTTGGGCATTTCGATGCGGAACACCGTGCCCTTGCCTATTTCGGAGGACAACACATAAATCCTACCGTGGTGATATTCCTCTATAATGCGCTTTGCGAGCGAAAGCCCAAGCCCCCACCCTCTTTTCTTTGTAGTGTATCCCGGCATGAACACCGAGTTGAAGTTTTTGTGCGGTATTCCCTTGCCTGTGTCACTAACGTCAATCAGCACCTTTCCCGGCACATCGTTGACCTCGAATGCAAGCACGCCGTTTCCCTCCATGGCATCCATCGCGTTTTTCGACAGGTTCTCTATCACCCACTCAAACAACGCCGAGTTCATCCTTACATTTATATTCTCGCGTGTGTATTTCTTAACCACCTCAATATGGTTTGAGGCCCGGCGCGACATATAGTCAACAGCCCTGTCGAGGGCCGCCACAATATTATGCGTTTCAAGTTCCGGCACGGAGCCTATTTTGGAAAACCTCTCAGCTATCAGTTGCAGCCGCTTCACGTCCTTCTCCATTTCGGGAATGAGCGGGCTGTCGGAATAAGTCTCCTTCAGAATTTCAGTCCAGGCCATAAGCGATGATATGGGGGTGCCGAGCTGGTGGGCCGTCTCCTTGGAAAGTCCCACCCACACCTTGTTCTGCTCCGCACGCTTGGAGCTCATAAGGGCGAATATGGCAACAACGGCAAAGACGAGCACAACGCCAAGCTGCACGAACGGATAGACGGCAAGACGGTTGAGCATTGAACTGCGGTCGTAGCAAATGTCGAGATAGCCAATCGCCCTGCTTATGGGATAGCCCCCGCTCGCCGCACTTATCCTCACCGAATTGCCCGCAGCCTTCCATTTTTCGGCATAACGCCGCAGCGTGTTTACGGAATCCTTCAGTTCGCCTTTGGGCAGCTTCACGTTTCTCGACATTTCCGGATTGCCCTCGGAGTTGAGCACTATAACCGGAATAGTGTTGTTTCCGTTTATCACTTTAAGCACAAGTCCGAGGTCGGTTGTCTCATCGGCGCGGTTGAGCGAGCGCATAGCCTCCGCCCAAATCTCCATGCGGGCATACTCCTCCTTTTCCATATCCTTTACAAGGAAATGGGAAACTGCCAGCGAGGCCATTGCTATAAGAAAAGCCGCAACGACCAGGGCAATCTTAACGCGCTTTATTCTGTCGAGCCACTGCATAGGAAAATTTCCGCCTATGGTTTTGTCAGTTTTATAACGCCCGCCATCCAAAACTATTGCTTTTTGTGCATGAAAAAGCCTATGCTGTGCAACTTTTTCCGTTTGTAAAGCATTTTGCACAACATTTAGCTGATTTTATTTGGAGGGAAACTGTTTATTCCGCATATTTGTCATTGAGAAAATAACATGTTGCACCTATAAAAAAGAAAGCCATGAAAAAGTTAATGCTTACATTGGTAGGAATACTGTTTGCAACGGCAAGCGTTTCCGCACTGAGCTACGAAGAATCACGTAACCGCGCCTGGTATCTCACGGACAAGATGGCTTACGAGCTGAACCTTACACCCGAGCAGTATGACAAGGCGTATGAAATAAACCTCAACTACTTCCTGAACGTAAACTACGCGAGCGACATTGACGGTCTGTACTGGCGCTACCGCAACCAGGACTTGGGCTACGTGTTGTTTGACTGGCAGTTCAGTCGTTTTACGGGCATTTCATATTTCTACCGCCCGTTGGTTTGGCGTTCGGGAATATGCATAATGACCACATACGACTACTACGACCGTGGGTTCTACTATTTCAACCGCCCGGTAATCTACAACGTATATCGCGGGGTTAGCTGGCGCAAGCGTCCGAAGCACAGTCCTTACCGCCACATGACTTTCAGTGCCAACGGCGGAATGCGCGAACGTTACGGCGACAGGGGGCACGGCTATTACTTCCGCAACGGCGAGAGGTTTGACGCACCGCGCTACAACGGCGAAAACTACGGACGCAGGGACAATTTGCGCAAACCCGGTCCCGATTTTGACAAGGACATGATGGTAAAGCCAAGAGACGACCGCAGGGACAACAACCGCTTTGACAACAGAAAAAACAATAGCGGGCGCGACAACGGACGCATTTACGGCAACGGAGGCAACTTCCGCGACAAGATTGAAAACGGCGGCAGGAAAGACAACTCCAGCCCCGCCACCGACAGGAACGAAAACCGCTTCAACAGCAACACAAAATCTCCTGGCAACAATAATCTGAAGGCCGACAACAACAGGCGCGAGGACAACAGCAGGTTTGTTTACAACCGCAGGGACAATTCCAACACTGGCAATATAAGGACTTCGGGCAACAACACCCGCAGCAACTACGGCAACAACAAATCCTACGAGCGCAACAGCAATTCCACGCCAAACCGTTTTGGCACACGCAAAGAAACGAGCGGCAACAATGGCGGAAGGTCGTTCTCCGACAGAATACGCAGTTCCTCGTCAAACTCGCGCAACAATGCACAAAGCGCACCGGCTTCCAGCCCAAGCCGCAACACATCGCCGAGCGTAAGAAGCACCTCGCCGAGCCGGAACAGCAGTGGCAATTCGGGAGGCGGCAACACGCGGACACGCTCTTTCGGAAGATAAAAACCATTTACCACAAAAGGCAGTGCAGGACTATTGCACTGCCTTTTTTATTGCCTTTCGTTCCATGGCGGTAGCGTACAGGGCGTATGCAATACGCCCCTACAAATCGCGCAAAACCAAAATTAATTTCCCTTTCACAAACACCCCGAAAACTACATGGGACATGAGAAAAACTATGTCCTATGTAGAAAAAATTATATCAGACATAATTTTTTCTACATCAGACCTTTTTTCGCTCTTTACAAACGTCTGAAAAGCAATTCGTTACAAAGAATGTTCTCTAACGGCTATTATTCAATAAACCAACACTTTATGAAATTCGGGCGTTTTTGCAGTATCTTCGGCAACGGTTTAACCGCATTTTATATGCCATGAGGACATGGGACAACCTCGTTTTTCATGATTTCTTATCCAGAACTGAGGTATATTTGTCAAAAATCGTTTACTTTTGCACACTTACAATTCATTAAAATATAATAGCATGAAAAAAACTTTATTGATTGCTTCGATTTTCATCGGCTGCGCTGTTTGCGCGAAAGCCCAAATAACTATCGGAGACAAGGCGAAAATCAAGCACGGAGACAGCATGGAGTGGAAAAACCCCACGCTTGATGACAAAGACTGGCAAACCCCGAAATTCAACCGCAAGGACCTTACGAAAGACCGCACCTTTGCATGGTACAGAATAAGGTTCACGCTGCCCAAGTCGCTGCTTAATTCCTCCAACATCAAGGAAGCCGTAAGATTCAAGCTCGGAAAATTCGACGATGTTGACGAAACTTATTTGAACGGCGTTCTCATCGGGAAAACCGGGCGCATGGACAACGACCCCAAGGGCTACCAATCGGCGTGGAATTACGAGCGCAACTACGATGTGCCGGTTTCGAGCAAAATCCTCAAATGGGACGCAGAAAATGTGATAGCCGTGCGCGTTTACAACAAAAGCGGCGACGGCGGCATGACCGACGGACCGGCAATGGTGGTAGTGCCGAACCTCATGGACTGCCTTACGTTCTCCGTTGGGCATAAGGAAGTGAAAGGCAAGGAATGCTGCGCAATCAATTTCTCCAACTCGGCGAAAACCGCCCAAAAAGGCACTCTCACCATCGAGAGGAAAGACCTTGAAACAGGCAAAACGGTAAACGTTTCCGAGCAGAAAACAACCGTCAAAGGAAAATCCACACGCACCATCAGCCTTCCCGTGAACGAAAACAACATTACGCGCTATTGCATAACATACAAGGATGCAGCTTCGGGCAAAACCCTCAAAGGTTATTATGTACCCAGATACATCCTCACCCCCGAAGCACCCGAAAAGCCTGTTATAAACTGCGCACTGCGCTATGGCGTGCGCCCCGGCTCGCCTGTAATCTACCGCATCCCCACTTCGGGCGTAAGACCGATGAAGTTTACGGTGGAAAATCTTCCCGCCGGCGTAAAGCTTGACGCTGAAAACGGAATTCTCTCGGGAAGCATCAAAAACAGGGGCGAATACAACATAACCATCAAGGTTCAAAACGCCAAAGGCTCTGACGAAAAGAAAATGGCGATAGTCGTAGGCGACAAAATTGGTCTCACCCCGCCAATGGGATGGAACAGCTGGAACTGCTGGGGCTTGAGCGTTTCGCAGGAAAAGGTTATATCTTCCGCACAGGCCATTCTCGACAAAGGCCTCGCCGACTATGGCTACTCCTATATCAATGTTGACGACGCTTGGGAGGCTGCAAAGCGCAACGCCGACGGCACTATCGGCACCAACGACAAGTTCCCCGACATGAAAGCCCTTGGCGACTGGCTTCACTCCCACGGTCTGAAATTCGGCATATACTCCTCGCCGGGCCACATAACCTGCGGCGGCTATCTCGGCTCTATCGACCACGAGGAACAAGACGCCAAAACCTACAACAGCTGGGGAGTTGACTACCTTAAATACGACTGGTGCGGATACAGCAAAAGACACGGTGAAAACGGCGACTACACCACTCCGTCGTATATACGCCCGTATCTCAAAATGCAACTGTTCCTACGCCAGCAGCCTCGCGACATCTTCTACAGCCTGTGCCAGTACGGAATGGCTGATGTTTGGCGTTGGGGAGAATACGTGGACGCAAACTCATGGAGAACCACAGGCGACATAACCGACACATGGGAATCGCTCTACGACATAGGTTTCGTAAGGCAAAGGGAGCTGTACCCCTACTCCCAGCCGGGACATTGGAACGACCCGGATATGCTTATTGTGGGCAAAGTGGGATGGAGCGCAAACCTGCGCGACTCACGCCTCACTGTTGACGAACAATACACGCACATCACCCTTTGGTCGCTGCTCGCCTCAAACCTTCTCATTGGTTGCGACGTGGCACAGATGGACGAGTTCACAAAGCGGCTGCTCTGCAACAACGAAGTGATAGCCGTAAACCAGGACATCCTCGGAAAACAGGCCAAGGCGGAAGTCGTTGACGGAGACATACAGATATGGAAGCGCAAACTTTATGACGGAAGTTATGCGGTGGGCATTTTCAACCTCGGAAAAGAGGACGCAAATGTTGACCTCAAAAAATATTTCGGCAAACTCGGCATAAACAGCCTGAAATCCGTGCGCGACCTGTGGAGACAAAAGGACATCAGCACTTCAGACTTGAACTATTACCTGCCGACACACGGCACGAAATACATCAAGATAACCTACTAAGGTTTATGACACCAAATAGGCTGCACCGCGATTGTGGTGCAGCCTATTTTTTATTTCCGTTCGGAATAAGAAATCAAGAAATGGACTGCTTGCGTCTTATATAACCCGACAAGCGCGAGCGGATTGCCAGCACAGAAAGCACAAATACCGCCAAAACCACATAACACACTGACTTACACAGAAATACCCACACAAAAGATTCCTTTCATAACGATTTGTTTTTCAGAGGTTTGCAACTGCCGAAAAAAGGTCTGATGTAGTTTGAATTATATCAGACATAATTTTTTCTACATCGGACATAGTTTTTCCTACATCCGATGTAGTTTTCGGGGTGTTTCGGGAAAGGTGTTCGGTTGAGGGTTTGCACCATTTGTAGGGGCGTATTGCATACGCCCTGTATGCCACCGCATGAAACGCACCACAAACCGCCGCCATTACATCGCAAATCCGCGCAATTCGGGCGTATGCAATACGCCCCTACAAGCGGTGCAATTTTCTGATTACCTACCGTTTATACGTTTGCAATACATATCATTTGCGCCCTGTTCGTCACCGCATGAACCGCACCACAAACCGCTGCCATTACATCGCAAATCCGCGCAATTCGGGCGTATGCCATACACCCCTACAAAAGCGTAAATTATTGGTTTATTGAATATTGCAGTTTCACAAAAGCGCATCGCCTTCAATACAATTTGCTTTCGGCGTTCAAAACACCACTTCGAGTCCATCGTAAGCAACATGAAAATTCTCAGGAAGCCCTTTCTCCATTTCGGCGTGAAGCCCTGCCTTGTGGCTCATGTGGATAAAATAAACCGACGGCACTCCTGTTTGTTTGGCAAACTCTATAGCCTCGCCTATTGACTGGTGGGTGGGATGAACTTTCTTGCGCAGTGCGTTCACAACGAGAAGTTTCGCCCCGACAATATACTTTAGTTCCTCCTCGGGGATTGTCTTCATGTCCGTAATATACGCCAAGCCCCCTATTCGGTAGCCAAGTATCTCCATTCTTCCATGAAACACACGCAACGGCGTTACAGGAACGTCTTTCACATAAAACGTCTCGTGAGGTTTGACCACGTTCATGTCCAGATGCGGAAGCCTTTTCACATCGGTTGACTCGAAACAATACGGCAACCTTTCGCGAATGTGCCTTGCCGTGGTTTGGTTGCAAAATATCCTTTCTGCCACGTCAATGCTGTAAGGGCGCAAATCGTCAAGTCCGCCCACGTGATCATAATGCTCGTGAGTAAGCAAAACTGCATCGAACGCCGCAAACGGCCTGTGGAGCATCTGAAAATAAAAATCAGGACCGCAATCTATCAAAATCCTCGCCCCGCCAATCTCCACAAGAGACGAGCACCGCATCCTCCTGTTGCGCGGGTCGGCGGAACGGCACACCTCACAACCGCATCCCAATTGGGGCACACCTGTGGATGTCCCCGTGCCAAGAAAGGTTATTTTCGACCTGCCTACATTCTGGTTTCCGTCCATGACATATAACTTTTACACAAATTGAACTTCGGGTTTCAGCGTTATGCCAAACTTTCGCAAAACATCGTCAATCACACACTTTGAAAGACTTACAATCTCATCCGCCGTTGCGCCTCCAAGATTTACTATCACCAACGGCTGTTTTTCATAAACCCCGGCATTTCCCATTCGTCTGCCTTTCCAGCCACACTGCTGTATGAGCCATGCTGCGGGTATCTTAATTCCTTTGTCCGTTGCAAAGTGCGGTATGTCGGGAAAGGCTTTCTGCAACTCCGCAAACCTTTCGCAAGAAACCACAGGGTTCATGAAAAACGAACCGGCATTGCCAAGAATTTTCGGGTCTGGGAGCTTGGACTTTCTCATGCCGATAACAAAATCCCTTACATCCTTTGCCGCAAATCCGCCGGCACGCCCTGCAAACTCATTTTTCAACGCCCTGTATTCAAGGTTCGGGACAAAGGTTCTGCTTAAACGGAACACAACATGATGAACCGCGAACTTTCCCGGATTATCCTTGAAAAAACTGTAGCGGTATGAATACCTGCAATCCTGCGCCGAAAACTTTTTTTCCTCCAAGCTGCAAGTGTCCAACGCTTCTACGCTTTCGATTATCCCGGAGACTTCCGAGCCGTAAGCACCTATATTCTGAACGGCGGCAGCCCCCACCTCGCCGGGAATTAGCGAAAGGTTCTCCGCACCATACAGGTTATTGTCAACACACCACGCCACGAAATCGTCCCAAAGCATACCCGCGCCAACAGACACAAGCATACTGTCCCCTTCGTCAGCCACAACCTTCACACCGCGTATGTTGCCGTGAAACACAGTCCCCACAAAACATCTCTTAAACAAAAGGTTGCTGCCCTGCCCAACAAACAGGTTTCGCCAAATGCCGCCTTTCTTGCCGCCAAAATCCCCAAGGGCTTCTTTCAGTTCCTTTACGGAATAGTATTCAACAAACCTTGCCGCCTTTGCCTCTATGGCAAAAGTGTTGTGGTGCAGAAGCGGAAAGTTTTCATATACATCCATCCGTGAACATCAGTTTTCAAATTTCACAAGTTTCCAAGTGCCATTGCGCCTTACAAACTTGAACATACTCGACATTCCGTTTGAATTGCCCCTGACCGAAACAACGCGCACATTGGCGTTCTTCATCCCCAAACCGTAGTCTATGTTGAAAATGTCGCTTGCAGGAAGTTCGGGATGAAACACCGGCCATTGGTCGCTCTCTATAAGCCCTTCGATTTTTTGGTAGTGGTTGTCCTCGTCAAAGGTTATGAAATCGATTGTTTCGTTAAGATGCTCGCTTTGGAACACGGAATCAGTGGCGAAATTCTCGTAGAAAGCCAAAAAGTCTGCGTCATGGTGCTTGCTTATCGCGGAGTAGTTTATACGGTTCATGCGCCAGCTTCCGTTTTCACGCGCAAAAACATATTGCTTGCACCTTTTCCTGCTGAACTGAAGCCACTCCACCCTCACCGTGTCGGGCTTGAGGGAAATAAGGTTGCTCAGTTCCTTCTCGCCGTCAAGTATTATAATGTGCAGACTGTGCTTGTAATACAATTTGTCAAACTTCCAGTCTATGCGGTTAATAATGCCGGCAAATTTCCCGTTTTCGTATTTTTTCAGCGGGAAATCCGTTCTGCGGTACTGGAAGCTGCGGTTTGTGGTATAAGAGTATATGAAATCGGCAAACAGTTCGTCAACAGCCGCCGGCGGTGTGGTTTCGGCAGAGTCTATGCCAATGGTGTCGGCATTGGCTTTTGCAGTGTCCACGGTGGATGTCTGTATTTCCTGTTCAGTTTGCGCCGGTTTGTTGTTTGTGCACGATACCGCCGCCACCGCCAAAAGCAGCCCAAGGTATAACTTATTCATTTCTTTTAGCTATTCACTTGCAAAAATAAGCCTTTTATCCGTATTAACAGATTGTTGTTATGCAGAAAATGGCTAACTTTGCTTCAAATTTTGAAGAATAGGAAATCATGATTATTGAGAAAATCCAACAAATTCTCGAAGAAGTTAAAACGCTAAGCGCAAAGGATGCAAAAGACATCGAGGCGTTGCGCATAAAATACTTGAGCAAAAAGGGCGAGATAAGCCAGCTTATGAACGAGTTCCGCAATGTGCAGGCGGACAAGAAGCGCGAGATTGGCATTAAGATTAACGCTCTGAAACAAGCGGCAACGGAAAAAATCAACAGTCTGCGCGAAAGCCTCACGACTGCCGAGGACAAGGCTGCCGACACAGACCTGACGCGCACGGCATCGCCCGTGAAGCTCGGCACGCGCCACCCGCTGACGCTCGTGGAGAACGAAATAATAAACATATTCGGCAGAATGGGCTTTGTGCTTGCGCAAGGGCCGGAAGTTGAGGACGACTGGCACGTGTTCTCGTCGATGAACTTTCCCGCCGACCACCCTGCACGCGACATGCAGGACACATTCTTCGTTGAAAGCCCCAACATATTGCTGCGAACCCACACAAGCTCCGTGCAAAGCCGCGTCATGGAGCACAGCCAGCCACCCATAAGGGTTATATGCCCGGGGCGCGTTTACCGCAACGAGGCCATTTCGGCACGTGCACACTGTTTCTTCCACCAGGTGGAAGGACTTTACATCGACAAGCAGGTTTCGTTTGCCGACCTCAAGCAGGTGCTGCTTACATTCGCCCGCGAAATGTTCGGGGCGGAGACAAAAATCCGTCTGCGTCCGTCATACTTCCCGTTTACCGAGCCTTCTGCCGAAATGGACATAAGCTGCGACATTTGCGGCGGCAAGGGATGCTCGTTCTGCAAGAACACTGGTTGGGTGGAAATACTCGGCTGCGGAATGGTTGACCCCGCAGTTCTCGACGCAAACGGCATAGACTCCAAGGAATACACTGGCTACGCTTTCGGAATGGGCGTGGAGAGAATCGCCAACCTGAAATACAAGGTTGATGACCTGAGGCTTTTCTCCGAAAACGACGTGAGGTTTCTCGAAGAGTTCACGGCAGCAAACTAAGACACCACGCACGCCCAAGGGCGCGGACACAAATAAAAACTCCGGCAGGAAACGACCAGCCGGAGTTTTTTTGCGGCAAAATGCGGGCGTTACACAAACTTTTTGTACCTTTGAAACGGACTTGGCGCAAGCCTTGTCCGCTAATTTTTCGGTAAAAAACAAAGCATTCGCTATTATTTCGCGTTTAGCCAAGAGCCTCGGAAACTCAATTGGAATAACAAGCACGGAAATAATATGTGACAGGCGGCTCGTATGCGAACCTCCTTGCCCCATCTTTAATGCAATGCTCACGTCATAGGCGTGTTGCATTCTTAGATGGGACCGGGGCTCCATTCCGAGGCCGCCCCGTGCTAAACGCGATAAGAGGCATCACGCC
>CAVCON010000086.1:0-10295 GCA_963603805.1 Oscillospiraceae bacterium
ACCGCCTACCGCATACGGGTAAGTTGGGCAAACGGAACAAAGCCGTCGGAAGAAGCCTTGAGGCGTATGGTCAAAGATATTTCCGAAGCTGTAATTCACAGATAAAAGGCGGCTTTGGGTGTTTCCTGCTAGTACAAATAGTGCACAGGTTCGAATGGAAAGTGGTACGAATGTTTGTGCGAAATGTACCATTCTATATTGTGCCACGCCTTAATTTCTTGCGAAAGTGCAAATGTCGCGAAAATTGCATAGTGTGCTGATTTTCAGAAGAATATCCGCGTAGAAAGAAGTCGGTATAACGGCTTGTCTTTCAAACGCTTGCAACTGATGAAAAAAGGTCTGATATAATTTTTCCTACGTCCTATGTAGTTTTTTCTACATAGGACATAGTTTTTCTTATGTCCTATGTGGTTTTCGGGGTGTTTGGGAAAGCGGCATTTTGGTGGCGTGGGAAACATCCCGAATTGCATTGCGCAACGGCGGAAACTGGACCGGCGCGTTTATGGACGGGTGGCAGTTGGGGTTGCCGTGAAGTGCCGCAAAAAATGAGGGAGGTCCATGCGCACGCCTGCGCCGTCCTCCCTCTCAATAATTAAGTATGAAGAGTAATTTCGTTTCGGTTTACCTGTTTTTCCGTTCCAGCAGGAATTGCTTGAATGTTGTGAAATCCTTGCCCAGTTCCTCACTTTTCTTTTCGCCTTTCAGGAAATCTCTGAGGCGTGCGGGCATTTCGGCTTCCCTGCCTATGGCTTTCATTATCACCTCGCCGAATTTCGCAGGATGCGCGGTTTCGAGGAATATTCCTGTTTCGCCCGGCTTCATAAGGGACTTGAGTGCGCGGTAGGCGCAAGCCCCATGAGGGTCGGGGATGTAGTTATCGCGCTCGTAAACGTCCTTTATTGTTTCGAGTATTTCCCCGTCGCTAACCTTGAAGCCTGATATTTCGGCGGCAATGGCGTCGTGATCGTTGTTGTACAGTTCCAGTATTCTTGCAAAGTTGCTCGGTGCGCCAACGTCCATGGCATTGGCGTAAGTCTGCACCGAGGGGCGTGGGCTGTATTTGCCCGTTTGCAGGTATTCAAGGAACACGTCGTTTTCGTTGTTGGCGGCGATGAAGCGGCTTATGGCCAATCCCATGCGCTTTGCTATAAGTCCTGCGGTGATGTTGCCGAAATTTCCGCTTGGCACGCACACCACCACGTTCCTGTCCGCGCCTTGGGCTTTCAGTTGCGCCAATGCGCGGAAGTAGTAAAACGATTGCGGAAGCAGTCGCGCTATGTTTATGGAGTTTGCCGAGGTGAGGCGCATTGCGGCGTTCAGTTCGCTGTCAACAAAAGCCTGTTTTACGAGCCTCTGGCAGTCGTCAAACGTGCCGTCAATCTCTATGGCCGTGATGTTTTTTCCAAGAGTTGCGAACTGGCTTTCCTGCACACGGCTCACCTTGCCTTTGGGGTATAGCACATACACGTTTATCCCCTCTACGCCGAGAAATCCGTTTGCAACAGCCGACCCCGTGTCGCCAGATGTCGCCACGAGAACGTTAAGCGTCCTGCCGTCGCTTTTTGCGAAATGCGCCAGGAGGCGTGCCATGAACCTTGCGCCCACGTCCTTGAACGCCAGCGTAGGGCCGTGGAAAAGTTCGAGAGCGTAGATGTTGTCCTCTATTTTGTTTATTGGAGTGTCGAAGGCGAGTGTTTCGGCTGTTATGCGGTTTATCACCTCCGAACTCACTCCCGGGAAAAGCGCACGTGCCACGCGCTGCGACATTTCCGCAAAACCCATGTCGGCAAGGTTGTCAAAGAAAACCTGCGGCAGTTTGGCAATCCTTTCGGGCATGAACAGCCCGCCGTCGGGGGCAAGTCCGCGAGTTACGGCTTCAGACAGTTCAATGGGTGAGGCTTTATGATTGGTGCTGTAGTATTTCATCGTGTTGTTGCTTTAGTGTTTCATGAACTCTTTTATGAACTGGTCCTCTATCAGCAGACCGTAGCTTCCGTTTTTGCAGGAAAACTCGTCGAATTTCCCAACGCTGTCGGGCTTTATGCCGGGATAGTAAATCAGGAACGGCACCGGCTCGTTGGTGTGGGTGCGGTGCTTGCACGGCGTGGGGTGGTCGGGAAGCACGGCTATGGCTACCGGCTCGGCAAAGCCCTTTACGGCATTCATCACCGGACCTACAATCCTTTTGTCAAGGTTTTCGATTGTTTTCAGTTTGAGTTCCACGTCGCCGTCGTGCCCCGCCTCGTCGCTCGCCTCAACGTGCAGGTAAACGAAGTCCGTGCGCTTCAAGGCTTCTACGGCTGCTGCGGCTTTTCCCTCGTAGTTGGTGTCGGCAAGCCCTGTCGCGCCTTTCACGTCAATACACTCAAGCCCCGCGTATTTGCCTATGCCGCGAATTAGGTCAACTGCCGTAATGACCGCCCCGCTGTTGATTTTGCCCGGGAAAGCGTCTTGCAAGGTTTCCATCTTGGGTCGGAAGCCACCGCTCCAAGGCCAGATGCTGTTGGCGGGGTCTTTGCCCTCGCTTATCCGCCGCAGGTTGAGCGGATGGCTTTTCAAAAGTTCCTGCGATTTCAATATAAGGCTGTTCAAAAGCCTTGCGGTTTCCTCGCCCTCGGGCGCGGTGCCCTTTACAAGCAGCGGCATGAACGGCTGTCCTGGCACATCGTGCGGCGGCACGCATTCTATGTGTTTGTCTCCGCCTTTAATCACGAGCAGGTGGCGGTATTGTATTCCCGTGTAGAAATGTATTCTTTCGCTGCCGAGCTTTTCCTGAAGAAATCTCATAAGCACGTCGCCCTCTTCGGTTTCAAGCCTGCCCGCCGAATGGTTCTTTATGTTTTCACCGTCCACGCAGATTAGGTTGCAGCGGAGCGCGAAATCGTCATCGCCGAGTTCAACGCCTATGCTTGCCGCCTCCAAAGGGCCACGCCCCTCGTAAACTTTCCTTTGGTCATATCCCAGAATGGCAGAGTTTGCCACTTCGCTTCCGGGATGGAAGCCGTCGGGCACGGTTTTAAGCATTCCCGTGCGCCCCATCGAGGCGAGCTTGTCCATGTTTGTTGTGTCGGCAAATTGCAGCGGTGTTCTGTTTCCGAGTTCCTTTATTTTCCAGTCAGCCATACCGTCACCCAAAATAATGATATGTTTCATTTTTGCATTGTTCCTGTGTCCGCAAACCCCGGATAGGGGCGGTGCGGACGCGCCTTGGCGCATTTCAAGAGACGCACATTGTGTATGTGGCGCACTCTCTTTGTTTGTTTAAGTTTGTTTGGTTATGTTTTGCTTGCTCCTGCAAGCGCGTTCCGCGTAGGAACGCAAAAAATGCCTCAACCCCGAAGGGTTGTGGTAGTGACTGTAGTGGCGGTTGTGGAAAGCAACCGTGTCAAAGCGTAGTATGTGAATCTTTCGTTCATTTCTGTCTTTAACCAGTGCAAAGATACGCAAATGATTTCATGATGGGCAAAAAAGTTGCAAAATTTTGCCTTTTCGCCCCATTTTCTTGCCATTTTCCAGAAAAACCAAGAGTGTGAGAACCGTAAAAAGGGATTTTGCAAAACCGACATTGCATAAAAAGAACGGTACGTGCCTTTCGGGACACAGCCATTAGTCAACAGCGTACAAACATATGATAATTGCGCGAAGCCATACGCCTCACAAACACCCAGCAACAAATTGTAAGGAAATTGCACCGCTTGTAGGGGCGTATGGCATACGCCCGAATTGCGCGGATTTGCGATGTAGCGGCGGCGGTTTGTGATGCGTTTCATGCGGTGGAGTAAAGGGCGTATGCCATACGCCCCTACGGTGGCGCAATTCTTCAACTAATTGCGCACTGCTTTTTTGCAGGGTGATAATCCCCTCCGGGCCTTCGTTGAAAAGCAAATCGGCAATGCTCAAATTGGGCTTGAAGCCGTTGCGCCCTGCAAAAACCTGATAGTATTCCTGCGGGATGAAGTCCGGGTCTTTTGCCGGATGCTTGGGGTTTATGGCATCGCGGAAGTCGTCTGCCCCAAGAGCCTCGGCATTTGCGTACTCCCCTGTCAAAACCGCACTGTATTCCATATCCAAAAGCCCACACAGCCTGACGGTGAGCTCCTGATTGAAATCAATAAGAAACTCATACTTCCTTTCGTAGAAAGGGCGCAGGTCGTCGGCATAAAACTCGAAAAAAGGGCTGTTTTCGTATGCGCTCACCAACGACAGCCAGTGAAGGTGCCGCCAGTTTCCGTGGTCGCTAATTCTCACATCGCGCATGGCGCATTTACCGGAGGGCAAGGCGACTGGAATTGTAAGAGCCTGCACCCCGGCTTGCGTGGCTATGATGCAGCGGTTGCGGTATGTCTGCTTTATGTAATGGTCGTGTTGCTCAACATAGACCTTGGGGTATGCCGCGAGTTTAGTGAACCATTGCACAGGCGGCATATAGGCTGATGACAGCAGGGCGTTTCTTCTCATTTGCCGTTGTTTTGCGGAATTTTGAAAAACCTGTCAGACCTGAAGCTGCGGTAGAAAGGCTCGTCGGGCTTTATGGAACAGAGAACCAGCATCACCCTGCCTATCAAGTGGCTTTGCGGCACGAGACCATAGTAGCGCGAATCTTCGGTGTTTCCCTGCTGTCCGGAATAAGCCCAGTAGTAATCTTGCGTGAACACCACATACGGCGCGGTGTGCCCGTCTATTAGAAGCGTGTCGCCTTTCAGTTCGGCGCAGTGGCACGGTTCGTGAAGGTTTATGGTGTTGCATATCAGGCGGGCGTTCCACTTTGTGATGTAAACGCGGCGACCCTTTGCGGGAACGGCAAAGGGGAACGAGCCTTTGCCTTGCCTTCTGCCCACTTTCATGTCTTTGGTAAGCGTAACGGTGTCTCCCGGCAGGGCGAAGCATTGCGCTATGCACACGGCACGCCCGGAAATGTCCCCGGAACTGGCGGCGGGCATATTGAACGCCATCCAGTCGCCGCGCTGCGGCTTCCCATCTCCAAGCCTGCGGCAGCTCGTGTATTCGGTGAACGGCAGCCTTACACCGTAGCTCATTTTCGACACGAGCAGACGGTCGCCTTGTCGGAAACTGGCGGCGGGGCGTTGGGAGGAAACGGTGTATTGGTCGAAAACAAACAGCCTTATGAGGCATAAAACCAGACAGGCTGCGAGAAAGACAGCCAGTGTGCACAAAATTTCCCTTGTCCTGCCCGATATATGCAAACTGTCGTTGTTTTAGTATTGCTACTTTATGTTGTCAACCCAGCGGAAGAACCTGTTCCAGCGTATCTTGCCGTCAAACAGTCCGTAGTCCTTGTCGAGGGAAATCCACACCAGAAGGGGTTTGCCCACAATGTGGTCTTCGGGAACGAAGCCCCAGAAGCGCGAGTCGGCTGAGCGGTCGCGGTTGTCGCCCATCATCCAATAGTAGTCCATCTTGAAGGTGTAGGTGTCGGTCCGCTTTCCGTTTATGTATATCTTGCCGTTGCGCAGTTCCAGCCTGTTGTTTTCGTAAACCCTTATCGGGCGTTCGTATATTGCATAGTTGTCCTTGTTCAGGCGGATTGTAGCCCCGCGCTTGGGAATCCACACCGGCCCATAGTCGTGTGTCGTCCAGTTTTTCACCATGTCGAGCGGGTAAAGTCCCCTTGAATATGGCTGGTCTTCGGTTATCGATTCCACAATGTCTGGGCGCGAGCGCAGCACATTGAGAGCGTGGCGCGTAAGCGGCATCTGGCGCGTGGCGGGGTTGTATGCCGACGCGTCCTCAAGGTCTTCCCTGGTAATTCCAAGCTCGCGTATCAAATCTTCGGGCAGGTTGGCCTTGAATGTAACCAAATAGCCGTATTGCACATTGTCGGGTTCCTTGTTGGGCTTGCCGTCAAGATATACAATCTTGTTCTTTATCTGCAAAGTCTGCCCCGGAAGCCCTACGCAGCGTTTCACATAGTTTTCCCTGTGGTCAACGGGACGGCTGATAACCTTTCCGAACTCTTCGGGATGCCCCACTATGTATTCGCGGCCGTATGAGTACTGCTTTGCGAAAGCATCCATTTGCTCCTGCCACGGCATGGAGTCCATTCCAGCCACAGGGTAAAGTTCCTGCCCCGCCTGATAGCACATTCCGTAAAAGTCCTGCTGGCTCTGGGCAAGGGCCACGGTGTCGCCCGAAGGGTAGTTGAACACCACAATGTCGTTCAGCTTTATTTTTCCGAACCCTTTCACGCGCTCATACTTCCATTGCGGCCATTCTATATAGCTTTTCGAGCCGGTGATTGGCATTTCGTTCGCCACCAAAGGCATCGACAGCGGCGTCATAGGCTTTCTCGGTCCGTAACTCATCTTGCTCACAAGAAGATAGTCGCCGGTCAGCAGGCTCTTCTCCAACGAGGACGAGGGAATGACGTAGTTCTGGAAGAAATAGTTGTTTATGAAATACGCGGCGACGAGTGCGAACACAATGGCATCCACCCAGCTCATTACGCCGCGCTTTTTCTTGTCCTTTATGTTCTTCCACCAGTTCCACTTCACCTTCTTGGTGATGTATGCATCGAATATCAGTGGGGCGAATATCACTCCCCACCAGCATTTAATCCATATCAGGAACGCGAAATAGCACACCAGCCACAGGGCGCACACCGTGGCACGCACTTTCAGCGGCGTTGGCTTTTTAACTTTCTGTTCCTGCTGCTTGTTGTCCTGGCTCATCGGCTTGCTGTGTTAGAAAGGAAACAGGTCGTGCATTGTGAGGAAGCCCTCATGGTTTGCCGCATATTCGGCGGCAAGCACTGCGCCGAGCGCAAAGCCCTTGCGACTGTGGGCATCGTGGGTGATCGTTATGCAGTCGGCATCGCTGTCGTATATAATGGAATGTATTCCCGCCACTTCGCCACGGCGTATGCTGTCAATGGGGATTATGTCGGGCGCAACATTGTCCGTGCCGCTCACAGTGCCATCGGGAGCGGTGAACACGCCTTTCTCCCAACCGTTTTTGCGGTCAAGGTTTTTTATCACGCCCTCCGCCAGGGTTATCGCCGTACCGCTGGGCGCGTCAATCTTGTGAATGTGGTGCGTCTCCTCAATTCTCACATCGTATGACGGCTGACCGTTCATCAGCCTTGCAAGATATGCGTTAAGGGCGTTGAACAGCGCCACGCCAACGCTGAAGTTGCTGCTCCAGAACAGGGTGCGCCCCTCCTTCTCGCAAAGCGTCCTCATTTCCCCGCCGTGTTCGTCCATCCAGCCCGTGCTGCCCGACACCACCTTCACGTCCTGCGCAAAAGCGTCCTTCACATTCTGGTATGCCGATGCCGGGGCTGTGAACTCAATAGCCACGTCCGCACTGCGGAAAGCGTCGCTGTTTATGTCGTTGCGGTTGTCGATATCAACAACGCACACAATCTCGTGTCCGCGCTCAAGGGCAATCTGCTCTATCATGCGCCCCATCTTGCCGTATCCTATCAAAGCTATCTTCATTTCCTTATAGTTATATGAGTATGCAAAGATACAAAAAAGCGTGAAACCGAAATTTATTTGCGCTGCGTTTGCCAGTCTCGCAAAAACGCCTGTCAATGCTGTTATATGATGAAACATTCCGTCTCTTTTCGTTACGAGGGAAACCATGTCCCATATAGTTTTCGGAGCGTTTGGAAAAAAGCAATTATTTTACTGCCGCCGTTGCAGGATAATCGGAATAAAATTTGTATCATTGCATGATATTTACACCGGTTTGCGGACTGAAACCGCAAACGCACTAACGAATTATTTTACAGATGCAGGCTCTTATATTGGCAGCGGGAATGGGCAAACGCCTCAAGGAATTTACAAAGGACAACACCAAGTGCATGGTCAGGGTGAACGGCGAAATGCTCATCGACCGCGTGGTGGCGCAGCTTCTGCGTTTGGGCGTGAGCCGTCTGGTTGTGGTAACGGGCTACAAGGGCGAGGCCCTGCGGAGGCATCTCGGCACGGAGCGCGGCGGAATGAGGATAGAGTATGTTGACAACCCCGACTACAGCCGCACAAACAACATCTACTCCCTGTGGCTCGCGAAGGACAAGCTGCAGCAGGAGGACACGCTGCTTCTGGAAAGCGATTTGATATTCGACTACGGGCTTCTTGAGGGCATTGCCTTGAACAGGGAGCCGAACCTCGCCCTTGTGGCGAAATACGAGCCTTGGATGGACGGCACGATGGTGCAGATTGACAAGGACTGCAACATTGTGAATTTCGTGCCGAAAAAGGCTTTTGACTACAAGTATGCCGCCACCTACTACAAAACGGTGAACATATACAAGTTCTCAAAGGAGTTTTCCACCAACAAGTATGTGCCTTTTCTCGAGGCGTACATCAAGGCGGTGGGAAACAACGAATACTACGAGAATGTGCTGAGCATAATAACTTTCCTCAACAGCAGCAGCCTGAAAGCCCTGCCCGTGAACGGCGGAAAATGGTATGAGATTGACGACAAGCTCGACCTCGACACCGCAGAGCTTATATTTGCCGGCGATGAGGACATTTTCGGCAAACTGTCGGCGCGACACGGCGGCCTGTGGCGCATTCCGCGTCTGCTTGATTTCAGTTCCCCGACCAATGTGTTCTTTGCCGGTTCGGGGATAACCGACGAACTGGAAGCCAATTTCCGCACGCTGCTTTCTTCAAGCCCTTCGGCAATGGAGGTGAACAGCCTGTGCGCGAGCAAGTGCTGGAACGTGAAGGAGGAATACGTAGTTCCCGGAAACGGTGTTTGCGAACTTGTGGAGAAGCTGCGCCGCGAACTTGGCGGAATGGTATGCACCGTGCGCCGGCTGCCGGCTGTTTTCGGGCGCACCAACAACAGCAACTCCCATGTTTATGTGCCGCGAAATGCCGACCTGTCATACTCTGTGGAGGATATAATGGAATTTCTGCGCCTGCGCAGAGCCGACACCGTTATGCTGTCAAATCCCGACCTTGTAACGGGAAGCGTAATGCCACAAAAGGATATACTGCGCCTGGCTGAATGGTGCGGTGAACACAATATGCACATGGTGGTGGACGAAAGCGCGGCGGACTTCTGCAACGCGCCGTCGGAATGCTCCGTGCTTGACGACGGAGTGCTTGAACGCCACCCCAACATTGTTGTCGTAAAAGGCATGGCGGCGTATGGCATTGCCGGAATACGCCTCGCGATACTATGTTCTGGCGACAGCGAACTTGTTGGCAGGATAAAGGCTTCTTCGGGATTGTGGAACGTAAATTCCGTGGCAGAGTTCTTCATGCAGATTCTCGGAAAGTACGAAAGCGGCTACGCACGCTCGTGCGAGACTTTGGGAAAAGAGAGGGAGTACCTGCGCGAGGAACTCGGAAAATCGGGATTTCTGAAAGTTATGCCGTCTCAGGCGAACTTCCTGTTGTGCGAGGTGATGAAGCCCGCCACTGTGTCCACACTTTTGCTGTGGGTGCTGAGAAAACACGACATACTCCTGCACGACAGCACCGCGCAAGTGAATGCCGACGGCAGGGAATTTGTGAGAATAGCCGTAAGAAGCCATGCCGACAATGCCCACCTGCTCGCCGCTCTCCGTGAAGCCGGAGCGTTCCCGCCCCTCCACAAATAAACGTGGCGGCGGTTTTCACCCATTTTAATAACCTGCTGATTACAAGCCAATAACCCCAAATACAACAATTCTCATAAGAACTTGTTTTCCAGATGCTTGTAATCGGCGAAAAAAGGTCTGATGTAATTTAAATTATATCAGACATAATTTTTTCTACGTCCTATGTAGTTTTTCCCATGTCCGATGTGGTTTCAGGATTATTCCGGAAAAGGGAACGGTTTCTGTTTTTATGTAAAATGTAAAATTACACAATTCCACCCGATTTTCGGGTTGTAACAATAAACTAAAAAAAGTACCTTTGCAAAACCAAGCAAACTTCATGCTATATGACAGAAAACGTAAACAAGGAAAAAGCTATACGTGCAATTGTAAGGCAAGCTGTTGAAGCATACGCTTCCGGTTTCTCGGATCGTCATTTGGGTGAACTCAATGATGAAGACGGTGTGATAAACTTGAAAATACACAATGTATTTATCGCAGCACTTGGCGCCGACATTCAGTACTATTCTGCACAGTCCCGTTCTCTTGACAGCAGCTTGGGAAATATGTTGGAGAAAATGGCTATAAATATTGCGACTCTTGGCTATGAGGTAACCCAATATGTAGAAGGACCGATATATCAAGAGCAAACCGATTTTATTGCAGAACTTCTTGAAGCATATAAAAATACGAAAGGCGCAAACTACAAGAAACCTATGGTGGAAGACTATATTGG
>CAVCON010000087.1:0-1811 GCA_963603805.1 Oscillospiraceae bacterium
CGGCTGACCAACTGATCTGCTGACTATTTTCAATCCGGCGTTTCAAAACAGCTTCGTAGTTTTCGGGGTGTTTGGAAAAGTTGCCGTTTGGGGGTTTTTGCGGAAATTGTAGGGGTATTGCATACGCCCTGTACGCCACCGCATGAACCGCACCGCAGACCGTCGTCACAACATTACAAAGCGGCGCAATTCAGGGCGTATGCAATACGCTATAAGTTTGCAGGTGTAAAGATGCAGTTTGGGAAAGGCGGCGGATTCCTTACCTTTGTCGTATTAAGGAAGGGACCGCCGGGGCGGGGAGGGACGCCACGCAATACTTCAGGCCTTTGAGCCTATTAGGGGCTGCGGCGTCCCCGCCCGGAACTGCAGACGCCGGATAGATTATCAGGCACGAAGCCTATTTATAGCTTTGGCGCACACGATTCCCCGGCAGGTCCCAAAAATATTTGCAAAGATATGGAATATAACGGAAACTTCAATGGAAAGGACGTGTTCGTGGGGATAGACTTCTCCAAGGACACCTTTGACGCCACCGCCACGGGCGGCTTCGGCACGCATTACGGAAAGTACGACAACAACGCGCAAGGGTACAGGCAACTGCTGTCCGACCTTCGCAAGTGCGCCGGGCGCAACGGCCTCCGCAGCCGCAATGGCTGGGACGTTTGGATTGACAGCCCGTACAGGATAAGGCAGTCGCTGGGCATCATAAGGGGGAAGAGCGACCGCGTTGACAGCGGGCGCATCGCCGGCTACGCCCGCCGCTTCGCCGACAGGGCGGAGAAATACAGCGAACCGGCGGCACCGGTGCGCACCCTTGAGGCTTTGCAGATGCAGCGCAAGGGCTTCGTTGACGACAGGACGGCGCACCTCAACAGGAGGCGGTGCATCGCCGCCATGAACCTCCCAAAGGGCGTGAAAAGCCGCATGCTGGAGCGCGAGGACAAGGCCATAAGGCAGCTCGGCAGGCTCGTCGCCGAGGTTGAGGCGGAGATGGAGTCCGCCGTGGCGGAGGACGCTGAGGTGAAGCACAACCTCGCCTCCGTGAAGTCCGCACCCGGGATAGGGCTGGTGACTGCAGTTGGGATAATAGTCCTGACGCGCAACTTCACGCGCTTCGGCCACGACCCGCGCCGCTTCGCCTCGTTCTGCGGCCTCGCGCCGTTCGCCAGCCAGTCGGGCACATCGCTCAGCGTGCGGCCGCACGTCAGCCGCATGGCCCACCCCGCGCTCAGGCCCATGCTCTCAATGTGCGCCCTGGCCGCCATAAGGCACGACCCGAAGATTAAGGAGTACTACCTCGGGCTAATCGCAAGGGGCAAGGAGAGGGGCGTCGCGCTCAACAACGTCAAGAACAAGATAATACACATAGCGTTCGCCCTCGCACGCAAGGGCGAGAAGTACGACAGCGGCTTCACAGGGGGAAGCCGTGCGGAAAAAGGGCGGATGACAACAGCCACGGACAAATGTTAAAAACATAGTTAAACACCCAAAAACGCTTGCACGGGAACATAGATTGCCCCTACAGAGGTGCAATTCCTTGACTAATTAAACATTGTATAAATGTGGCGGCGCATGGCATACGACATATACACCACCGCCAAAACCGCACCGCAAACACATCATCTGTCAACGAACTTATGCAAAACAATATGCGGTTGAGGGGAAACTTTACAAAATACGTTTCGCAAAATATAAAATCCGAAGCAAAACATACTTGTTTTTGACAACAACAAATGGCAAATCAAAACATCTGAAAATTTTTCTCCAAACAATCATCGCCTGAACACGCTTTTTTTAGGACAATTAACCTT
>CAVCON010000087.1:1832-10213 GCA_963603805.1 Oscillospiraceae bacterium
AAAAAAAAAAAAAAAAAAACGAGTGCTTGTATTTCTAAAATTATTTTTACCTTAGCCACGTGATTTCTACACGTATTTTTAATATAACTGTAACAATAAAGAAACAATTAACAACCTAACAATAATTAAGTATCAAGTAATGAAACAGTTTACACGAATTCTGACGCTTGTGATTGCAATTTTTGCAAGCATCAACGCATGGGGACGCATCTCCCCGGGCGAAAGGGTTACGGACTACAGCTTGCTGAAGACCGGCGACCGTATTTTTGTGGAAGGCAAATGGGGCACCAACAACACGGACCTCGAAGCCGGACACTGGTTGAGCACGTACTTCCCCGCACGCAGGGCCGACAGCATTGTTGTGGCTGTGCAGGAAACCGTTGGTTCGCAAGCCGCATTCGAGCTTGAGGAAAGCGGCAACACGTACACCATGACGTATGCCGACGGAACCACAGAGGACCTCAAAGGCTTCTACGTGAAGAGCGTTAAGAGCGGCCTGTGGCTCACCAAAGGGCAGGAACAGGGCATCACCTACACGTGCGACCTTCTGCTCACGGAAAACAAGACCACTGAATGGTACATCTGCAAGGCCGTTACCATGGGACAGAACCCCGACGACCCCGATGGAGACAAAATAAACATCGCCCCCGAAAACGCGGCGTTCTTCGCCTGCCTTGCAGGAGACGGCACCGTATTGCGCCTCAACAACAACTACAAGGACGCAACACAAACTTATTTCTGCGACAAGGTGGCTTACTTCAACAACTCCACCGTATGGCATGAGATAACCTACGCTTCCGAGGAGGACAACTCGCTCGAGGCTGTGCTTCTTGACATCGACGAGCTTTACACGCTCGCATACACCCTGTCTCAGACTTTGGCTGTCGGCACTAACCCCGGCTTCTGCGACGAGAACTACTACAACGCACTCGACATTGCAATGGCAAACTCGCAGGACGACTCACAGCTCACCACGGCAGAGGCAGCACAGACCTGCTATGACAACCTGCTCAACGCATACCTCGACATCAACGAGAAAGGCGTTGTTCCCATTCGCGACGGATACTACTGGATGGTAAACTGCCAGAACGATTGGAACGCACTTCAGGAGGGCGGCACACAGGTTGCGCTTTCCGCACAGGGCAAGGAGATTTGGTGGAACACTATCGACAAGGACAAGGCTGAATACATCTGGAAAATCGCTTTGCTTCCCGACGGCAAATATGCTATGCAGAACCTCGGCACACAGCAGTTTGTTGACTACGGCACCGGCACCACACCCGTTTACACCTCTGTTGACTCAAGCAAGAACAACGTTGAGTTTATCGCGCTCGCAACTCCCGGATCATGGGGCATAAAAGCATACAACCCCTCTCCCGACGGAGACGATTCCTACATCCACTGCCGCAACCACAGCCTCGACCCGGCTACAGGTGCAAGCACGTGCCTCTGGTTGCCGCGTCCGCAGGAGTTCTCGGGCTGGTATCTGCTCGAGGTTCCGCAGGACATCGTTGAAAAACTTGCCCCCAAGGACGACGAAGTGGAGAAGGCTAAACTCGCAAGGGCTTTGGTTGACTCCCTCAACAACCTCATAAGCGACGTGAAGGCAATGATCACACCGTCGCTCGAATACGACAGGTCGAACGCAACAAGCGTTATACCCACACTCGAAGCTGCACAGGCTAACAACTTCGCCGACTTCTTCTCCAACGCCGGCATGAGCGTTGAGCACGGCTACAGCTACGGAAACGACGGCTCTGGATATACGGCGTTGATTGACAACGACCCCGAAACCCACTTCCACACCACATACGGCACACAGCCCGCATGGAGCGACTACACCGACACCGGCACCGGCTATGGCTACCCGACAACCAAGCACAACCTTGGCTGCAAGCTCACACAGCCTGTGAACAACGTGTTCTTTGTATGGTACGAGCGTACTGGCAGCTACCACGACACTCCGTTGAAGATTGACCTCGAGGTGAGCAACGACGGCGAGAACTGGACTAACGTATCCTACGGCTACAACCTCTACACCGCTCCCGGTCAAAACGGTGCCGAAGTGCTTGTAGGTCCGTTCGAGTTCAACGACAGCTATCAGTATGTACGTTTCGCAACCGAAGGCAGCGCACGCGGCAAGTTCTTCAACCTTTCAGGCATGGACATCCTCACTGGCGTAACCTACGCAAGCTCCTGCCAGTTGTCGGCTGTTGAACCCGCAACACGAATTGCATTGTTCAGCGCACTCTCAAACGGCAACAAGCAGGCCGAGAACGACAGCGTAAGCAACATTGAAAACCTCAAGGCTGCCATTGCTCAGCTCACAGAGGCATACAACGCATTCGTAGCTACATTTGTTGACGTGAAGGATCTGAAAGAAACTATCACGAAAGCAAAGAGCACTCTTGACGGAGTTGTGATAACCGAGAACACCGTAGGTACATACGACACCAGCGCAAACCCGGATGCAGTTACTTCAGCAGTTGAAGAGGCAGAAAGCCTTATTGCAAACGTTGGCTACACCCAGGATGAAATTGATGCCGTGGCAAAGAAGATAAAGGATGCGCTTGCAGAGCTCAGCACTCACATGATTGCTCCCGACCCCACCAAGTGGTATCAGATGCAGTTTGCTTCTGAAGAGGAATACACCGAGTTCAAATTCGATGATGGAGAGGCGTTGATTGACCGCGTGGTTTGCGTAACCCAAGGTTATGACGAAACCACTCTTGCACCCAAGGCTTACGATTCCGCAGAAGACGTTATATACGGCAATGCATGGCTGCAGAGCGTTCCCGCAGAAAACGCATGGGACGTTCCCGAGCTTACATACTTCCGCTTTATTGCTGTTGGCGACAGCGGATATGTACTCCAGAACAAGGCAACCGGCCTGTTCGTTCCCGACCTCGGCACAAGTGTGAAGACAAACCTCAGCACCGTTCCTGGTGTGTTCACGGTTGAGTCATTCGGACACGGATTTGTAACACTCAACACCCACAACCTGTTCAACGGCAAGGCAAACGGCAACAACTTCCACTTCGGCAACTCATCCGATTACTCACGTTACTACATCGTGGGCTGGAACAGCGGTATGTCAACCAAGTCGGCATTCCACCTCGTTACTATCGATGAGGAAGAAACTCTTGGCAACGTGAACATGACAGGCACACGCGCCCTGACAATTCCCGAAACTCTTACACTGGAAGGCGAAGCTAACGCATACGTTGCAAAAGGCAAGGTTATCGAGGAAGACGGAACAACATACATTGCAATGGAGCGCGTGGACGAAGTTCCCGCAGGTACACCAGCAGTCATAGTTCCTGAAGACGCAGAGGCAGCATACCTCATAAGCCTTGGCACAGACTTCGTGTCCAAAGAGGCAAATACCGTTGGCGTGAAAGGAACGTTCCTGTCGCAGACTATGCCCGACGGAGCGGCACAGCTTAAAAAAGCAGAAGACGAGTCGCTCTACTGGCAGCCGCTTTCTACTGTAGGAATGAGCTCCACGGCAAACGGCATCTATCTTGACGTTGCAAACATCGGACAAATGCCCGACGTTGCAAAAGATGATGCAGACCTGCTCATTCTGGTTAAGGGCTACAACGCAGTTGTATCGGTTGGCAAGGTTAAGACCAACGTCAGCGGCAAGCACGAAATCTACACCATTGACGGCGTGAAGCTCGACACCAAGCCCGAAAACCTCACGAAAGGCCTCTACATTATCGACGGCAAAAAGGTTTATGTGCAATAAGCCGGACAATAGATAATACGTAAATATCTGCCGCGCCTAAGGGAAACCCCACAATGTTTTCTGCGGACGCGGCAGATTTAATGCTCCATCAATATTTTGCGGAAACCCTCCGCATTAATCAATAAAAGGATGCCAGGCATCCGCATTCAAACAAAACGATGAACAACTTTTTACCAAAAACCATAGCGGCGGCAGCCCTGTGTTTCGGTATGACTCATGCCAATGCCGACAACGTAAGGATAAGGCTTGTTACGTCGCAAAGCCCCGGCGCGCAAATCACATTTAATTTGCCGTCAAGCACCCATGTCAGCGTTGACTGGGGAAACGGGGAAATACAAACCTACCGCGACAGCGTGGTAACAGGCACGCTTGCGGGAGATACCATAACCGTTACGGGCAACACCAAGTTTACTGGCTTCGACTGCCATTCGCAGCACGTGAAATGGATTGACCTTTCGGAAGCCCCCAACCTGCTTTCGCTCGACTGCTCCGCCAACGAGCTTGTTGAACTCTCGCTCACGACCAACACCGCGTTGCAGGAACTCGACTGCTCGGGCAACAACCTGAAAAGCCTCTCGGCGGTAAAGGCACAGGCACTCCGCAGCCTCGACTGCGCAGGCAACGCCCTCACCACCCTCAACATTGTGCCCAACAACAGCCTTGAGTACATCAACATAAACGACAACCAAATCTCATCGCTCAACGTAAGGACAAAAAACAAGTTGCGCTCGCTGTGGGCGGCAAACAACAAGCTCACACTTTTGAGCTTCTCCAACTACGCCCCGATGCAGTCGCTCGTATGCCAGCATAACGACATTGAGATTGTGCAGCTTTCAAACAAGGCGCAGATGCAGGACGTATGGATTGCCGGAAACAAAATCACAAACTTCGACCTTTCGGAAAGTTCCGAGCTGAAAACACTTGACGTAAGCGGCAACGAACTCGACACATTGGCGTTGAGCAAGGACATCACGTCCGAAAATCCCATGCAATACATCAATTGCAGCGACAACCACCTTTCATACCGCTGCTTCTACAATCCCGACATCACCAAGAAGTATGTTTGCGGAAACCAGTTCGTGAACTTTTCTCCCGACACAGTTGCCGCAGGAGTTTATCTTGACTTCTCGCGCTTCATGATAAACGGCTCGGGCAGAAAGAACGGCATCCTCACGCTCTATAACGGCGAAGACGACACGCAGCTCAAATCTGGCAGCTCGGCAAAAGCCGGCGACTACACCATGGTTGCTGCCGCAGGGCGCGTGAAGTATTGGAAAAACTTCCCCGCCGCATATCTCACCGTTACCAGCAAGGACTATCCCGACCTGAGCATACGCACGAGCAACTATGTGGTTTATGACGAAGGAATAGCCAACGGCATTGAAAGCGTAACGGCAGACAAGGCCGACATAACCGTACTGCGCGAAGGCAGAACCATAATCCTCGTGGCTTCCGCCGAACAGCCGGCAAGCGTTGTTACAACCGACGGCGTTACCGTTTGGAAAGGCACGGTGGGCAGCACCCCTGTGGAAATCAACGTTACGCCCGGAGTGTATATCGTAGGACAGAAAAAAATCGTAGTAAACTAACGACAAAGTCATGAACATTTTCAAATATACCATATCACTGCTCGCTGTGGCGTTGCTGCCGGCCGCAAGCCCCAACGCCTATGCGCAAAGCAATATTACGGACACAGAATCCCCTGTGATTGTCCCGGCAACGCCCTCGCGCAGCATATCATACCGCAAGGCTCTCGGCAAAGTGAAAATCGCGGCGAATGTTGACTACACCATAAGCAGCGACGCCGACTGGTGCACCGTAACCAAAAACGATGACGGCTTCAACTTCCGCGTTTCCGCCAACATGACCAAAGCCGCACGCGTGGCGAAGATCAAGTTATACAACGCCGAAAACGACATCACACGCTATGTGTCTATTTCGCAGGAAATGGCAGAACTCGAACAGTATGCGGAAAACCCCAACACAAGTGTAAAGCCAAAAGGAGCTTCCGCACCGGGTACATCTTCGCTTCTGCGCACCATCGACGGCTACACAACCACATACTACGACTACTCCGCCGCCATGGGAACAGTTACGGAAAGCAGCCCGCTCGACCTCGACTATGCCTTCAGCGGTCAGCACATTGACAAGATAACCTATGTTCCCAACGGCACTTCTCACGGCTACATGGGCAAGGCTAAGGTTTCTTACAAAAAGGTTGGCGAGGACGGCTACACAGAACTCGGAACATACGACTTCACCACCGACGGCACCACCGTTGAGATAGACCTTGCCAATGGCGGCGCAGACAATGTTGACACGTTGCGCATTTCCGTATGGGAGGGACTCGACTGCGGCGACGGCAACGAAATGTTCGGCTGCGCCGAGATGCAGTTCGCCATGTCGCTGAACAATTGTGCACCCTACAACATCTTTGCCGATGATCTGCTCACCAAACTTCGCCCGGAAATCACCGCCGATGTAGTTGACACTATCAGCAACCCGTTTGTAAGCGCACTTGCAGAGCAGCTGCTCAACAACACCTACGACACCAAGTACCGCGCAGCCCGCTACAACTGCCTGCCGCCGGCATCGTCGGTTGGCGACAGTCTGCTCACAGGCAAGAGCTACGACATATTCGAGGGCGTTACCGGTATAAAGGTCAACCCCGGCAAATTCGCCGTTGTCGTTGCAGGACTTAAGCCCGGCGTGGATGCCAGCGTGTATGTTACGGCATACCGCCCCAAGAGCGGCAACACCGGCCCTTCATACAAGCTCTACACTCTCAAGAACGGCATGAACGTGATAAACTACACCGCCGACAGTGCCGGACTTGCGTATATCAAATACAACTCCAACGTTCCCGAAAAGTACGACTCAATCGGCGTACACTTCATCAACGGCGTCCAGAACGGCTATGTAACCTCAAAGATGTCGAACGACGAAATCACCGATGTGCTGAAAAAGGCGCAGTATATGTGCATGGACATCCTTGGCGACAGGGTGCACCTCGTGTTCGAGGGCCAATCCCTGCTCAAACACACCATAGGCAAATACCGCCAGCTGGTAAACATTTACGACACCATAATGAACTGGGAACACCGCGTGCTGGGACTTGAGAAATACAAAAAAGTCCCCAAGAACCGCACACTGTTCTACGTGAACTACGACTACTTCATGTATCAGACAGGCTTGGGAGCTTCGGCAAAATACGACTATACCGAAATTCTCGAGCCGCGCAAATTCCTCACCAAGAGCCTTTCCACAGTCTGGGGCGTAGCCCACGAATGGGGACACCAGCAGCAAAGCCCCTACTACACATGGGGCGGCATGGCCGAGGTTTCGAACAACATATTCTCGAGCTACGTACTCATACATATGGGACAGAACACCGTGGGCTTCCTTGTAAACAACTTCAAGCAGGGCTACAGGGAATATTTCCAGGAAGACTATTTCGCCACCCACGACTCCATAAGTCCGCAAAGGCAAAAGGCATACGCGGCGGCAAGCAAGTATTCCTACTCTCCCAAGCTCCAGGAGGCGTTCCTCGCAATGAAGGATGCAAAAATACCTTCGCGTGCGGAAGACCCACTCCACACGGCAAGCTTCATTGAGCATTCCGACAACCTGTTCGCAAACCGCCTCACGAGCGTTTACGAAATATGCCACTACTTTGAGTATGAACTCGGAAACAAGGACATCTTCCCCGACTTCTTCGAGTCTATCCGCCAAACCGAGAAAGGCACGAACAAATACGAGCTTATCGCCGCCGTGCAAAAAGGCAAGAGCGCACGTCTGGCGGTACTTAAGGAACTCTATCCCAACAGCGTTTGGGTGAAGAACAACTATGTTTACGAAAAGTCGAAGTCAAACGAAAACGATGCCTCGTACATTTTGAACTTCATCTATAAGATGTCAACCGCAACGGGCTACAATATGTTCCCATACTTCGAGCAGTGGGGCTACCTGCGTCAGATAGCAACCTACACCAGCGACTACGGCGACCACTACTATTGCCTCACCAAGGATATGTATGACGAGTTCAAGGCCGACATGGACGCACGCGTAGAAAGCGGCGAGCTTAAGGAAATGTCCGACGAGCTTATCCGCACCATTTCGAGCTACCCGATACCCACCAACAATCCCGTGATTACAGTTCCCAACTAAGCACAGGAGAGGCAAAAGGTACGACATGCAAAAGGGCGTTCACAACAAAAACGCCCTCATCGAATAGAGAACCCCCGCAGCTTGCGCAATTCCGCCAAGGCTGCGGGGTTTCCTGCGTTTTATGCCGCAGCGTGGCAGAAAAGCAAAATCTTCCGCAAACCACTGATTAACAACAAATTGAGCCATTCTCAGCAATTTCTTGCAAGTTTCTGTTTTTCAAGTATTTGCAACGGCAAAAAAAGGTCTGATGTAGTTTGAATTATGTCTGATATAATTTTTTCTATGTCCTATGTAGTTTTTCCTACATCAAATGTAACTTTAGCGGTATTGATTTTGCGCCATTTGTAGGGGCGTATTGCATACGCCCTTTACGCCACCGCATGAACCACACCGCAAACCACCGCCATTACATTGCAAATCCGCGCAATTCAGGGCGTATGCCATACGCCCCTACAAGCGGTGC
>CAVCON010000088.1:0-9115 GCA_963603805.1 Oscillospiraceae bacterium
CGTTGTTTATTGATTGCAACGGTATATATGTAGGGGCGTATTGCATACGCCCTGTATGCCACCGCATGAACCGCATTGCAAACCATCGCCCCTACATTGCAAATGGGTGCAATTCAGGGCGTATGCAATACGCCCCTACGGCGATGTAATTCTTTGATTTATTGTGTACTGTTTGTTATAGTAGCACGTTGCATACGCCCTGTGCGCCATCGGTTGAACGACATTGTACAAACAACAAGCCCGGCTGCTTTCGCAAACAGCCGGGCTTGTTATTATTTTCTTTAATGTGTTATAATGAGCAGAGATATCCCAATTTGTAAAGTTTCAGAACAAACAGCGAAGGGTTGCTGCTTAGCAGGTTTGCGCGTTCAATGCGCCCGAACATACGGTGCCACGTTATCATAAGTCCGTCAAGGTTCAGCCTTTTGAGCCTTAGCGCAACTGCCCCTACGTGAGAGAAGTTCTGTATGTCCCTTCCGAAGCGGTGGAGGTTGCGCATGGACTGTTCTGTTTTTTCAACGAACTCCCTGTTGGTGTCAAGTCCGTTGTGCACCAGCGGAGAGTCAATGTGCGTGATTTTATATCCCCCTTGCTTCAGTCGCAGCCCGAATATGGTGTCCTCATATCCGTATCCCTTGCAGCTTTCATCAAAGCGGATGTGCATGAAAACCTCGCGGCGCACCATTACGTTGAACGTGGAGAAATGGCTGTATGGGTTGGCTTTGCGGTATTCCAAAGAGCGTATCTCCGCCGCACTTTGCTCGTATCTGTATCTCAGGGAGACATCGGGCGAGGGCTGCGTGCCGACGGCCTCAATGCCACCGCAAACTACGTCAGCCCCATTCTTGGTCTCCTCGTAATACTTTTCCAGAAAATCCCCCCGCGTTACGAGCGCGTCGCAGTCGATGAACAGCAGATATTCCCCTTTTGCCTCACGCGCCATGTTGTTGCGGTTCGCCGCCCGTCCCATGTTTTTTTCTGCGGCAAGAAACCTGCAACAGGGAAGCTCACACGCCTTTTGCACGCTTTCTATGCCACGCCCCCGCGATGAAGCGTCGTCGCCCACTATGATTTCGTATTCTTCGCCTTTTGCCTGCCTTAGCCTTTCGCCTTGAAGCTGCAAAGCCTTCACAAGCTCCGAACAGTCATAGTTATATACGGGTATCAGTATTGATAACATATTATATCTCGATTTATGTCTTATTTTCCGGCTTTCTTGTCCGTTTAAGATTAGTGTATGCCCCGGCTTTTTGCCGCGCTACCAAATGTATCATGCAAATGTACAAATTAAAAGGTAAACCTATGTGCTTTTTTTGCTTTTGTTTTGCGCTTTGTCTTGGGAAATGGTTAATTTTGTGGAGCGTGAGGGGGCGCAGACTTCCGCCTGTGGCGGTGTGCGGCCGTTTTCGTGAAATTTCAAAATATCAAACTATATATCATGCGAAAAATTATGACTATTGCGGCGTTTGCCGTCGCTTTTGCGGCAAGCGCACAGCAGCCCGATTTTTTCACGCCTTCAAGGCGTTCGGCTCTTAATATGCCGTCAACGCCCATTGTCGTGAGTGATCCGTATTTCTCAATTTGGTCTCCGTCTGACAAGCTTTACGAGTCGTCAACCGTTCATTGGAGCGATGCCAAGAAGCCTATAATCGGCGTTTTGCGCGTTGACGGAAAAAACTACCGCTTTCTCGGCAAGCAGCCCGACAAGATGATTCCCTACGCCGACATGGGAAAAGCGGCGGAGTGGGCGGCAAAATATACGAACCAAGTTCCACAGGGCGACTGGACTAAGGAAAAATTCGACGACAGCAGTTGGAAGGACGGTCGCGGTGCTTTTGGCGACAGAAGTACTGAGGCAAACAGGACAAAATGGGGCGGCGACAACACCGATGTTTATATCCGCCGCCATTTCAAGGTGGACAAAATCGAAAAGGATGCCAAAATAAAAATAATGTATTCCCACGACGATGTTTTTGAGCTGTATCTTAACGGCGAGAAAATCGTTGCCACAGGAAATACATGGCTTGACGACCAGATTGTGGAGCTTACGCCGGCACAGGCTGCAAAGCTGCACGAGGGCGACAACGTGATTGCGGCTCACTGCCACAACACGGTGGGTGGCGCATACGCGGATTTCGGAGTTTACTACACTCCTGCAAACACGACAAGGTTTGAAGCCACCGCCGAACAGCTTTCATGCGATGTGCTTGCAACTTCGAGCTACTACACATTCAAGTGTGGGCCTGTGAAGCTTGACGTTGTGTTTACCGCTCCGCAGTTGATTGATGATCTTGACCTTCTTTCCACACCTATAAACTATATATCCTACAAGGTAACAGGTCTCGACAAGAAGAAACACGAAGTGCAGCTCCTTCTTTCCACATCCCCCGAACTTGCGGTAAGTTCAACATCGCAGCCAACGGTTTCGAACACGCTTACAAACGGCGGTAACAAATATCTCAAAGCAGGAACGATTAAGCAGGCTTATTGTGCCACGGTTGGCGACCTTGTTTGCCAGGACTGGGGCTATCTTTACCTCACGCAGGGTGCGCAAGGGCAGCAGCTGAGCTTGAACAGCGAGTCGAGGATAGAGAACGCATTCTCGGCGGCGGGAAGTCTTCCCACTTCAGAAAAGGAGGTAAAGGCTTTCAAAAGCGACGAAATGCCTGCGCTTGCCTTTGTTGACAATCTCGGGAGCGTTGACAAAAAGACTTCAAAGAGCAACTTCACGCTCATAGGCTATGATGACGTTTGGTCAATGATGTATCTTTACGAACTTCACAAAGGCTATTGGGCGCACAACGGAAAGGTTACGATTTTTGACGCTTTCGACAAGCTCCGCAACAACTACAACGACATAATGCAGCGTTGCCGCAAGTTTGACGAAATGATTTACGACGATGCGCTTAAAGCCGGCGGCAAGGAGTATGCCGAGATTTGCAGTGGGGCTTACCGCCACACCATTTCCGCCCACAAGCTTTTCACCGACAACGAGGGCCGTCTGCTGTTCTTCTCAAAGGAAAACAACAGTAACGGAAGCGTGAACACCGTTGACCTTACATATCCCTCTGCGCCTTTGTTCCTGACATACAATCCCGAACTCTTGAAGGGAATGATGACGAGCATCTTTGAAAATGCCAAGAGCGGCAGGTGGACCAAGCCGTTCCCGCAGCACGACATGGGTACATATCCGCAAGCCAACGGTCAAACCTATCCAACGGATATGCCTATCGAGGAGGACGGCAATATGCTCACGCTTGCAGCCGAGATATGCCGCATAGCAGGAAACACGGATTACGTGAAGCCTTATTGGGATTTGATGAAAACTTGGGCGGATTATCTTGTGGAGAACGGTCAGGACCCCACAAACCAGCTTTGCACAGACGATTTCGCTGGACACTGGGCGCACAACGCCAACCTTTCGGCAAAAGCTATAATGGGCGTTGCTGCGTACAGCATAATGTGCAAGATAGACGGTCGCACCGAAGAGGCTGACAAGTATATGGCGACGGCAAAGAAAATGGCTGAACAGTGGAAAAAGGACGCTGCCGACGGCGACCATTACCGCCTCGCGTTTGACCGTCCCGACACATGGAGCCAGAAGTACAACCTGATATGGGACAAGCTTTGGGGACTTAATATGTTCAGCGATGTAATGGAAAAGGAAGTGAAATACTACCTTACAAAGCAGAACGTATATGGTTTGCCGCTCGACTGCCGCAAGGGCTACACAAAGAGTGACTGGATTATGTGGTCGGCTTCTATGGCCAATGACGATGAAACGTTCAAGAAGTTCATAAGTCCGATATACAAGTTCTACAGCGAGACGACAACCCGCGTGCCGATGAGCGACTGGTTTGAGACGGAAAAGCCTGTATGGGTGAGTTTCCGTGCGCGTTCGGTTATCGGCGGTTTCTGGTTCAAGGTGCTTTTGGACAAGAACAACAATAAGTGATGCCGTAAGTGCAAACTTATGAAATATTCAAGGCGTGCTGCCCATTCATGGCGGCACGCCTTTGTTTGTCCCGCCCACTTGAGTGGCGTGAATACGTTTGGCGATTTTGTGCAATCCTTTTGCGCCGCTTTTGGCAATGAAGAAGATTTGCCGGTTTGCGTATGGTTTAAGGCGGTGGCGTGCAAAGGTACAGATTATATGCGTTACAAATATATAAACAGCGTTTAATCAGAAAATTGCGCCTCCGTAGGGGCGTATTGCATACGCCCTGAATTGCGCGGTTTTGCAATGTTATGAAGGTGGTTCGCGGTGCTGTTTGTGCGGTGGCGTACAGGGCGTATGCAATACGCCCCTACAATTTCCGCAGAACCATAATCGTGCATCCTTTTCAAAGATGTCCCGAAAACTACATTTGATGTGGGAAAAACTATGTCCTATGTAGAAAAAATTATGTCTGACATAGAAAAAACTACATCAGACATAATTTTTGCCTTTGCAACGCTGTGAAAAACAAGAACTTACAAAGATTTGTCCAAATGGGCAAAATGCCTTGAAATTCAGTGCTTTACGGTAAAATTCGTGCTGTGTTCCAATTCCTGTTACACACGAAAATTTGCCCTTGCTTTACCTGCGTTTTGACTTTTCGGCGCGGTGCTTGCGTATTCCGGCTTTCATAATGGCAGAAGCCGAACCATGAGAACCTGTGCGATATGCCTTTTTCTTGGCTTTTGTACGCACTTTGTCGTCCTCAAACCCTTGGCTTTTGGATTTGCGGAAAACGATGCCTTCGTGTATGGCTTTTTGCACTTCCTGCCGGCTTGCCTTGCGCATAATCTCTGTGATTAATGGTGGAACAGGCGGATTCCCGTAAACGCCATGGCAATGCCGTATTTGTCGCAGGTTTCGATAACATTGTCATCGCGCACGCTGCCGCCGGCTTGTGCAACAAAGCTTACTCCGCTTTTGTGCGCACGCTCTATGTTGTCGCCAAAGGGGAAGAATGCGTCGCTGCCCAATGACACGCCTGTGTTTTTGGCGAGCCATTCCTTGCGCTCCTCGATGGTGAACGGTTCGGGGCGTTCTGTGAATATCTTCTGCCAAGCTCCGTCGGCGAGTACGTCTTCTGCGTCTTCGCCTGTATATAGGTCTATGGCGTTGTCGCGGTCGGCACGGTGTATTCCCTCAACAAAAGGCAGGTTCATAACCTTGGGACTTTGGCGCAGCCACCATTTGTCGGCTTTGCTTCCTGCAAGGCGTGTGCAGTGTATGCGGCTTTGCTGTCCTGCGCCGATACCTATCGCCATACCGTCTTTTACATAGCAAACAGAGTTGCTCTGGGTGTATTTCAGCGTGATGAGCGATATGATAAGGTCGCGCTTTGCCTCAGCGGTGAAATTCTTGTTTTGGGTGGGGATATTCTCAAACAGACTGTCATCGGCAAGGTTCACATCGTTGCGGTGTTGTTCGAACGTAACGCCGAAAACCTGCTTGTGCTCAATTGGGGCGGGAACGTAGTCTGCATCGATTTTAATCACGTTGTATGTGCCACGGCGTTTTGCGCGCAGAATTTCAAGGGCTTCAGGGGTGTAGCCTGGGGCTATTACGCCGTCGCTCACTTCGCGCTTTATGAGTGTTGCCGTAGCCTCATCGCACACATTGCTCAACGATATAAAATCGCCGTATGAGGACATCCTGTCCGCGCCGCGCGCCCTTGCATAGGCGCACGCAATGGGTGAAAGAGGTATCTTCACGTCATCAACGAAATAGATTTTCTTCAGCGTGTCGCTTAGTGGGAGGCCTATTGCAGCTCCGGCGGGCGAAACGTGCTTGAACGAAGCGGCGGCGGGTGTTCCTGTTGCGGCTTTAAGCTCCTTTACAAGCTGCCAGCCGTTGAGCGCGTCAAGAAAGTTGATGTATCCCGGGCGGCCGTTGAGAACTTCCACGGGCAGTTCTCCGTTTTCAATGTAAATGCGTGAGGGTTTTTGGTTGGGGTTGCAACCATACTTTAGCTGTATCTCTTTCATATATACAATATATATTATTATGACAAAGTAAGCCCGGAACAGCTTCCGGGAAAAGTGGACCAGGAGAGAATCGAACTCTCGTCCAAACGGGGAAAAACCATGCTTTCTACATGCTTAGTCTGCCAAGAATTTTAGTGTCTGCGGCGTGAGGCATACCGGCACATTGCCACAAACTTTAGTTGCGGATTTGATTTTCGCACGAAACACGCAACGCTTTCCGCGCTATTCCCGATTTGCGTGCACCACTTTTTCCGCGAGCCTCGGAACAACGGCTTCGGAGTGATGTCCCGTCCGAAAACTTGGTCTTCGGATTAAGCTGATCTACTGTACTTCAATCAAGCAGCGAGAGCGTAGTTGTTTTCGCCATTTAAATTCTTTGAAAGCTCAGTTTATAGTGAGAACCCACGACCCACTGCATGCTTACATACCCTTTCTGCCCGCTGTCAAATCCAGTCTGGCCCTGATCAGAATGCTTGCCGTAAAGCAGTGCAAAATTAAGAAATATATTGCAGACTGTCAAAGATGACGTTTGCTTTTTAGGCTGATATGGAAGTTCTGTCTGTGTCTTATCCCGCCGTTTTGCAAATAAAAAGCGGAATATGCGGAATGGCCGGGCAAAAAATGATTTCTTTGTGGAGTTTTTCGTGGTAAAACACCAATGGTTTCGCAAATTAATATTAATTTTGCGAATTGTCTGTGGCAGACGTGCCTGTAAGGGGCGCGGAAGTTTGGGGCAGACGAAAAAACAAGGACTACGCGGCGCATTCGCAGTCTGCTATGTTTTGGCAAAAGCAGGAAAGCGGAAAAAGAAAAACAATGCGGCGCGTTAGCAAGGTAACATGATTTGAAACAAGGATTTAAGTAATATTTAACGTAATATGGAAGATAAAAGAGTTTATTTGTTTGGCAACGGCAGTGCCGAGGGAAACGCCAGCATGCGTAACTTGCTTGGCGGAAAAGGTGCCAACGTTGCAGAAATGAATCTTTTGGGAATCCCCGTACCTCCCGGATTCACTATCACAACCGACATGTGTAACGAGTATTACCGCATTGGCAAAGAGGCAGTGGTAAACCTGCTGAAAGACGATGTGGAGAATGCCGTAAAACATATAGAGACTTTGATGAACAGCCGCTTTGGCGACCCGGCAAACCCGCTACTTGTTTCGGTGCGTTCTGGTGCTCGCGCCTCTATGCCTGGCATGATGGACACAATCCTCAACCTGGGCTTGAACGATGCTGTTGTGGAAGGTCTGGCAAAGAAGACTGGCAACGAGCGTTTCGCTTATGACAGCTACCGTCGCTTTGTGCAGATGTACGGTGATGTTGTGCTCGGCATGAAACCTGTTAACAAAGACGACAGAGACCCATTTGAAAAGATTATAGAGGACGTTAAGGCGCAGAGAGGCATCAAACTCGACAACGAAATGACCGTTGACGAGCTGAAACATCTTGTAGAACTTTTCAAAAAGGCTATCAAGGAACAGACAGGCAAGGATTTCCCTGACAATCCTATGGAGCAGCTTTGGGGTGCTATATGCGCTGTGTTTGACAGCTGGATGAACGAACGCGCCATACTTTACCGCAAAATGGAGGGAATACCCGCAGAGTGGGGTACAGCCGTGTCGGTAATGGCTATGGTGTTCGGAAATATGGGCGACAGCTCTGCCACCGGCGTATGCTTCAGCCGCGATGCGGCTACGGGCGAGAACGTGTTCAGTGGCGAATGGCTTGTCAACGCTCAGGGCGAGGACGTTGTTGCAGGTATTCGCACTCCGCAGCAGATTACCAAAGCAGGTTCGCAGAAGTGGGCTGAAATGCAGGGTGTGAGCGAAGAGGAGCGCAAGGCAAAATATCCTTCAATGGAAGAGGCTATGCCGGAAATTTACAAGCAGCTTGATGCCATCCAGAACAAACTCGAAGACCACTATCGCGATATGCAGGATATGGAGTTCACCGTTCAGGAAGGCAAACTTTGGTTCTTGCAGACCCGTAACGGCAAGCGTACAGGTACGGCTATGGTTAAGATTGCAATGGATTTGCTCCACGAGGGCAAGATTGACGAAAAGACCGCTCTTGAACGCTGCGAGCCCAACAAACTTGACGAACTTCTCCACCCGGTGTTTGACAAGAAGGCTCTTGCAAGCGCAAAGGCTTTGACACGCGGACTTCCCGCTTCTCCGGGTGCGGCTACAGGTCAGATTGTGTTCTTTGCCGACGATGCTGCCAAATGGCATAAGGACGGACATAAGGTTATAATGGTGCGCATTGAGACTTCCCCCGAGGACCTTGCAGGTATGGCCGAGGCAGAGGGCATACTTACCGCGCGTGGCGGTATGACTTCCCACGCGGCTGTTGTGGCTCGCGGAATGGGCAAGTGCTGCGTTTCGGGTGCCGGCGCATTGATTATCGACTACAAGAAGCGTACAGTAACCATAGAGGGAACTGTTTTGCATGAAGGTGATTATATTTCAATCAACGGTTCTACCGGCGATGTTTACAAAGGCGAACTTACAACACAGGCTGCGGAGTTTTCCGGCGCATTCGCCGAATTGATGCAGCTTTGCGACAAATACACACGTCTTGTGGTGAGGACAAATGCCGACACTCCCCACGACGCTTCCGTGGCACGCAAGTTCGGCGCGGTTGGTATCGGTCTTTGCCGCACGGAGCATATGTTCTTTGATGACAAGAAGATTGTTGCAATGCGCGAGATGATACTTTCCGACACCAAGGAAGGACGTGAAAAGGCTCTCCGCAAACTTCTTCCTTACCAGAAAGAGGACTTCAAGGGCATATTCAAGGCAATGGACGGTTATCCTGTGAACATCCGTCTGCTCGACCCGCCCCTCCACGAGTTTGTTCCCCACGATGCTAAGGGACAGGAGGAAATGGCAAAGGATATGGGTGTAACGGTGGAGACCATACGCCAGCGCATCGACAGCCTCTCCGAACACAACCCGATGCTGGGACACCGTGGCTGCCGTCTCGGAAACACATATCCCGAAATCACAGAAATGCAGACACGTGCAATCCTCGGTGCTGCCATAGAGTTGAAGCGTGAGGGATATGACCCGCATCCTGAAATCATGGTTCCGCTCATCGGTATTCTGTACGAGTTCGAGGCGCAGGAGAAGGT
>CAVCON010000088.1:9125-10029 GCA_963603805.1 Oscillospiraceae bacterium
GTTATCCGTGAAACGGCTGCAAAGCTCTTTGAGGAAGAGGGCGTGGAAGTTCCGTTCAAGGTTGGCACGATGATTGAAATCCCGCGTGCAGCACTTACTGCCGACAAGATTGCTTCGCGTGCGGAATATTTCTCATTCGGAACGAACGACCTTACTCAGATGACATTTGGTTATTCGCGTGATGACATCGCATCGTTCTTGCCGGTATATCTTGAAAAGAAGATTTTGAGCGTTGACCCGTTCCAGGTTCTCGACCAAAACGGCGTTGGCCAGCTTATAGAGTTGGCAATCAAGCGCGGTCGCACGGTTCGTCCCGAACTCAAGTGCGGCATTTGCGGTGAACACGGCGGCGAGCCTTCGTCCGTTAAGTTCTGCCACAAGGCTGGACTGAACTACGTGTCATGCTCTCCGTTCCGCGTGCCTATCGCACGTCTTGCAGCGGCGCAGGCTGCGGTGGAAGGGTAATTCCAATAGAAATACAATATTATTTAGGCTGCAATCGCTTTTACTGGCGGTTGCAGCCTAATTTTTGTTTTACAACGCGATTTATGTGAATGGCGTTTATTGTTTATGTTAGGTTATTCGGTTAAAAAGCTAATGATTTTCACAAACACCTGATTTGCAACGGATTAAAATCAAATTTTAGATATGGTGTAAGTTTTTGTGTCTCAATGGTTTGCTGGAGGGAAAATTATATCAGATATAATTTAAACTACATAGGACGTAGAAAAAATTATGTCCGATGTAGTTTTTCCTATGTCTGATGTCGTTTTTGTGATTTCAGCATATAGTCTTTGAGCTGTCGGAAAATAGTGGGTGTATAAGGTTTGGTAAGTATGAAATATTCTTTTATTTTTGTAGGGAACAAAATTAAAAGACATACCTATTATGGAAACAAAGCAAC
>CAVCON010000089.1:0-5138 GCA_963603805.1 Oscillospiraceae bacterium
TGCAATACGCCCCTACATATATACCGTATGCAATCAATAAACAACATACACCGTTTATATAATTCCCGCAAAAGCAAAACGGTTGTCTTTTCCCCAATGCCCCGAAAACTACATAGGACATGGGAAAAACTATGTCCTATGTAGAAAAAATTATGTCTGATGTAATTCAAACTACATCAGACCTTTTTTCGACAGTTGCAAACATCTGTAAAACAATGTCTTATAACGGCTCTTGAGTTTGTGGTTATTTTGCTGGTTTACAGCGGTTTGTGCCGTGAATGTGCGTTTCCGCCTAAAAACAAAAAGTCCCGCAAACCACGGAGGCTTGCGGGACCTTTTTATATTGGACTGTCGGTTACTTCACGAGTACCTTGTCCCTGCCGATGATGTAAACGCCCTTCTTCAGACCGTCCTTTGCATTTGCTGCATTGACGTTCTTCTTAACGAGCACACCGTCGGTGGTGTAAACATTAACCTTGCCTGTTGCGGCTGCGGGTACGATGGTTATGCCGTTCACGATGTCGCCCTTGATCTTGAGCGTGAGGTCGGTTTCAACGCCCTCCATGTTGGTTATCTGGCTTGCGTCGATGTAGCCGCGCTGGCCGAACAGTGCAGTTACGTTCTCCTCGGTGGCTACTATGGAGTCGCCCTGGATTACGCCCACGTTTGCGGGGAGCAGCGTGTAGTCGAACACGCCAACAAGGCCGTTGGCTGCCGCAGACACGAGGCTGTACTCGTTTGCGAGCGGGAGGAACATCTTGACTGTTGCGTCAGCATCGCCCTCGGCGTTACCTATCTCACCTGCAACAACTATCATGGGTTCACCAGCCGCGAAGTTGTCCTTCTTGTAGAGGAGGAGCTTGCTGCCGTCCTCGGAAACGCCCTTAATGCCGTAGGTTACGACACCGTTGTCAGCGTTGAGCGATACCGTTGCCTGGTCGCCGTAAGCGTAAGGCAGGGCAATGATTGTCGCTGCGTTGTTCGGGATGTCGATCTCGAGGTTCTCAACTTCCTCGTCAACCGGCTCGAGAGTCCATGAGGAAGGACCGTTCTCGCCGCTACCCCAGCTTACGAGAATCCTGCGGCCGTCTGCGTGGAGAGGTATATTGTCGCTGTTAGCCACCTTGTCGGCGCAGTTGAAGAAGAACGCACCGCTCTTGCAGAGAACCACACGGTATGGAACAGGCTCTGTTGACATACCGCCAGTGCCGCTCTTGTTGCCGTACTTGCCGAGGTAGAGACCCGTAGCACGGTTCTGGAGTGCGTAGAATGTATCATTCTCGCCTTCAACGTCCATGTTCACGAGACGCCACATAGCGTAGGGGTTGGTCGCAATGCTTTCGTCGCGGGTTGCACTTGCGTGGTCGTAGCCACCCCACTTAACGGCATTCGTCCATTCTGACCAATAAGCGTCCCTGGTAGCATTGGTGGTCGGAGCAAGGATTACGTTGCCATAGCAGAAACGGCTGTAAACGTCGCTGCCTGTGCCGCCGTCGCCGTCCTCTGCGTAGCCAGCGCGCTCCTGGTCCATATTCGAGATATAGTACCAAGTACCTGCCTCAGGCTGCTTCTGCTGGCTCTTGTAGAGGTCGAATGCCTCGTTGAGAGCTGCAAGGCGTGCGTCGAGGTCGCCCACTGTAGGACGTTCGTGGTCATAGGACTCTGCGTCCTCGGTAGTGCTGATGATAGCCTCATACTGCTCTGAAGTTACATCGCCCCATTCGTCGTTGTCGCCAAACTTCTCAACGTATGCCTTAACCTCTGCAATCCTTGTGTCAAGAGGCTCGGTGTTCGGAGTGAGAGCCACAACCTGTTCGGTAAGCTCCTTCATTCTGTCAACCACATCCTGAGTAACTGTGCCGTTTTCGTCAATCAACTTGTTACCGTCATCGATGAGCTGCTTCAACTCGTCAACGAGCGGTTTCAGACCTTCAACATAGTTGTAAGGATCGTTGTCTGCATCGTGAATGGTCTTGTAAACCTGGAATTCGCCGATGGTGTACATCATGCACGCCTGCGGAACGATTGTGCTCCTTACCATGAAGCGTATGTAGCGGTAAGCCTGGTCAAGATCCCTGATGGAATAGTAGATGTAACGACCGTTGCTGTTCATGTTGGCATCGTCGGGCTTGATGTAGGAAGTGAGGTCCTTGTAGTTGCCCACGTATGTCCAGTCGGCTGCATTGAGGGTTTCCTGGCTTGCAATGCCGGCGTCGTTTGTAGCGTAGATGTCGATGTTGCTCCAGCATTCCTTCCAGCCCCAGTCGCCGTTGCGGAGACCGAAGTAGAACTCGAAGTTGTCAACAGGGTTGCTGCGGAGGTCAACCTGCAACCACTGCTGGCCTTTGCCCTCCTCTACTGTGCTGCCCCATGTGCCGCCATCCCACGAGCTTTGGAAGCAGGTGTTGAGGTCGCCATCAATGAGGTGTGCGTAGCTTGTGTAGGTGTCGTTAACCTGTGTACCCCAAATCTGACCGTCAAGAGGATTGTCCTCGTTAACTTCCTTAAGAAGTCCGTCGTTGCGGTCAGTAACATACTTGAACACGCCCTTGTAAGCAGGCTCTGCCTTCTGGAGAGCGTTAATGAGATCCTGTCTCAGGCGCACAGGTGCGGAGTTTTCGGCAATGCTGTCGATTACAGCCTGATTAAGTTCCCTCTTGAGAGTCCAAGTCTTAATGCCGCTTGCGTCGTTGATGTTGATGACGCCGGTTGATTCGGTCTTGTAGGTCTTGAGAGTGTAAACGCCGTTGTCAACTGTGTTGGAGATAAGCCATGTGCCGTTGTTGTACTCGAACTTCTGCGGCACGGTCTGCTCTGCGGTTGTTGCCACGCCATTTGCGGAATTGCTGCCCACGTAGCGCAGGAACTCAACGTTCTGTATTGAGTATGTGCCATCGCCGAGGTTCTTTATATTGAACAGGAACTGGCCGTTCCTTTCTTCAATGGCTTTCCAGCTGAGGTCTGTTGTGCTGGGCACGTACATCGCAATCTTGCGGTTCTCCCTCTGGAAGCCGTCCTGCGTGCTTACAATATAATAGTAGCCGTCGTCGATGCCGCGCATCGAGTGGTCCTGCTCGTTGAAGTTCTTCACAGCCTCCTCGAGTTTTGCTATCATGTCGTCCACCTCGCTGTCGGAAGCCGAAGCCTCGTCATACATTGTGCGAGCTGCGTTGATAACCTCGTTAAGCTCTGTTGCGTCGCCGAGATTGTCGCCGGGGTTCGGGCCGATGTTCGCGTCCTTAACCGTGCCGGCAGCGTCGGTTATAGCCTCGTTGAGCTTGGTGAAGTAAGGAATGTCGTTGCCGGTAACTTTCTCTATGTACCATACGCCGTCGAGCGGGTGGTAGTCGTTGTTGGAGGAGATGCGGTTGCCGCCGTCAGCGTTCCAGAAGTTTCCGTTGTCGCTCGCATAGAGCTTGAACACGTTGCTGTACTGCTGCTTGAAAGTGTTGTAGGTTTTGCTCGTACCCGACATCTGAACGAAGCCCCAGTTGTTGCCCGAAGCGTTGGACTTGATGTAGGTGGAATCCTGCGTGCCGCAGTTTTTCAGCACGAGGTTGCCGTCGGCATTCTTCACAACGTGCCATACGGCGGAAGCGTCCATGAAAGGATCAACCGCGTCGTGGCCGAGATACCAAATGTTGTCGCGGAAATAAGGCTTTAGGTAAACGTCGTTCTCGCCGTTCTTGAAGGTGTAGTAACCCTCCTCAACGGGGATTATCTTGCCCTGCAAGGCTTCGGTAGCCTCGTTCAGCTCTGCTATGAGCGCGGAGTTGTCGTCCTCGCTGCCCTTTGCAGCCTGTGCCTTCTCAAGCACGGCGTTGAAGGTGTCGTAGTCTTCCTGCGATACCTGTCCCGGGTTGGTGCCGACCGTGAACTGCTTGCCCAGCGCGGTGGTAATGGCCGCGTTAAGCTTGAGGGCGTTGGTTATCTTTTCGGCGGGAACCGGCACGAACTGTGCGGAAGAATTTGTGTTCTGCGCCTTGAGCGTGCACATATTGCCGTCGGAACTTACGGAGAAGTTGTAGGCGTTGTCGGTTGTGTAGATGTAGATGCTTCCGTCGCTCATGTACTTGAACGTGAAGCTTGCGGGATTAACGCCCGTCATCAGGATGTAGGGGCTTTCCTTTTCGCCCTTGCCCACAGTCTCGATGAAAGTGAGGTCCTGCGCGCCGAGGTTCTTCAGCGCGTATGTGCCGTCGGCATTCTTGGTTATGTGCCAAACGAACGTGGGGTCGAACTCGGCCTCCTCGCGGGGATATGCGCCGAGACGCCACAGGTCGCCGTCCTGAACGGGAACCATGCAGGTGGTAGCGTCCTCAAGACCGTCGAAGTTGATGTAGTAGTAGCCGTTCTCGGTGTTGCCGTCGATTTCGGTTACCTCTACCGGGTTGAAAAGCGACTCCTCGTCAACCGGCACAAGGCTCCAAACCTTGTGGGAATAAATGTTGGTGGCGTCGCCCCAGAAGCCGGCATACCAGTCGTTCTGTGCATGAACCACACCGCCGTACTTGGGATAACGGTCGCCGGCATATTCCATTGAGTAGCCGCCAGCCTGCTCCACAACGGAGAAGTTCGTGGCCTCGTCAACATAGCCGAGACCGCCGCCTGGACTTGTGTCCTCTGCATCGGCAAAACGGCCGAAATACTTTTTGTTTACGAAGTTCTGGATGGTGTAGTGCTCGCCATCCTCGGCTTTCGTGAACTTGAACACAAACGGGAGGTCTTCTTTAGTAACCTTTCTGCCCGCATTGTGCACCCTGGCGTGAACGCGATCGGGAGTCTTGTCTGTGGATACCCAACACAAACCCTGGCCGGCATAGTCGGACACGGTGGTGTTGATGTAATAATAACCTTCAGCAAGCTCTTGCGCATTCACCGACTGAACGCCCGCCCCAAACGAAAGGACGAGCAGCATGGCAAACGAACTTGCCATCCATTGTACAATCTGTTTCATTGCAAAATAGTTATTAATAAATTGGTTTTACTGATGAATCCATTCTCATCCGCCCGTGCGCCCCGTGGATTTCGGCTGTTGGGGAGACCGCCCCGCGCTTATGGAGCAAGCGTTGCGACGGCGCGCCAGGCATTGTTTTCATGGTTGTTCACCACGGAAAATTTGCTACAAAGATATATAT
>CAVCON010000089.1:5148-10010 GCA_963603805.1 Oscillospiraceae bacterium
GATATATATATATATCGATATTAGGTGCTTTTCGGCGAAAAAAATGGCGGAAAACACATTGCAGCAGCCGAAAATTCGCTTCCAGGGGTCTTGTTTCGCGTTTTTGGAATGCGGAGTGGCGAAAAATCGCTACCTTTGCCATTGCGGGGCGTTTTGCTTTCCGCAAGTTTCAACAATGATAGACCTCACCACGCATTATGTGCTTTCCATAACGTCGTCCACAATCATAGGCACGGCGGCGGTTTTCCTTGCGCTCACGCGCATACCGCGCAGCGACAAATGGGCCGCCGTCTCGAGGGCAAGGTGGATTTTGTTCGCCACCTTTGCAATTCTCGCCGTTTCGGGCTACTTCAAGGTTTCGGACGAGAACCCCACGCTGCTTTCGCTCACCACGCTCTGCGTGGCCTCATACCAGGCCCTGCTCTTCACCTACACCGCCTCGGTGCTTGCCTCGCCGGGCGGCGCGTCGCGCAGGAAGTTCACCACCGTGCTGGTGGCGGTAACGGCAGTGGTGGCAACGTTCGCCGTGCTTCTGGCATGGTTTCCCTCCGTGTTCCACATAGCGTGGCCGGCTGCCGTGGCGGCATACTGCGTGCAGCTTTGCGTGCACACCGTCTCGTTCCGCGACCTGTCGCGAAAGGCGCAGGAACAGCTCGAAAGCTTCTACGACGAGAACGTTGACCACTACCTGCGCCCCGTAAAGGCGTTGTTCTACAGTGCGCTCGGCGTTGGGGTGTTCGCCCTCGTGTTCGCAATAGTGCCGCTGCGCAACCTCGCCTACAACGTGTTCGTGGCGTTCTATACAATATATTATATATGGGTGGCGTCAACGGTGATAAACTACAGCGTTACGGGGGATTTCTTCATACGTGCGGAGGAGCGTACCGAGGACGACAAACAGGACAAGCCCGTTGACGTGTCGCCCGAGGGGTATATGCCCCAGCTTAAAATCGAGCTGAACAACTGGGTGAGAAGGCGCGGATACCTGCGCATAGAGACAAGCACCGACAAGATTGCCGAGGAGCTGGGGGTTACGAGGCTTCAGCTTTCCGCCTATTTCAAGTATGTGCACCACACGTCGTTCCGCTCGTGGCGCATGGCGTTGAGGCTGCAATACGCGCAGGAGCTTATACGCAACGACAAGAACCTGAAAATCTCCCACCTCTACGGCATGGTGGGCTTCAACGACCGCAGCAATTTCCACAACGAGTTCAGGAAATACACCGGGCTGTCGCCCCAGACCTACCGCGACAAATACGGCCCGAAAAAATAGCGGCGGAGCAGAAGCTGCGAATCGCGCATACAAATCAAAACAGTTTCTAAGAGAAGATGGCAATTATTTTATGGCAACTGGTATTCGGGTAAAACTTTATACTCCAATACAACTATTTCCATAAAGGCTCGTCTTGCCAACCATTCGGAAATCCCATTGCATTCGCGTCAACCTCCGGATATTGTGTCAGTAATTCCTTGAAATTGGCACATAGCTCATTTTGTGAATCAACAGCATTCAGCCAATACAACAAGCAGCAAAGAACCGAATACAGCCGATTGGCGACTTCGGGCTTATTTGTTATCCATGCCTGTTTTAATCTCATCGGAATTTGAGGCATTACCGGCATCACACGATTCCAAACACGCCCATGATGGGCACAACAGTTGCGAAGCGCATTAATGGATTTCATCCAACTTTCGAGTATCTCTTGTTGGGGAACGCCATAAGAACGAGCTATTTTCTTTTTGACAGTGCCATTGGCGAAATTGAAATACAATTTTGTCAAGCAACCAAACGAAGTCAAATCTATTAGTTTCCAAGCTGGCGGAAATTCTTCCTTGTCATACTTCACATAATGCTCTTTGATAAAATCATCCTTGGAACGCTGTAGTTCCCTATCCAAAGAGGAAAGATTCTCTACATACTTATGTTTGTCAATAGCCAAATCGGGATTGACAAACCAAAAAGCTCCATAATTCAAAGAAAACTGATTGATAATCTTTGCTCGCAAAGAAATTTCTATCTTTTGAATAGCAGAAAACAACAGGGTTCTAAGTTTGGCATCAAACTCATAAAGCCTCACAGCTTTCTCAAAAGTAGCATTTTCCTTATAACCATGCTCGCCTGACGCCTTGAAAGGACGCAAATATGCAGCAAATCTAAAGTAGCTGACATTCTCAAGGAAAGCAAAAGCCTTTCTCTCATCCATGATAGCCAATCCTTCATCTTGGAGATTGGCTAAAAGTGTTGCGGTACCAAGTGGCGGGTTAGTATATTCTATACGCATATAAACAAAAGTTCCGCCCTGGTACGCTGTTCTACGGGAAGCGTGGCGGATTCTAGTGTCGCAAAGCTACGGTTTAAATTTGATTTATCCAAATATTTTCCAAGAAATCTGCTCATCCAGCAGGAATTTTTACCTATAATATATAGGCAAGCTCTCAACTTCTTTACATTCAATTAATGTCCAACTTTGAGCAAGTTATAAGAATAAAAACCGCACAAGCCATAACCATTCAACAAATTCCGCGCTTTGCGGCGTTGCGGTGATGATTTGCGGCATTTGTGGGCGCGGCCCGGGCGACGGTGTACAGGGCGTATGCAATGTTCAATATAAATGCGCAGCAATCAATTATTCTGTGAATTGCGCCATTTGTAGGGGCGTATTGCATACGCCCTGAATTGCGCCACTTGGCGATGTTGCAGCGGTGTTTGCCTATGCGGTTTATGCGATGGAGTAAAGGGCGTATGCAATACGCCCCTACATTTATACCGTATGCGATCAAAAACAACATACATCGTTTATATGATTTTCGCAAAACCATAATCGCCTATCCTTTTCAATATTCCCCGAAAAATATATTTGACGCAGGAAAAACTATGTCTGATGTAGAAAAAATTATGTCTGATATAATTCAAACTACATCAGACCTTTTTTCGCCCGCTTGCAACGCGCTAAAAAACAATTCGTTACAAGAATTTGCAGGATTTGGTTAAATTCTTGGGACACAATGGTTTGCGATTTTCCTGCACATCCCGCGTTTTTCTGTCGGCGGAACGCACGGCACAGCTTCCTGCCCATGCAAACCTCAAAGGCTATGCGGAAGCGCGGAATCAACCGCGCCTGTTTTTATAACTATTTGTGTTAAAAATACTTGTCGGGGGGGGGGGGACGGAATTGCGGTATTCCACCGGCGTGCATTTATGGCGCGACTTGAATGCGCGGAGGAACGTTGAAAGGCTGTTGAAGCCCGAATTTTCCGCCACTTTCTCAATCGTTTCGTCGGTGTCGGCAAGAAGCCGCTCGGCATGGTCTATGCGCAAATTGTTTACGTAGTCGTAGAACGTGGTGCCGCTGTCGCGGTTGAAGTATTGGCTGAGATACGTGCGGTTTGTCCCTATGCGCTTCGCCACGTCCGAGAGCTTCAGTCCCGGGGTGAGGTATATCCTCTCCTCAACAAACAGCCTGTACACCGCCGCGCCTATGTCGTTTGAGTTTTCGTCGGCAGCCAATGCCGCCCTGCGCGGCGAGCGAAGTTCGTCAATCACATTCTCGTGGCGGTATATGAAATAGCTTATGAACACCCACATCACGAGCGAGCACACCATATATACAAGCTCGTTGAAAACATGGCGCACAACGCCGTCAGCAATCCAAAGGGCGAGTATGCCGTAGAAAAAGAGGATTATGACGCGCAGCCAATGCAGGTTTATGTTCTCCCCGTATGAGAAAAGTTCCTTGAGCTTCCTGTGGTATCGCGGTATCTCCATGAACGTGGACACAAGGTATGCCGTGCCGAAAACGGCGGCAAAGGCAATGTTGGCGTAATACACCTCCACCCAACCCGTAACGGCGAGGAGCGCGGGGAGAAGCAGGAAAGGGGCTGTCTGAAAGAGCATGGAGCGGACGCCTGTTTCGCCCGGGCGCACCAATTCGCCCAACACGAAGCCGTAGAGCGGCATGACTATCATGTCAACGGCGGACGTAAGATTCCACACACGGCTGTCGAAATACACCCCCGCAGCAAGCAGCACGAGATCCGCGAAGTTTTCGAGGCAGGTAACGAGCATGAGGAGGCAGACCAGCCGCGAAAGCCTGTCTGCGCCCTTGCGCCAGAACAGCCACGTCATCATGAGATAGAACATGGTGCTCAGCCCATATATAAAGTACAGCGAGTGCAACCTTTTACTTCGTTTCGAAATGCAAAATTAAGGAAAACCGCTTACACTCAAGCCCCACCCCCGCCAAAATGCACCGCCCGCGGGCAGTAACGCAGAAAAGTTGCCTGGCATTTACAAGTAGAGAAAAAAACTCTGATGTAGTTTTCAGCGTGTTTGAAGATAATTAATCAATTAAAGTTTTGCGATAATTGTAGGGGCGTATTGCATACGCCCTGCACACCGCCGCTTGAACCACTCCGCAAACCACCGCCGAAACATCGCAAATCCGCACAATTCAGGGCGTATGCCATACGCCCCTACGGTGGCGCAATTCATTGGTTAATCAAGTGTTGAACATTTGCACAATGTGTTGCACACGCCTTGTACACCACCGCTTGAACTGCATTGCAGAAACAAAAAAATATGGCTGATTTTATCTGTTTATTTCGCCCACCTTATTCTCGTCTTTCTATTACGCGATAAGAATATTCATTTTCAAAGATTTACCAAAAGTCATTTTTATTTTTCGCTGCATTTTATTTGTAATTTTCGCTGTGTTTTATTTTTAGTTTTAGAGGTAATTCGTTTGTAATTTTTGAGGCATTTCATTTGTAGTTTTTGCGGTATTTCTTCAGGTGTTTGCAAGCGGTGAAAAAAGGTCTGATGTAGTTTGAATTATATCAGACATAATTTTTTCTACATAGGA
>CAVCON010000090.1:0-1040 GCA_963603805.1 Oscillospiraceae bacterium
TTATAAAGGAGCTTAACGACAATATTCCTCTTATTCTGCTTTTGCAGGTAATAAAATACCTCAACGCAGATTCTGAATTCAATGGTAGCGGCGTTTCCTACAAAGAAATACCATTAATCCTTTTCTGGAAGGACAACAACGCCCAAAAGCTGTATCATAGAATCAAACAGCTTCGTAAAGAAAATGGATACAGCCCTTCTGATGAAACGATTGAAGATATATGCGTCAATGAAATATCTGGTGGGTATAAAAAATTCAGCCTTAAATCAATCGTTTCTGAATACCCGGATGACTTTGTGCGTAAAATGCGTATGACAGGATTAATATCTTTTCGTGGCGGAGGCCGTTTTATTGACATAAACCACAAGGAAGACGAAAAAGTCAGCTATATAATTGAAAACTATGCAAAGTACGAAAAGTACGCCACCCCAACAGAGTACTTCAATTATATGGCAAAGATTGACGACAGTCTGTTTTCCATTAAAACCATTGAAACACCCAAAGCCAATGTAGCCAAAAAACTTTCAGAACTTGCCAAAACCTATTCATGGGATTCCATAAAAACAGAACTAAACAACTTAGCCAGAAAAAGATCCTCCAAGCACAATGTCTTGAAATTCATTGCAGCTCCCGCTCGATTGGAATTTTTAACGGCCCTCGCCATAAAATCAAAAATGCCGGATGTACAAGTAATTCCCAACTACCCATGCGATGACGAGGGATTGCCTACATCAACAGCCGGTGGCAATGTCGGCGATATTGAGTGCTACGAAAATTCCAACGGAGTTCTCATAGAGGCAACAATGGCAGAGGGTCGCCAGCAAACAATAATGGAAGTCTGGCCAATAGAACGGCATCTTGAAGATTTCAAGCAAAAACTCGAATGCGCCGAAGCCCAATGTATATTTGTAGCCCCAACAATCTTTAATGACACTGCGCGACAAATTAGTTTTGTTCTATATGACAAAGGACTTGTAATCAGACCATACCAAATCAATGATTTCATAAATTATATGGAAACAACAAACAAACTTTACGTG
>CAVCON010000090.1:1050-9855 GCA_963603805.1 Oscillospiraceae bacterium
CAGCACAACACGGATGAAAAGAGGTGCGTGAACATCCACCACCCATAATGCGAAGCCGCGATTTCTGTTTCATCCGTCCCCCAACCGTCTATCTTTATCACAAAATCCTGTTTTACAGTCAATTAAACTGATTTTTGAGAAACTATGTAAGTTGTTGTCTTTCAAAAGCTTGTAAGAGCGAAAATTATATCAGATATAATTTAAACTACATAGGACGTAGAAAAAATTATGTCTGATGTAGTTTTTCCTACATCAAATGTTGTTTTCGGGGTGTTGGGGAGGTGGGGCTGTTTGTGGGGTGGGGGAATTGCGGTGTTTGCTGAAAGCCGTTTTTTCCTTAACTTTGCAGCCGCGACAAAAAACGGCAATAATCCGGTCTGCCGCCGGCGGGGAATGCCCGCAGGAGGAAAGTCCGGGCAACACAGGACAGTCCCCTTCCGAAACGGAAGTTGTCCGCGAGGGCAAGCAAGCTGCAGAAGAAAACAACCGCCGCGACCGCAAGGGGCGGCAAGGGTGAGAAGGCGGGGTAAGAGCCCACCGGGCGCATGGCGATGTGCGTGCCGTGCAGCCGGGATGTTGAAAGTTCGCGTAAACCGGCGCTTGAGGGTTGTCCGCCCGAAACAGCAGTTGCGCCGGAGGGTAGAACGATAACGTCCGCAGGCGACTGCGGGCTTAGACAAATGGCAGACGGCGGTTTTGAGACCGCTTACAGAACTTGGCTTACAGGATGATTGCCGTACCACAGGCGGCGCAGACTTTCACAAAAAGAGGGTCTGCGCCGCATTTTTAACAGTGCCAAAAGGCAGGATTGCCGTTTTATTTGTATCTTTACGCTTGTAAATTTGGGTTATTACAGCCTTTTGGCAACAGTGCGCCCTCACAATGTTTTATAAATCAGAAAATAAAAATGACTATATATAATGAACTACAAATGGAAATTCGCCCCTCCCTCACCAGAGGAGGAAGAGGCGGCCCGCTCGCTTGCGGAGGCTTTGGGCATTCACCCCACACTGGGGAGGCTGCTCCTTGACCGCTGCATAACAACACCGGCCGAGGCGAAAAGATTTTTCCACCCGCAACTGTCAGACCTCCACGACCCTTTCCTGATGAACGACATGAGGGAGGCGGTGGACGCTGTGAACCATGCCGTGGGCCACAACGACAGGATTCTCGTGTTCGGCGACTACGATGTTGACGGATGCACGGCGGTTACGGTGGTTTACAAGTTCCTGAAGGCTTACTGCTCAAACATCGACTACTACATCCCCGACCGCTACGACGAGGGCTACGGGCTTTCGAAGCGGTGCATTGACTATGCCAGCGAAACGGGGGTGAAGCTGATGATTGTGCTCGACTGCGGAATAAAGGCCAACGACGAGGTGGCCTATGCCAACTCGCGGGGCATTGGGGTGATTATATGCGACCACCACGTGCCCGACAAGGAACTGCCGGATGCCGTTGCCATTCTCAACCCAAAGCGCAAGGACTCCACTTATCCCTACGACCACCTTTGCGGATGCGGAGTGGGGTTCAAACTTATGCAGGCCTTTGCCCAGGACAACGGCATAGAGTTCAACAAGCTCATACCGCTGCTCGACCTGTGCGCAATAAGCATCGCCAGCGACATAGTGCCTGTAACCGGTGAGAACCGCATTCTTGCCTATCACGGACTGCGCCGCCTTAACAGCAATCCCTCAATGGGCGTGGAAGCCATAATAGAGCTTTGCGGGCTTGAGGGGAAGGAACTTACGATGAACGACATTGTGTTCAAGATAGGACCGCGCATAAACGCCTCGGGGCGCATGATGAACGGCAAGGAGACCGTGGCCCTGCTGACGGAGCGCGAGCACGACCCTGCCATAGAGCGAGCCAACAGGATTAACCTCTACAACGAGGCGCGCAAGGACATTGACAAGCAGATGACGGAAGAGGCGAACAAGATTGTGGACGGAATAGACAACCTCGACAACCTGCGCTCGCTCGTGGTATATGACCCCTCGTGGCACAAGGGCGTAGTGGGCATTGTGGCTTCAAGACTGACCGAGGTTTACTACCGCCCCGCCGTGGTGCTTACGCTGAGCGACGGGTTCGCCACCGGGAGTGCGCGCTCGGTTGTGGGATTTGACGTTTACAAGGCTGTGGAAAGCTGCCGCGACCTGCTGGAAAACTTCGGGGGACACACCTACGCCGTGGGGCTTACGCTGAAGCCGGAAAACGTCAGCGCGTTCAAGCACCGCTTTGAGCAGTACGTGGAAAGCAACATAAGCGAGGAGCAGACCGAGGCGAGCCTTGACATATCGGCGATAATAGATTTCCGCGACATTACCGCGAAGTTCCGCAACGACCTGAAACGCTTCAACCCCTTTGGCCCGGGAAATCCCAAGCCGCTTTTCTGCACCAAAAAGGTTTACGACTACGGCACAAGCAAAGTTGTGGGACGCGAGCAGGAGCACATAAAGCTTGAGCTTGTTGACAACAAGTCGAACAACATTGTAAACGGCATAGCATTCGGGCAAAGCTCGCAGGCAAGGTACATAAAGACAAAACGCTCCTTTGACATCTGCTACTCAATTGAGGAGAACACCCACCGCCACGGAGAGCTGCAACTCCAGATTGAGGACATACGCCCCGCTGCGGAATAGCGGCGGAGCGGCAACGGACGCGCTGGAAAGGATATGGGCGACATTTTCAGGGAGACGCTGAAAAAATACTGGGGCTACGATGACTTTCGCGGCATTCAGCGCAACATTATCGAAAGCATCGCCTCGGGGCGCGACACACTCGGGCTTATGCCGACCGGCGGCGGCAAGTCGGTAACTTTCCAAGTGCCCACGCTTGCGGGAGAGGGGCTTTGCCTTGTGGTTACGCCGCTTGTGGCGTTGATGAAAGACCAAGTGATGACCCTGAGGCTGCGCGGCATAAAAGCCACCGCCGTTTACAACGGAATGAAGCAGGACGAGATTGTCGCTGCCCTTGAAAACTGCATTCTTGGCGGCTACAGATTTCTTTATGTGTCGCCCGAAAGGCTCGCGTCGGAGTACTTTCTCTGGAAAGCCCACAAGATGCCGATAAGCATGATTACCGTTGACGAGGCCCACTGCATATCCCAATGGGGCTACGACTTTCGCCCGTCATATCTCAAGATAAACGAAATACGCAAGCTCTTTCCAAAAGCCCCCGTGCTGGCACTCACAGCCACCGCCACCAAGGAAGTTGTGGAGGACATACAAAAAAGGCTGGACTTCAAAGAGCCTAACGTGTTCCGCATGAGCTTTGAGCGCAAAAACCTCACATATGTCGTAAGGGAAACCGAAGACAAACCGGGTGAACTGCTGCATATTCTCAACAGCTACGGAGGCTCGGCGATTGTTTACACGCGAAACCGCCGCGAGACTACGGAAGTGGCGAAATTCCTCCGGGAAAACAAAATCACCGCCCTCAACTACCACGCCGGACTGACGCGCATTGACAAAGACCTGCGCCAGAAAAGCTGGAACGAGGGCGAAACCCGCGTCATGGTGGCGACAAACGCTTTTGGCATGGGCATTGACAAGGCCGACGTAAGGCTCGTAATCCACATCGAGTCGCCGGATTCCCCCGAAGCCTATTTCCAAGAGGCGGGAAGGGCAGGAAGGGACGGGCGGCAGGCGTATGCCGTGCTTCTCTACAACAAAGGCGACCGCACGAAGCTGCTCAGAAGAGTGCCGCAAAACTTTCCGCCAATCTCCACCATACGCAATGTTTACGACCACATGGCGTATTTCTTCGAACTTGCCGTGGGAGACGGCTACGATGTATCATACAATTTCAACCTCACCGAATTTTGCACACGCTACCGTTTCTTCCCCGAAACCGTGGAAAGCTCGCTGCACATCCTGACACGCGCCGGCTACATACACTACAGCGAAGAGGAGGACACCAAGCCGAGAGTGGTGTTCATGGTCAGCAGGGAGCAGCTTTACAGGCTTCACAACACATCGCCCGAGAGCGAGAGCGTAATCCAGGCACTGCTGCGCAACTATGGCGGAGTGTTCACCGACTACGTGTTCATTGACGAGCAGGTGCTGGCAAACTATTGCGGAATGTCGCGTGAGCACATAATAGAAATTCTGAAGGGCCTGTCTCACCAGAGAATAATACATTTCATCCCCCACAAGCGCACGCCAAGGGTTACATACCTGCAACGCCGCGTGCTTTCGGAAGAACTCGTAATCAGCAAGGAGGTTTACGAGCAGCGCAAAGAGGAATATTCCGCACGCATACAGGCAATGCTTGACTATTGCGAAAAAGACGAATGCCACAGCCGTTTCCTGCTCAACTATTTTGGGGAGAAAGACGCGCAGGACTGCGGAAAATGCGAGGTGTGCCTGTCGCGCAAACACGCCAAATCACCAAAAACGGAACAAGAGGAGGCTCTTGCGGCAATCAAGTCAATCCTCGGCGACCGCCAATCCCACTTTGCCGCAGAAATCACAGTTCCCGGAGTTTCCGCATCAGCCGTTTCGGAAACACTCCAAAGAATGGTGCAGAACGGCGAGGTTACCGTTGAAAACGGACGCTACAAGCTCAACGCATAAACCCACTGATAAAATAAATCATAATAAATTAGAGATTTGCACCTCCGTAGGGGCGTATTGCATACGCCCTGAATTGCGCGGATTTACGATGTTGTGGCGGCGGTTTGCGGTGCGGTTCATACGCCCGAATTGCGCGGATTATGCAATGTTGTGTCGGCAGTTTGCGGTGCGGTTCATGCGGTAGTGTACAGGGCGTATGCAATACGCCCCTACAATTTCCGCAAAACCAATGTTGGTTATTTCTCTCAAAACGTACCGAAAACTACATCGGATGTAGAAAAAACTATGTCCTATGTAGAAAAAATTATATCAGACATAATTCAAACTACATCAGACCTTTTTTCGTCTTTTTCAAGCCCTTGAAAAACAGCAACTTGCAACAAGTTTCTTTTGCGGGGATATTTCTTTGAAATACAATGTGTTATGCAATTTTGGCGGTATTAGCCTTTTCGCGTGAAGTTAGGCGGTGGCGTGATGTGAATACACTCCAGATACTTCTTCTATCCCAAGGTGTGGCAAACTTATTGTGCGAGTTCCGACGCCTTGAACTTCATGCGGTGCAAGCCGGCTTTCAGCACTTCGCTCTTGTCTGCACCGTTCTTTGTCGGCGCATAGAAAGTGGCTGTTGAGTTTGATGGGATGCTAACCGTATATTCCACCACGCTGCGCCTTTTGTTCCACTCCCACTTCGAGACCACCTCACCGTATGGCGTATTGTGGCGGGCTTCAAACGAACCGAGTTCCCTTATGAAATTGGGACGGAGAATTATGTTTTTGAACCCCGGACGGCTTTCATCGGGGAAAATTCCCCCAAGAGCCTTATAGGGCCACGCGCCTATCTCCCCGAACATAATATGGTTGTCCGAAATGTCCCGCGTTGCCTTCAAATCCCAATTCTCCAACAGCGAGGTCGCACCGTTCACAACCCACCAGCCCCAGGAAGGGTAAGTGTCCTGAACAGCCACCTTGTAGGCAACGCCGGCATAGCCGTTTTCGCTCAGGGCATTCAGTACGGCTTTTGCGCCAAGCACCCCGCAGTCTATGTGGCAGCCGGCAGCCTTAACGCTCTCCGCCAAAGCCGCAGCCGCCTTTGACCTCATGCTGTCGGGAACCACGCCCCACATCAGCGGCATGCTTTGTTCCGTCTGCGACCCGCCGGCATAAACGCCGGTTTCGCGATTAAGGAACTTCTTGTTTATGGCATCGCGGATTTGTTGCGCCAAGCGGGAATAGTATTCGCAATCGTCCGACTTGCCGAACAGCTTTGCAGCCTTGGCGAGTATAGTTGCGTCAACATAGAAATATATCGAGGACGAAAGTTCCTTGTTTGAGCGTGTCTTTACCGGCACCCAGTCGCCGCGCCCCCAAGAGGAAAGATGCGAAGGGCTGTTGCGGTCAACATAGTCAACGTATCTTTTTATGTTGTCGTAGCAGTCGCGCAGCGGGCGTTCGTCTCCATAGAAAAGGTAAAGGTTCCACGGAATAATTGCTATGGTGCTCGTCCAGTCCAAACCGTTGTCCGTGCCATAGCCCCAGCCGTCGGTGGGAATTATGTCGGGCAAAACGCCGTTGGGCTGCTGTTCGTCGCGGTGGTCGGCGAGCCACTTTTCATAAACCGTGAAGCCGTCATAATTGTAAAGCCCGGTCTCTATCGCCAAATGCCCGTCGCCCGTCCAGCCGTTCTTCTCGCGTTGCGGGCAATCGGTGGGATAGCCCATGAAATTGGAAATGTAGGCCTGGCGTGTGGCAGCCACGATTTTGTCAAGCAGAGGGTTCGACGACTTTATGCTCCCCGCCGAAGCCACGTCGCTGTGCGTGAAATGCGCCACAACGCTGTTTTGGTCAAGGCTTATTGGGCGCGACGCCACGAGCTGCACATATCGGAAACCCTTGTAGCTGAACGAGGCGGTGAAGCAGTCATCGCCGCCGCTAAGCGTCAGGATGTCGGTTTGGAAAGGCTCGGATTTTTTGTCGCCGCGATAATAAACATCGATGTTGCTTAGGTCGAGCGAGCCGTCGGCGTGCAGACGCTCGCCATGCGCCACCCTGACAACCGTGCCGCTGTCGCCGTGAAGCCTGACCGTGGTAACGCCCGCCATGTTCTTGCCGAAATCGTATATATAAGTGGTGTCGTTGAGCTTTTTCATGTTCTTGGCTGCAATGTCCTCCACAAAGCGTATCGGTTCCATGACCTGTGCGCTCACTATCGGCGCGGGAGCCTGCCGGAGCCTCACGCCGCCCCACTTGGAGTCGTCATACTGCGGAGTGTCCCAGCCTTTGAGGCCGCTTTTGTTGAAATCAAAATGCTCGCCAGTGTATATGTTGTTGTAAACAAGCGGACCGTCTGACGAGGAACGCCAGCTCAAATCCGAGGAAACCACCGAAACCGTGCCGTCTTCGTATGTAATTCTCAAATCCATGCAAACGGCGGGACGCTGCCGCCACGGAGCGCGTTCAAAGTCCCACACGGCAAGAGCCTGATGGTTATACCAGCCGTTGCCGAGCAGAACCCCAATGGCGTTTATGCCGTCGTGGAGCAGCGGCGTTACGTCGAAAGTAACGTATTTGCAGCGTCGGTCATACCGCGTATATACCGGGTCGAGAAAATGGTCGCCCGCCTTTTTGCCGTTTATGGAGAGCGTAAAAAGACCTCCGGCGGAAATGTACGCCCTCGCCTTTTTCACACGTTTCTCTACGTTGAATGTCTTTCTGAAATAGGGGGCCGGCTTGTGGTCGCGGCTGTTGTTGTCGCTAATCCACGAGCCCAGCCAGTTTTTCACGTCCATCATTCCGGTTTCAAACTTTGCCACAGGCGAAACTCCCGTTTTTCCGTCAGCCGCAACCGTAGCCACGCGCCAGTAGTATGTTGTGAAAGGTTTCAGGGGCTTTCCAGCGTAAACGGCACTCTGGCTGTCGGACTTTACAACGCCGGTATTCCACACTCCGCCCTTTCCCGAGGCGGCGGCAATGCTGTCAGTGTCCACCGCAATTGAATAACTTTTCTGGCTCTCTCCCGAAGTTTGCCACGAGAGCCTCGGTGCGCAGTTGTCAATGCCGAGCGGCGAAACGAGATGCTCAGTTTTCAGGTTGTTTTGCGCCGTTCCGCAAATGGCGGCCGCGCAAACTATAAAAAAGGATATTCTTATTTTCATGATATTTTGTCGTAAAAATCACGCGTTATCTCGTTGAATCATTTATGTATTTATCGGCAATATCGTTCCACCTTGGAATTGAAAGCCGCTTGCCATAATGTTTCTCGTAACTCTTGATAAGATTGTCTTTCCAGTGCAAGGCTATGGTTACTCTTGTATCCGGGTATTGGTAGATAGTTTCCTCCATCGCCGCCAAGAAGTCCTCAAGGCTCTCGAAGGGTTTGAAATCCGTCCGTTCCGAATACCAGGTGGCAGGGCGGATATTTACTATCACTTTGTTTTTATATTGTACCTTGACAGGCCAAGTGCCGCTTGTGCTGCATATCTCCCAAAGGTTTTTCAGCCATATCCGCTCAATCTCCACCACACCATTCTCCATCTTGTATTTTATAAGGAGATGCTTGGAATGGAGTTTCCAAGGTTTCTCTATCACAAGATTTATGAAACTGCGGAAAGCTGCAATGTCGAAATTCGGACTGCCCGTAAAAGATTTTATCTCCAGCCAATTCGACTCCAAATTGTCCGGGTCAAGCCAAAAGTCCGGCGAGGCCTGTTTGTGGTTGTGAATATGCACAATGCCTTTGCTCGTCATCCATTTGTCAAGCCATTCTTCAAGAATGTTGCCGATAATGTTGTTTTGCTCAACCGTTATTCCGAAATCACGAAGGTTGAATTTTACCGAGCCTTTTGCGCCCTCCATTCCGAAGTCCTTGACAAGCGCATCATATAATTTTTCCGAAGTTTCCATTTTTTATTTTAGTGTTTCCAATAATCGTTCTGCCACAGCCTTAATCACTGGCACGACAACTGTATTGCCCAACAGATCGAAGCCGTCTTTTTCGCTTACATTGAACTTGATTTCATCCGGATAGCCACACAGCCGCAGTCCTTCCCTAAGCGACAATCTTCTTAGTCCGCCATTATCGCCGACATAAAGCTTCTGCATATCCATGGCAACAAGTGTCGGGGCGATTTCATTTGGCGACATTACCTTGTTAATTTCAAAACTCAATTTCCCTGCAACTATATTGTAGCCTTTTGGTTTTGTCGTATCATATTCCCGATGAGTTGTGGCA
>CAVCON010000091.1:0-5328 GCA_963603805.1 Oscillospiraceae bacterium
GCACAGAACAGAACAACGGCAAAGAAAGTGTCAAAACAGCCAACAACGCTCGTAACAAAGGCAATGTCTGAAAAAAATGCGGATATGTGCCTTAATAACATAGGGTACAGTTTAGGGGTTTTCTATGACTCAAACAAGAAACTGCTTACGCCCACGGACATTTTTCACGGGAAGGGCAGGGAGATACTTAACTCACTTGACAAGCATCCCGAATATTCAGAAAACTTCATCCGCGCCGTTTATAAAACGTGGGGATATAACGGATTGAAAGAGGTAGGCTTCAACGATGCGGAGGTAGTGAGGTGTAAAAAGATAATAAACAAGATAGCCAAAGAATGAAAAAAGTTCCTGAAAAGCTGCCAAAACGAGAAATTGTTCATTTATAATAAATCAAGCACATACCCAACTTTTCAGGGGAGTGTATGTGAAATGCGGGTGTCCTCACGGATAGCCCGCATTCTTTGTTCCCATAAATCATTGATAACTGTCTGCCGTAAGGCTGTTGTCGGTTTCGGATGGTAGGGTATGGTGCAACGCGCAATAAACTTCTGCAAATACGCGATTAATCAGTAAATTACGCCGCCGTAGGGGCATACGCCCGAATTGCGCGAGTTTTCTATGTTGCGACAGTGTTTGCGCTGTGGCTCATGCGGTGGCGTACAGGGCGTATGCAATACGCGTTGCAAACATATAAATGACAATTAATTAATGATTTGCGCCTCCGTAGGGGCGTATTGCATACGCCCGAATTGCGCGGATTTGCAATGTCGTGGCGTAGGTTTACGGTGTGGTTTATGCGATGGCATACAGGGCGTATGCAATACGCCCCTACAATTTCCGCAAAACCAATATCGCCCAAATTACATTTGATATAAGAAAAACTACATAGGACGTAGAAAAAATTATGTCTGATGTAATTCAAACTACATCAGACCTTTTTTTGCCCATTGCAAGCCTTTGGAAAACAGATTGTTATGGTGGATGGCTCTTGTGTGGGTATTTCTTTGTAACTCTGTGTGTTACGCATTTTTGCGGTGTTCGCGGATTTCTTGAAGCTGCAACGCAATTTGGGGCATGCTCATTGTAATTTTGCAGCAGAAACAACAGGTAGTCGCCAACGCCTTTCACGGGGCGGGGAAATCCCGCCCCGCTGAAAAATAAAAGGTTGCAGTTGGCGGCGGTAAGGATTATATTGCTATATTTGCAAATGCCATTCGGATTCGGCTGGCAAAGTTTTTAGGGACAAAAGAGAGTGCCTTTTTCTTGTGAAATCGCAAAATTTCGAAAAAGTATATGCAAGGCACAGGGCAGCCCATAAAATGGGTATGCCTGTATGTGTATATTTCGGAGTTTTGCGATACCCGCATGGAATACGGATGGCGGCCCGCTTTCTTGATTGAACATAAACATTGTAAAACACCCTAGTCTGGCCGCCTGCGGGGGCTTTCAGAATTCACAAGGTATGAATAACGAATTTTTTGTATTTCTGTTGGCATTGTCGCTGTTGTGTTCGTGCAACCGTGTAAGGCAGGCGTTGGGCAAGGTGGTTTATGAAAAAAACAAGGTGGAGGCGCAAAACGACACCGCAGAGAATGACAAAAGATGTGTTAATCAATGCAATTATCCGCAATCAGACGATAAAATAACCGTATCGCTTGAAGAACTTCAGAGAGGTACGCCTGTCGAAGACTTTCAAGGAAAATACCACATACCACAATCCCCTGAATATACACCTGCTGAGAAAATGATGCATGAGGCAGGTTTTTGTCAGGTGTCGAATGATTATATGCTGATACCAAACTGCGCCACGGAACTTGACGAGGACGGGGATGTTCCTGTGGATGAAATCAGAACCTCCCAAATCCCATTTCTTCTAAACCGCGATTTTGTCCGTTTTTATGGCTTGGAGGATGAATATGATACCCCTTTGAAATTGAAACATTTCAAGGAGAGTGAGGATTACAGGAACATGAGAGAATTTAGTGAGGGAGAAATAAACTGTGTTCTTGCTCAAGAGTATTATGCAATATTTGACGTTAATTCCCAATATGACAAAAACAGCAGGTCGTTCGAGGTGGAATTGTGTTCAATCGGTGAAAACATAGGCATAAGTACAAGCGACATTCATTTTAATGAGGGAAAATTTTGCGCTCCTGTAATAGATGAAAACACAGCTTATGAAATAGAGACAAATGCAACGGAATTGGTCGTGTTCTTCAAGTTTACGGGAGAGGTTGACGAAGAGGAGAACATTGCCTTTTGCAAGCCGACAAGGGTTTTCCTTGCAGACAAGAAAAGCGGGAGAATATACTTGACGTATAACCCGACGGAAAAGGAAGGGCTGTGAAGCCGGGCGACGCACACGGCATATAGAAAAGTGATGGTTGGTACGTTGCAGAAACGCAACATTAACCAGTCTCATGTTTTGCGAGGGATTTTGCGACATTGGCGGGAGTTTTTTGCGGTTTTCTCCGATATGCAACGCGATTTGGGGCATCCTGCGTGTAATTTTGCGGAACAATAAGGTAATCGCCGACACCTTTTGCAGGATGTGTCCCACGGAAACGACCGTGGGCGCACTTCCTTGAAAAAAGGGATATTTGGAGGCATAAATGCAGTTTTTCAAAAATAACAGATAACGGATATGAAGAGATTTTTATTGTTGACAATTGCTGCCTTGTGCGGCGTGTGTTTTGCTTGGGCGCAGTCGTCTGTCGTCCAAATGGGTGAGGCTGTCGTGCGCTGCGACGATTTTTCGTTGGCAAAGACAATGCTCCTTAACGAGGGGCTTTCCGAAGCCAAGTCGTCAAAGCTCAATTCCGCCACCACGGTTGTTTTGAGCAACGGCAGCGAGAGTGCATACAGCATATTGTATGTAATTCTCACCAAGTACCCGAAATCGGGGAAAATCAGGAAATGTGAGTTTCGGTTTCATCCAAGCGGGCGGTTTTATGCGTCATTGGGCAAAGAGCGGATACGCTGGGGATATACCTATTGCAGGGATAACGACACGGCATTCAGAGAACTCTACCGGAATGGCAGTCATTGTATGGGGTTGGACATAAACGCCCAAAACTGGATGGTGGCAACGTTCTTCAAGACCGAGTGACGCGCATTGCGGATTTGCAATGCCGTGGCGACGTTTGCAGATGCGGTTCGAGCGGTGGCGTACATGGCGTATGTAGAATACGTTATAAACGCGCAAACAACGATTAATCAATAAATTGCACCGCTTGTAGGGGCGTATGGCATACGCCCAGAATTGCGCGGATTTACGATGTTGCAGCAGTGGTTTGCAAACGCGGTTCAAGCGGTGGCGTACAGGGCGTATGCAATACGCCGTACAAACGCCCGGCATCCAATCAAACAGTGATTTGCGCCTCCGTAGGGGCGTATGGCATACGCCCAGAATTGCGCGGATTTGCAATGTTGTGTCGGTGGTTTGCAAGCACGGTTCAAACGGTGGCGTACTGGGCGTATGCAATACGCCCCTACATGTATACCGTTGCAATCAATAAACAACACACATCGTTCATATAGTTTTCGTAAAACCAAAACCGATTGCTCTTTTCAAAATTCTTCAAAAACTACATTTGATGTGGGAAAAACTACATAGGACGTAGGAAAAATTATGTCTGATGTAATTTAAACTACATCAGACCTTTTTTCGCCCATTGCAAGCCTTTGAGAAACAAGTTTTTATAGTAAATGATTCTTGTGTGGGTATTTCTTTGTAATTCTGTATGTTACGTATTTTTGCGGTATTCGCGGATTTCTTGAGGCTGCAACGCGATTTGGGGCATATTCATTGTAATTTTGCGGCAGAAACAACAGGTAATCGCCAACGCCTTTCACGGGGCGGGGAAATCCCGCCTCGCTGAAAAATAAATGGTTGCTGTTGGCGGCGTTATGGATGATTTCGCTATATTTGCCGTGTCATTCAGTTGACAAAGTTTTATAGTAACATAAGAAAGTGCCTTTTTCTTGTGAAATCGCCAAATCACGCAGAGAATGTGCAAGGCACGGAGCAGCCCGTACTATCGGGCTGTTCATCCGTGCGTGTGGTGCGGAGTGCGGCGGCGCAGCAGGGGAACAGGAGGCGGTCCGCTTTCTTTAACAAGAAACATGATGATAGCCCCAAGCTGATCGCCTGTTGGGAAAACTTGTAAAATTTACCAGTATGAGTGAGATCGGATTATGGTTGCCTATCGCAGTTGCAATAAGTCTTTTTATAGGAGTGGCGGGTAGCGTTCTTGCCAAAAGGAAAAACCGCGATAGGATAATTTGGTTCATCATCTGTTTTTTCTGCGGTCTTTTAGGACTATTGCCGCTCGCTTGCGCTGATACGCTTGTATGTGACGAGGAAACAGGCTTTCAGGAAAGTGATTCTCTTTCCGTGGTAATGTTCGTTCTTACCCTTGTTTGGGTGGGAGTTGCCGTTTGGTGTATTACGAGGTAGAAAACAAAATCAAAACCTGTAACGCAAATCGGGACAGCTTCAATGTAATTTTGCATCGGAACCAATAATAAAACGAACATGAACAGAGATTGGAGCAAATTTGAGAAGATGCCGAGGGTTTTGAACGAAGAGATATTGTCCGACCTCTGCAAGCGGTATAAGAAGGAGATAGGCGAGGGAAACTGCAATGTGCGCCCTTGCCCGCGCATACGCTATGTGATTGACACGGACAGGTTCGGCTATGCAAACTTCGGGGATTTCTTCTTTTGGGCGGACGGCGGTCTGTACGTATGGCATCAGAGCCGTGAGTTCGAGATGGATCACAATCCCGACATAGTTGAGGGGTGGTTCGGCAACCCTTGCGAGGGGCGCGGCTACACGTGCCGCCATATATTTGCGGGCATAGACACGGGCTATGACGACAGCAACGGCAGCCGTATGTTCACAGGCGACATAGTTTTGGTGAGGGATCGCGATGGAGATGAAATGGGGGCGTTGTGCCTTGCCTCGCTGTGCTTCAGGGATGGGGGCGGCTTTTACGGTTTTCCTTTGGACAATTGCAGCCTGACGCTTGATATGTGCAAGGAGGACGGTTATCATTTGGAGCGGATAGGGACAATATTCTACCAACTTGACAACCGCGACAAGCCGGAGCCGATATGGTACAAGGCCCTTGACTATAACGCCGCCCGGCATGATGAGAGGTGTGATGCAGTCATGCGCATGATGGCAAAATACACGCCGAATTTTGACAGGGAGATACAGAAGTATTCGTATCTGGAAATTTCCGGCAGAGAATTCAATTGGAAGAACAACAGCTAACAATAAAATAAATACAGAAATGAAAAAAGAATGGATTATAACAATTC
>CAVCON010000091.1:5338-8908 GCA_963603805.1 Oscillospiraceae bacterium
AGACATTGCTTGAAGGCCGCAACGAAGAGTTCGACAAGGCGGACAAGAAACGTGTCAGGCTTCTCAGGCATAAGGACAAGAGAGAGAAGCAAATTGATGGCAAGAAATATGAGGATTCTCTTTATGATTTGTATCTAAATGAACATGAAGTGTTCCTTTGCTACCAAAGCGAGCAACTTGTCAAGAATTTCAAGAAAGTGGACTATATTGTGTCGTTCATAGGTGAAGAGAGTACTACATCCAGATTTGTCGGAGTCTTCAAGAATAACGGCATCTTGAAAAGATTAGAGGACTGGGAAGGCGAAGAACAGGCAAAGTTCGACTTCGTGGAACTTGAGGGATTTGAGCTGCTAAAGAATAAGCTTGTCATAGACTGGCAGGGCTTGGGGAGGAATTGGTGCCAACATTACGAAAACGAAATGCCTGTCATAAGAATAGACAGAGGTTTTGAGGAGAATAATATCCCAATTTTCACCCGCTTCGAAGACGTGGTTCTTGACTACAACCAACTCAAATTGATATTTGACACAAACAATCAGGAATGGAAGTCCAAGTTGGAGAGCTGCAACTGTATCTACCTCATCCTTGACAAATCAAATGGCAGACAATATGTGGGGTCAACATACAATCCTAATGGCATATGGGGACGTTGGGAGAAATATGCAGAGACAGGGCATGGAGATGATGTAAAGTTGAAAAGTTTGCTAGATGAAGACCCTGCGTATGCGAAAAAGAATTTTCAATGGTGTATATTGGAAACGCTGCCTTTGAAAATATTGGAGGAACACGCCATTGACAGAGAGTCGCTTTACAAGCGCAAGTTCGGCACTCGCGAACACGGCAACTACAACAACAATTAGACATAAAGCATTAGCATTATGCTGCCGATTAGGAAATACATCTGGGTTGTTGAGACCATACGGCGTGCCGGGCGCATCACGCTGAAGGAACTGAACGACAAGTGGCGCGACAACGACGACTTGAGCAATGGCAAGGATTTGCCGCGCCAGACTTTCGACCGGTGGAAAGGCTGTATTCTTGACTTGTTCGGCATCATAATCGACTGCGAACGCGGCGGGCTTTACCGATATTACATTGCGAACCCCAAAGTGCTCGACAGCGGGGATGTGCAGGCGTGGCTGTATAACACGTACCGCACGTTGGGCTCGCAGTCGGGCAATATGGCGGTGTATGACCGCATTCTTACGGAAGAAGTCCCCTCCAGCCAGATATTTCTCGAAACGGTGCTTGACGCGATGAAGGCGAATGCCGTGCTGCAAATCACGCACCGCTCGTTTGGCGAGGAACAGGCAAAAACGCACAGGGTGGAGCCGTACAGTCTGAAGTTGTCATCGCAACGCTGGTATATGCTGGCAAGGTGCGTGGAAATAAACAGTCTGCGCCTGTATTCTTTGGACAGGCTGGAAAGTGTGCAGGTTACGGACGAAAAGTTTGAAATGCCTGAGGGTTTTGACGCAAAAAAGTATTTCTCGGAATTTTTCGGCATTATTATAGACGGGGAAGCTCCGTTACAGCGCATTGTAATCCGCGCCGACAGATACCACAAGTACTATATGCGCACTTTGCCTTTGCATAGTTCGCAAAGAGAGATTTATGCGTGCGATGAATATGCGGACTTTGAAGTTACGCTGCGCCCCACATACGACTTCTACATGAAACTGATGAGCCTCGGCGACATGGTGAAAGTAATGGCACCGCAGGAATTGCAGCAAGAAATATGCAGACGGCTGAATGATACGCTTGAACGTTATAAATAGCGGATATATGGTAACGATAGATTTGGAAAGGTTCATTGACATACAGGACGAAGGCGGCAATTACGATACGGCTTTGCAGGAAATCAGGGACGGGCGCAAGCAGTCGCATTGGATATGGTATGTGTTTCCGCAGATAAGGGGTTTGGGGCACAGCAGTATGTCAGAGAAGTACGGCATAAGCTCCCTGCTCGAAGCCAAGGCTTATTGGGAGAATTGGTATCCAAATGTTCTTCACAACAGGCTGAAGGAAATTACAGAGGCGTTGCTCGCCCACAGAGGAAAGGCTATAGAAAGCATTTTCGGTTGGCTGGATGCAATGAAAGTCAAGTCGTGCATGACCTTGTTTGACATAGTGTCGCCGTGGGATGTGTACAAAAAAGTGCTTGACACCTTTTATGACGGCGAAAGGTGCGAAGCCACGTTGTCGCTTGTGAAGCCTGAGCTGGATTATTACAAAGATGATTCCGCCTTTGAGCGCAACGGCATGGAGATGATAAACACCAAAGGCATTTTTGAGGGCAGTTCGCACGAGGCGCATTATTACGATGGGAAAGCTGTAACCGCCACGTTGTTTGACCTTGTATTGCGCGGGGACAGTATGCAGGATATGACGGCTTATTATTTATGGCATAAGGACCTTATGCCATATAGGGTGAGCGGTGTGGAATGTTCTCTGAAAAGCAAGATACGGTGTTTCGTTCTCGATATGCTAAACGAAATAAAGGATGCGGAGGCGCAACGTTTGTTGTGCCGGTTGTACAATAAAGGCAAGGTGATAAATGACGTGTTTGCCGCCGCCAGATATTTTGACGAAGCATTGGATGCCTTGTTGCAAAATGCCGTAACCCGCGAAGCTGTCTCAAATTATGTCAAGGCGTATTCCCGAGCAAAACCCCAAGACAAAAAATAACGGTGTGTGTGTCATGAGGGCGACTGTGGAATATGTGGAACGGAAATACGATGACTTCAACAAACTGATTTTTGAAGGGAAACTGAAAAAGCCCCCATTTTTCTTGATAAACACTTTGAGGATTGCGGGAAGGTTCAGGTTTAAGCTTTCCACAGATGAAAAAGGCGCGGCTTTTTTGGAAGACTGTTTCATGGAAATAAGCCGGAGACTGGACGTGCCCGAAAACATTCTGGAAGATGTAATCATTCACGAAATGATACATCAGTGGGTAATGACGTATAAGGATGTTTATTGCACTCATGGCGATGCTTTCCTGGAAAAAATGCGGGACATAAACACGCGCTTCAACAGAAATGTGAGTGTAAAAGCTCCTGTAAAGGACTATTTCTATACGGACGACCTTGTAAGGATGCACTATGGCTGTGTGTATAGAAAACCAAGCGGCGGCATGGGCATTGTTCTTTTTTACAAGTCAACTTTGCCTGATTTTGTCGGAACATTATGCGGGATGGCGGATTGTGGAATGGAAACTTCCCTGTTTTGGTCAAAAGATCCGTTCTTTAACCGCTTTAAGCGTTCGCACAAATACAAAGCATCCCTGCTTAAATTAGGGGAGCATATAGCGAATATGCATCCGTTGTCCGAGCCGTGCGAGGGCAGATCTTTGCCGCCTTGTTTGACTGCTGTGGCGGACAGGGGCGGATGGTTTTTCGAGAGATAAAACTTGTAAGGTGGGAAAAGCCTGCGTTTGGTTGGCAGTGTGTGTTTCCAATAATAATCGTACCTTTGGTGGGCAAAATGTATTTGTGCAATGTCAAAGTAATGATTTGGCAGGAAGAGGTATGCAATTGGAGAGCAAAAGGCGTTGCCGTTGGTGCAACT
>CAVCON010000091.1:8918-9639 GCA_963603805.1 Oscillospiraceae bacterium
GGTGCAACTTGAAAAACGCGGCGTATGTTCACTATCACGACCATGAGTGGGGAGTGGCGGTGCATGACGAACGCAAATTGTTTGAGATGCTTGTGCTTGAGACGTTTCAGGCTGGGCTGTCGTGGGAGTGTGTGCTTAACAAGCGTGAGGCTTTCCGCAGGGCATTCGACGGCTTCGACATTCAAAAGGTTGCCTGTTATGGCGAGGAGAAAATAGAGCTGCTTAGAAATGATGCCGGTATAATCCGCAACGGATTGAAGATAAGGGCGGCGGTGGCGAATGCGCGTGTGTTTTTGCGCATACAAGAGGAGTGCGGCTCGTTCGACCGTTACATTTGGGGCTTCACCGGCGGGCGCGAAGTGTTTGAGACAGGAAAAACTTCGTCTCCGCTTTCCGATGCCGTCTCAAAGGATTTGAGGAGGCGCGGAATGAAATTCACCGGCACAACGGTGATATATTCCTATTTGCAGGCTATAGGCATTGTGAACTCCCACGAGGAAGGATGTTTCCTTTATGCAGGAAATAAGGAGTAAGGCGTTTTCGTCGGGCATAAAGCGGCGGAAAATATAATTGCCTTATTCACAGCGAGTTACCTGAATTTAACGTGCTTTTGTAAGTAGTTGTGTATCACGAGCTTATAACCGCGAAAAAAAGGTCTGATGTAGTTTGAATTATATCAGACATAATTTTTTCTACATAGGACATAGTTTTTCCTACATCC
>CAVCON010000092.1:0-9474 GCA_963603805.1 Oscillospiraceae bacterium
ACATACGATATGCCGGCATCCTCGCGAATGGTGCGCGTGTAAAGCTTTTTGAGTATTTCGCCACAGGCATTGCCCACGAGGGCGTCGCGCAGGGAATATTTCGCCTTTCCTGCAAACTGCACGAAAATATAAGCCTTGGGAGTTTCCATTGCCCGCGTGAACTTTTTCGAAATCGCGCCCTTGTGGTATTCCGCAGCCTTTGCCGGGCGTTTTTCGCGCACCTTCGCCGCCGGCAAAGAGGCGATGTATTGTTCGGCAAACGCCCTGATGCTGTCGGCGTTTATCTTTCCGGTGAAAACAAAGTTGAAATCGCCCGGCGAATTGAACCTCTCGGAATAAATTCGGCGTATCGCGCCATAGTCAGCCTTTGCCAAGTCTGCACTTACAAGCCGCCTCTTCATCGGATTGTGGTCGTAAATTGTAGCATTTACAGAGTCGGAAAAAGCTGTTTCGGGGCGTTTTTCCGAATTGTCGAGCATGGTCCTGATTTGGCTTATCACGCTCCTGTATGCCGCCGTGTCTGTTGACGGTTTGCAGAACCTAAGGTGTATCAGTTCGAACAGCGTGCGCAAATCCTTGGGAGTTGACACGCCGGAAAGGCTTTCGGTTGTCTCGTCGAGCGACACAGAGGTGAAAACCTGCTTTCCCGCAAGTTTTTTGTCAAGCTCTGTCTGTTTGAAGTCGCCAATCCCCGTAGAATTCATCACGTTTCCAAAAAGTTTCACGTTTACCATATCCGCTTTGTCGGTTTTCTGATAACCGCCGAACGACTTTGCGTTGAAAACCACCTGCGACTCGTTGAAATCGGTGGCTTTGAAGTAAACGTTTGCGCCGTTTGAGAGCAAAAGATGTGTATATCCGAACGCCGCAGGTTCTTCCTTGGTTATTTTTCCTCTGGGCGGCAGTTCGGAAATAAGGCTTCCAGTCTTAACGTTGTCTATATACGGCGTAAGTTCTGTGCGCAAGGCTTCTTCCACAGCCGACTTCAAATCCTCCGCAGACGGCATCTCCACTCCCTCTTTGTCGGGATACTCCGCAATTACAACAAAGTTCGTGTCGGTTTTGGCGGTAAGGCTTGCAAAATATCCTGATATTTCAGCGAGCTTAACCTGCGCCGCTATCTGTTTGTCAAGTTCAAACTCATCGGCAATCGACGGCAGCGGTTCTTTCTCAAGAAAGTGGCGCACGTACTGGCTTACGAAAAAGGAATTTTTCTGCTTTTCGCGGTTGTCATAGACTTTCTCCATGCGGCTAAGGAACTCCTCTTTCGTGCGGTAAAGTTCCGTGTCGGTAAAGCCGAACTTCCCCGCCTTTTTAATCTCCTCCATAACGGTTTTCACGGCTTCACGGCCTTTTCCCGCCTTGGGTGTGATTTCCACGTAAAGCATATCCTTGGTTTTTGATATGACATAATTGTCATAACCTATGCCTGCGGCATCGAAGGGGCAGCCGTCCTTTTGCGAAAGTTCGTCAAGCCGTCCGTTCATCGCCATTGTGAAAGATGAAATCATGTATTGCCGCGCAAAGAAAACCGGCGTGTCCTTCAGCTTATCGTCTATCGGGTCGTGCTTGAACATTATCATTATGTACGGCGCGGACTGCTCCTTGTCCTTGTCCACTATATAAATGGGCGACGGCGTGTCGGGCACCGGGTACGTTTCATATTTGGCGGCGTTTTCGGGCATTCTGATGTCGGAGAACACAGCCTTTACCAGCTCCTCCACCTTCGCCGCGTCAATGTCGCCCACAATCACAATCCCTTGCAGGTCGGGGCGATACCATTTCTCGTAATATGCCCGTAGCGTCTGCGGTCTGAAACTGTCGATAACCGAGAGTAGGCCAATCGGCATACGGCTGCCATATTTTGAGTTCGGGTAAAGGTTTGGCAGCTGCCGTTCCAGAATGCGCTGCGACGCCGAGGAACGCAAACGCCACTCCTCATGAATTACGCCACGCTCCTTGTCAATCTCCTTCGGGTCGAGAGTGAGACCGTCAGCCCAGTCGTGGAGAATAAGCAGACAGGAGTCGATGTTGCTCTGCGACACAGGCACATCGTCTATATTGTAAACGGTTTCGTCGGTGGACGTGTAGGCGTTCAGGTTACGCCCGAACTTCACGCCTATCCTCTCGCAGTAGCTCACGATTCCGTTTCCGGCAAAATTCTTTGAGCCGTTGAAGCACATGTGCTCCAGGAAATGCGCAAGCCCGCGCTGCGTATCATCCTCCTGAACCGAGCCCACCTTTTGGGCTATGTAGAAATTCGCCCGCTGTTTTGGCAAATCGTTGTGGCGTATGTAATACGTCATTCCGTTGGGCAGCGTGCCGTAGCGTATCGCCGTGTCCATTGGAACTTTCGGCAATTCCTGCGCATTGGCAGAGACAGCGGCGAATGCCGCCGCTGCCCAAACCGTTACTTTCAAAAAAAGCTTATGTTTCATTTCGGGTGTTATTTCAACTGTTCTTTATTTCCCTGCCAAGAGCCATACCGAGAGCCGCGCACTTTTCCGCAGTTTCGGCGTTGAACCCCTGCTTCAGTTCCACAGGGGCGGCAGGAGCGGTGAAATTCATCTTTTCGGCAAAGTCGGATATTGCCTTGGCAGCCTTGCCTGACCAAGTGAATGAGCCGAACGCGCCAAATACGCGGTGCTTAACGCCACGCAGTTCAACGGCTTCGAGCAATGCCCTCACCGCCGGGTTTGTGCCGCCGTTGTATGTCGTAGCCCCGATGGCAAGCCCCTTATAAGTGAACACGTTTTCGAGAATAACTGACAGCGGCGTACGTGCCGCGTCAAACACCCTTACGTTCCTTATTCCAGCCCTTGCCGCCCCGGCAGCCACGCTTTCGGCCATGCGGCGCGTGTTACCGTACATCGAGGCATATACCACGGTAAGTCCCTCGGCGGCTTCGTAGCGACTCATACGGTCGTACTCCGAAACCACACGCGCAATGCCCTCTGTCCACACAGGACCGTGGGTTGGGCATATCATCTTTATGTCAAGGGAAGAAAGTTTTTTCAGTGCGCTTTGCACCGGTGCGCCATATTTCCCCACGATGTTTGAGTAGTACCTACGCATTTCGGGAAAGTAAGGTTCTGTGTCCATTTCGCAGTCAAGAGCCGTGCCGTTGAGTGCGCCGAAGCACCCAAAGGCGTCGCCCGAAAACAGTGTTGAGACCGTTGTGTCGTATGTTACCATTGTTTCGGGCCAATGCACCATAGGCACAAGGCTGAACACAAGCTCGTGCCTGCCAAGCGAAAGCCGCGAGCCTTCGCCCACGACAACATCGCTGTCGCGCGAAACGCCGTAATATCCGCCCACCATTTCAAGGGTTTTCTTGTTGCCCACGATTTTCGCATCCGGGTAGAATTGCCTGAAAAGCTGCAAAGCCCCCGAATGGTCAGGCTCCATATGGTTCACTATTATGTAGTCAACCGGGCGGTTGCCTATCACCGCGCGGATGTTTTGCAGGCACTCCTCAAAAAATCCGTCCCCCACGCAGTCAACCACAGCCACCTTTTCGTCATCTATAATGTAGGAGTTGTAGCTCACGCCGTTGGGCAACGGCCACATCGACTCGAAGAGGTGGGTTGTGCGGTCGTTCACGCCTATATAATATATGCCGTCATTGAGTTTCTGCATAGCCGTAATATTTAGTGTTTGAACTTGTAGTCATAGCCTCCGTTGCACAGCCTTTCCACCACTTCGGGAAAAAAGGCGTATTCAAGCTTGTGCACACGCGCCGCAAGGGTTTCGGGGGTGTCGTCGCGCTCCACGTTGCATTTGGCACGAAACAGCGTTACGCCCTTGTCGAGGTTTGAGTCGCACACATGAATTGTTATTCCAGTTTCATCCTCGCCGCACTTCAGCACATCCTCGTGCACATGAAGTCCGTGCATTCCCCTGCCTCCGTGCTTGGGCAGCAGAGACGGGTGGATGTTGACAACGCGGTTAGGGTAGGCTTCGAGCAAATAGTCGGGAACAAGAAGCAGGAAACCCGAAAGCACAATTACGTCCGTGCCATAGCCCTTGAGCATCGCCAGAACGCTGTCCGCCTCGCCAAAGCGGCTTTTCGGCACATATTCCGTTGGAACGCCGTGCCTTTCGGCGCGTGCGCGCACCCCGGCTTCCTTTCTGTTGTAAACCACAACGCCCACCTTGACATCCTTATGGGCGGAAAAATACTCAATCAGGTTTTCCGCATTCGTCCCTTCACCTGACGCGAATATCGCAATTGTCTTCATCCTATTTTTGTTTTTACACTTATACTCGATACAAAAGTACTAATTATAATCGTCAAGGCGTTTGTTTTGTCGCGAAAGATGTTTGTACGGCAACAAAATGTATCAGGAAAACCATGTTGCGGCGGCGGTTTGCCATGCGGTATGAGCAATGGCATACAGGGCGCATGCCATATACCAAACAAACACCCAACTTTTAGTAAATTAAGGAATTGCACCGCTTGTAGGGGCGTATGGCATACGCCCGAATTGCGCGGATTGGTGATGCAATGGCAACGGTTCGCGGTGCGGTTCGAGCGATGGTGTACAGGGCGTATGCCATACGCCCCTACATATATACCGTTGCAGTCAATAAACTGCATACATCGTTCATATAATTATCGCAAAACCAATACCGCAAAAATTACATTTGATGTAGGAAAAACTATGTCCGATGTAGAAAAAATTATGTCTGATATAATTCAAACTACATCAGACCTTTTTTCGCCACTTGCAAACATCTGAAAAACAACAACTTGCAAAATTATTTCCAAATAACATATTTTTCTGATTTTCAACACATTGCATCAAACCGCAAAAACGGCGCACTATTTTTCCTGCAATGCCTCCATGTCCTTTCGGCTGCGGCTGATTGTTACAAGGTACACTCCGCCGAATATCATGGCGACAGCCGCCGCCTTGGTAAGGTTGAACGTGTCCATATTCCAGCACACCGCCACTATGCACGCCACCACCGGCTGTATGTAGTTGTACATGCCGGCAACAGTGGGGCGCAGGGCTTTCTGCCCCACAACCACAAGCATATAGCAAAGGAACGTGCCGCACACAACGACATAAGCCAATCCCGCAACGTCAGCCGCAGGAAGGCTTTCCCACCGTGTGTTCATAAGGTCGCTTGTGGAGAAAGGCAGGGTGCATATAAAGGCGTAGGTGAACATCCACTTCATTATTGTAACGAGGGAGTACTTGTTCACGAAGTTCTTGAAGCGCACAATGTAGAACGCATAGCTTAGCTGGGCAAACAGCACGAGCATATCGCCCCAGCGGGCATGGGCGGCATTGGCGGCGACGCCCTGCCCCTGCGCACTGCCGAGAATGAGCATCAGCGCACCTCCCGCCCCGAAGGCTATGCCAAGAACTTTCTTCCCTGTTATCGGTTCTTTTAGGATGAAGGCGGCAAGCACCATTGCCCACAGCGGCATGCTGGTGGTTATTATCGAGGCTTCGCCCGGAGACGTCATGCTTACGCCAAAGATGAAGCTGCCCTGGTTTAGCACTATGGCGAAAAGCGAGGCGAAGAACAGCCTCACCATGTCCTTGTGGTCCACGTGTTCGGGCTTCTGGAAAAACGACACAAGCCAAAACAGCAGCATCGCCCCGCCTATGCGCATATCCGTAACCACCCACGGCGTTACCGCCCCGCTTGCCATGACAACTTTCGACACAGGCGACATCAGCCCCCACATTGCATTCGCGCCGAACATGGCGGCGTGTCCTTTGAGATTAAAGTCCATAATCCTTACTTTGTTTTGAAACGCGAAATTACTACTTTTGCACTACTTTCTTTTCATACACCATTGCCAACAAAACATTATGAAACATCTTGTATGCGCAGCCGCAATGTCGTGCTTGCTGTTTGCGGCACACGCAATGCCCGCCCCCGGCGACACCATATATTATAATGTGTCAAAATGCGGCGCGAAAGGCGACGGCAAAACCGACGACCTGCCCGCACTCACAAAGCTGTTCGCAAAAGTCTCAAAACAAAAACGCCCCGCAAAGGTTGTGTTCGCGCCGGGAAAGGTTTACCGCATCGGGCAACACCTTGGCGACCTTTACGGACGCATACTCATAAGCCGCGCACGCAACCTTGTTATCGAGGGAAACGGCTGCACGCTGATGATACACCCATCCTCACGCGCATTCGCCCTATACCGCTCGCAGAACATCATAGTCCGCAATTTCAAGATAGACTATTCGCCGCTGCCTTACACACAGGGCAGGGTTACAAAGGTTGATGCCGCAAACTGTTACCTTGAGTTCAAGACCGACAGCGGTTTCCCCTCCCCCGCCATTGGGGATGAGCCATACAGGAACGGCGGGAAAATTGTGGACTGCATAACCGCAAACGGCAAGACGCGCAAATTCTATCAGGGACATTCGTGGGTGAAAAAAGTTTCTGACTTGGGCAACGGCACATTCGGCGTGAAATATGACCTGCGCAAGCAGGAACAGCTCAAACCGGGCGACTACTTCTGCATGAAACTGCCCTACCCCGAAACGCCTCTGAAGCAGAACAACGAAACTAAAGCCGCGAACGAAAAAGGGGAGTTTGTTTATACCAACACGGCAAACATAGCCGCACAGCAGTGCGACTGCATTGTTTTGGAAAACATCACGTCATACGCCGCGCCGCTTATGACCTTTGTGCTTAAAGGCTGCTCGCACCCCACACTGCGGAACTGCAAAATCATTCCCCTTGGCAACAGAATAGTAGCGGGATGCAGCGATGGGATGCACCTTAAAGGCAACGAACATCAGCCACGCATAGAAAACTGCCACATAGAGCGCACAATGGATGACGCAATACACATAAAAATGTCGGGCGACGCGATAACCGAAGTGCTTGCGCCAAACAAATTCCGCATAGTCCACAAGGACATTCTGTGGGACAACACAAATCTTGGAACAGGCAAAAAAGTCATGGTGTTCAACCCCGAAACATCCAGACAGTTCGCCGAATGCACCATTACCGACTACCAGCCCATAAACTACCGCGAAGGGATTGTAACACTCGACAAGAACGTGACGGAAGCCGACACAAAAACCTGCCTCTACCTGCAAAGCGACGAGGAAGCCGTTATAGAAAACTGCACATTCGGCACACAACTGCAAAGGGGCATTCTCACGCACCAGCCGACAAGAGTTTCGGGATGCACAATCGAGGACAACGGACTTGCATTTGAGCTTGCGCTCATGAGCGGCGGCATTGAAGGTCCGCCAACGCAAAGGCTGACGATAGAGAACTGCACGTTCAGAAATCTTGTTTGGGGCGGGATTTCGGATGTCTGTCCGTCGCACGACTACAACCAGAAAGGCACGCCGCAGCTCATAATAAGAAACTGCACATTCGACATGAGGCATGACGTTCCCCTTGTGTCGGCAGTCAACTCAAACGGAGTTTCTTTCACAGGCAACACCATAATCCGCAAAGACGGCAATTCCACAGCCGCATCGTTCTTCCAGCTCGTGAACACTCCCCTGCCGGAAAACAGCGGCAACAAGTTTCTGTCAAAGTAAGGCTTATCCCAACGCCGCCCTCATTCTTTCCAGCCCGCTTTCCAGCAATTCCGCCGGGCAAGCGAGATTCATGCGCAGGTAGCCCTCGCCGGCTTTCACGCCATAGTCAGTTCCGCACGACAGCATCAGTCTGCCTTTTTCGAGAAGCAGCCTTTCCGCCTCTGCCGAGCTTATGCCGAGCTGCCTTATGTCGAGCCATGCAAGATATGTGCCTTCTAATTTCAGAGGTTTCACCTTTGGAAGGTGCAATGCGAGATACTTTTTCACTATCTGGTAATTCTGCCAAATCCGATCGTTCAGCTCGCCGAGCCACTTAGCTCCGTCCTTGCTGTATGCCGCTTCGAGAGCCACAGGCCCGAAAGGGTTCACGTCGCACACCTCGAATATGTTCACCGCCCTGTCGATGCGGCGGCGCAGTTCTGGGTCGCTGCAAACAATGTTGGCGATCTGCAGTCCTGCGGTGTTGAAAGCCTTTGACGGAGAACTCAATGCAACGCAATTCTTCAGGCAATCCTCGCTTACAGACGCAAAAGGAACGTACTCATGCCCCGGCATCACAAGCTCGCAATGTATCTCGTCGGCAACAACCCTAACATTGTGGCGCATACAAATGGCGTTCATTTTTTCAAGCTCCTCGCGAGTCCACACACGCCCCGCAGGGTTGTGTGGGTTGCAGAGAAGAAACACCGTGGTCTTCTCGTCGGCGCACTTGCGCTCGAAGTCGTCGAAATCTATCCTATATGTGTCGCCCTCCCTTACGAGTTCGTTCTCCACAATCTGGCATCCCTGGTTGCGTATGCTCGAGAAGAAACAGTTGTAAACAGGAGTCTGCACAAGCACATTCTCCCCGTTCATGCACATTGCCCTAAGGCAGCAGCTAATTGCAGGCACAACTCCGGAGGTGTAGATTATCCAGTCGCGCTTGATTGTCCATTTGTGCCGCGTGTTGAACCAGTTTATCACAGCCTCATAATAAGAATCACCCACAAGCGTATAGCCGAACACGCCATGCGCCACACGTTTTTCAAGAGCTTTCTGAATGCACGGCGCAACAGGGAAATCCATATCCGCAACCCACATGGGCAGCACATCGTCCCCCTTGGGCGTGTCCCACTTGTACGACCCGGTGCCGCGACGCCTTACAATCTCGTCAAAATTCCCGTACATATCAAGCCTTTTTGCGGGTTTCTATAATGCAGTCCTTTCCCTTGGCATACTCGTCATAAGTAATCCTGCCTATCTTGTCGGCAACAATCCGCCCGCTTATGGGGTTTTTCACCTCGGTTATGCCGCCGTTTATCTGCGCGTCAATATTGAGGCAGTCCTCAAAGGCGCGGTCGCACGCAGGGTCGAAAGTGCAGTCAACGAGAGTTATGCCGTCAAGATAGCAAAGGGGCTGCTCGCCGCTTATATGGCAGCGCACAAGTTTAACGTTCCTGCTGTGCCATGCAAGATACTCGCCGTCGAGCTTGGAGTCGTAAACCGTTACGTTCTCGCACTCCCAGAAACTGTCCTTGGTGGTAATTTCCGCATTGTGAACCTCAACGTTTTTGCAATACTGGAACACATATTTCGAGTCGGACTTCAAGCCGTCAACATAAATGTTCCTGCAGAACATGAACGGATAAGTGCCGTCGTGAAGCTCCACATTCCTTATTTTAAGTCCGTCAATTTTCCAAAAAGTCTCGTCGGCATCGGTTATTTTCACGTTCTCGAGTTCCAAGTTTCTCATCTCCCGGAAAAACTTCGGGCCGTCTATCACGCAGTCCTTTATAACCATGTCGTTGCTGTACCATATCGCCGAACGGCTTCCCGGGGCAAAATAGCAGTCCTTTATCACGCTTCCGTCAACGTGCCACCACGGATATTTGCCGTAGAACTTTGAATTTGTGCATTCAAGGTTTTTGCAGCACTTTATCCCCGACTCGCCGTCAAC